>CP133960.1:630813-946220 GCA_036251875.1 Orbaceae bacterium lpD02 | reverse complement strand
AATGACCTATCGCGTTTATATTACTGATAAAAAAGGTATTGTGGTTTTTGACTCAGATAAGCGTGATGAAGGGAAAGATTATTCTCGTTGGAACGATGTCTACCTTACGCTACAAGGTAAGTATGGCGCACGTGTTACTAACACCGATCCCGATGATGCGACAAGTTCAGTGATGTATGTTGCTGCACCAATAAAAGTTGACGGCGATCTTATCGGTGTTCTTACCGTTTCTAAACCAAACCAATCGATGTCCTCAATTATTGACCGAGGCGAACAGCACATTTTATTAGGTGGTATGATTTTAATCTTTGTCGCTCTTGCTATTGGTGTGTTTATTATTTCTTGGGTTAATTATTCAATTAAAAAATTAGTAAACTATGCTAGTCAAGTATCTAATCGTCAAAATGTCGCTTTACCTAAGCTTGCATCAGCAGAGCTTAAAACATTAGCGAATGCACTAGAAGACATGCGTTTAAAACTTGATGGTAAAGATTATATTGAAAAATATGTTCACACGCTTGCCCATGAATTAAAAAGCCCATTATCATCGATTCGAGCAGCAACTGAAATATTACAAAACACTAATGATAAGTTACCCCAAAGTGTCAATGAATTGGATAAAACTCAAAAAACGCAGAGTCGCTTTTTGTCAAATATCGATCAACAAACTGAACGTATGAGTATCCTTATTGAACGAATGTTACAACTCGCTCGATTAGAAAGCCGAGTGGGTGTTAATTTTCAGTCGTTAAATATGCGTGAGATTATTAGCCAAGTTATTGAAAGTCAAACTGTTGAAGCTCAATCACGAGGTATCGAGCTTGTCGTTCATAAAAATGATGAAATTATTATTTCGGGAGATAAATTTTTACTTATTCAAGCGTTGACTAATTTATTTAGTAATGCGTTGGATTTCACTCCCGTAGGCGGTAAAATTGAACTAAATGCAATGGTTAAAGGTAATTATTACTCAGTTGAAATAAAAGATAATGGTAGAGGTATTCCTGAGTATGCGATTAATCGAATTTATGAACGATTTTATTCATTACCGAGACCAAATAAAGGTAAAAGTAGTGGGCTAGGATTATCTTTTGTCAAAGAAGTTGCTATTGTGCATAACGGTGAAATTAGTGTTGTAAATCGAACTGATGGTCAAGGTGCTGTGGCAATTTTTATGATTAAAATTCATCCTAACCAGTAGGATTATTGTGATGATAAGAAAAAGTTTATTACTGTCGATTTTTGTCGTAAATTTATTTTGTGTGCAAGCTATATCAGCAAAAACGAAAGAATGCTTAGTTAAACCTTCATACGATATCATTGTTGATAATGAGTCGGTCTTGATTACTAATCCAACAACAAGGTTAGCTATTAACAATGATGGTTCGATGGTGCTAAATAATCATACCGTTAATGTTAAAGCGGCTACGAAAATAGAAGCAAAGGAATTTCAGGCTTACTTGCGATGGCAATTACCTAATTTTGAACAGCAAGCGTATAGAGAGCTAGGCGGTGTTAGATCTGTCTTTGAAAAGGCGATCAACGAAAGGCTAGGTAACGATAGTGGATTGCTAAAAAATCTAAATAGCTTATATGCACAGCTTACCGAGCTATTAAGTCATGCTATTACGACAAAAAATGATGTTACTTACTTCTACTACAAACCGTTTAATAATTTAAAAAAAGAGGGTGAGGCAATCGGTAAAAAGGTATTTTATAAAATAATTAGTGATAGTATTTTTAGTTTTAATGTTTTTAAAAATTACTCTGCAATCAAAAAAATTGCCAAGCAGGAATGGAAACAACAAAAAACGTTGTTAAAATCATTTGATGATGATGTGTGCACATTGATTACTGATATCGATGATAAGTATAATCATTTAATGAGCGCAGTGACGTTGTAAACTAATATGCAAAAATTAGCTTTAAGTATTGAATCTCACTCATTATTGGTAACTATTTTTCACTTAAAAACCGAGTAAAGGACAGCTCATGAGTGAATATTATGCTCTTTTTTCTCAATATTTCAATGTGCTAAGTGTTATTTGGGGTGGAATTAAATTTGGATTATTTAGTTTTATCCTTGCATTAATTGTACTTATTTTATTTCGTAAAGTGGTATTAGTTAGTCGACGCTATTGTGTACAGAAGTATATTGCGCGCAGCTATTACTTTTTTATTCCTGTTATTTGCTTAGTATTTGGTAGTGGCTATGGTTTTATCATCACTGCGCGTGATCAAGTTATCAGTAAATTGCCTATTTATCAAACAGCTGCGCAATCGTTTATTGACCAAAATATTGATATTAATATCAATGTTAAAGCAATAGTTTATGCTTCTAAAAATTTAGATGATGTAATTGATGACGTGATAGTTGATATTAAGCAGTCAATGGTGACTAAATTTAAATTGGCAGATCAAAATCAACAAAAAATACAACAGATAATGCTAAGAGCAGTTGAGTCACCAGTAGGGATTAAGTTCATTAAATCGAAATTGAAAGAACAACTATCGACAACAACAGGTATAAAACGGCAACTCGTTAATAAAGTATTTGAAATTAAGCTCTCGACACTATTAACGGGTGAGATGGTGATTGAAATTATCTATTTTTATGTTTTGCTTGCAGTAAATAGCTTATTATTACCGCTAATTATTGTTTGGGCTATTTTATTAATGATCCCTTTAGTTGAAATTAGTGTTGCTTATTTCTATGATAAAAAACATCGAGTCGTTACCTAGTAAGCTTAACACTTAATTGCATATTAATGAGAGTGATAGATAGACATCATTTATAACATTTGAGAAAATACCCGCTTTGTGCCAGGGCAAGAGGTAAAATAGATGACGGCAACTATTATTGATGGCAAATCCATTTCTAAAACAGTTCGAGATGAGATCGCAAATAAAGTATGGTTACGAAAAAAAGAGGGATTAAGGGCACCTGGGCTTGCGGTTATTCAAGTAGGCAGCGATCCTGCTTCAAAAATTTATGTTAAGAATAAACAAAAAGCCTGTGATGATATTGGTTTTGTTTCATTTGCTTATGATTTTGCAGCCTCGACTACCGAGCAGTTGCTCGATTTAATCGATAAATTGAACAAACAAGTAGAGGTAGATGGAATTTTAGTACAGCTACCGTTACCCGATAATATTGATAAAACAAAAGTATTAGAGCGAATCGACCCGAAAAAAGATGTCGATGGTTTTCACCCTTTTAATATCGGTCGTTTGCTGCAGCGTGAACCAATTTTAAGGCCGTGCACACCTTATGGGATTGTTAAAATGTTACAATCGACGGGAGTGAAATTATCAGGCTTAAATGCAACTGTTGTTGGTGCTTCGAGTATTGTTGGTCGCCCGATGGCATTAGAGCTATTACTACTAGGCTGTACGACGACAATTACGCACAGCCAAACTATTGATCTTGCTGAGCATGTTAAACGTGCTGATATTGTTGTTGCGGGTATTGGTATCCCTAATTTTGTTAAAGGTGAATGGATAAAAGACGGTGCGATCGTAATTGATGTGGGGATTAACCGATTAGACGATGGCAAACTGGTTGGTGATGTAGAATTTGATGAGGCCGCAAAACGCGCGAGTTTTATTACGCCAGTTCCTGGTGGCGTCGGTCCAATGACCGTTGCGATGTTGATGCAAAATACATTGGTTGCTTGCGAAAGATTTAGTTTGTAATATTTATGTAGCGATATAATTTAATTTATAACATTTAACACAATAAAAAAATTGGAAGGAATTGATTATGATTATTTTTCATACTAATAAAGGCGATATTAAAATTGAAACCTTTGCCGATAAAGCACCAGAGACGGTTAAAAATTTTATCGAATATTGCAAAGAAGGGTTTTATGATAATACCATTTTTCACCGCGTGATTAATAACTTTATGATTCAAGGTGGTGGTTTTGAGCCTGGAATGAAACAAAAGAAAACTAAAGCACCGATTAAAAATGAAGCGGCAAATGGACTTAAAAATACCGTAGGTACCCTTGCTATGGCGCGAACCAATGATCCTCATTCAGCGACAGCGCAATTTTTTATTAATGTGGTCGATAATGATTATTTAGATTTTCGCTCGCCTGATGCTAATGGTTTTGGTTACTGTGTTTTTGCCAAAGTTGTTGACGGTTTAGACGTTGTCGATCAAATTAAATCAGTAAAAACAGGGCGTAGCGGTATGCATGCTGATGTTCCTGTTGAAGATGTTGTGATTAAAAGTGTTACTGTAGAGTAGTAATGCAACGTTTTTTTATCGCAGATATTCACTTAAACCAAGATGAGCCTGGAATAACAACAGGCTTTTTGCATTTTTTACAGTCGTTACCGAGTAATAGCGAGCTTTATATTCTCGGCGATTTGTTTGATTATTGGATCGGCGACGATATTGTTGATCAGTTATCGCAACAAATTAGCCAACAATTAAATCAGCTTAAGTCGCGAAATATTGCGACTTATTTTATCCATGGTAATCGTGATTTTTTATTGGGGCAGACTTTTGCTAAATTATGCTCGATGACAATTTTGCCAGAGGTTAGCGTATTAAAAAATAGTGACGAGAATATCGTTATTTTGCATGGTGATTTGCTGTGCATTGATGACTTATCCTATCAAAAATTTCGACGAAAAATGCATAGTAAATGGTTACAATGTCTATTTTTATTATTGCCTCGATATGTTAGGTTAAAAATTGCGACTAAGCTCCGTCATAAAAGCAATCTGCATAACCAACAAAAATATGAATATATTATGGATGTCAACCAACAAGCGGTTGAATCAATGATGAATAGCCATCACGCCAATGTAATGATTCACGGTCATACCCATAAGCCCGCCATCCATCAGTTTAATGTTGATGGCAAACCGTTGATGCGGATGGTATTAGGGGCTTGGCATGATGGGGTAAATTATATTCATCAAGATCAACATGGTGAGCTCAAGCTAATTAAAATAGATAATTAACGATAATGATTATTTAGATAAATTTCCCGTCGACATAAAACCAATGTTCACCATGTCTAATAAAGCGGCTAATTTCATGCATTTTGTCTGCTTTACCTTTAGCATTGCGATAACGTGCGGTAAAATCAACAAATGCTTCATTAGGTAGATCACTATTCCAACTTTTATTAATAACTAATTCAATCCATTTGGCTTCACTTATCTCTTCATCTAGCTTTTTAGGCAGAGTTTGAGGATGCCATGTTTTGATTAAATAATCTGCTTTATGTAGTGCATAGGCACTATAACGTGAGCGCATTAATATTTCGGCCGTTGGCGGGTTTTTCTGCCATAAATGATATTGTTCACAACAATCTTTATAAGATTTTTCTGTACCGCACGGGCATAAGTTTACGGTTTTTTTATTCATGATTTATTGTCGCTCAAAATAGACTAAAAATAATAGTTAAGGAATGACATGAGTATTGGCATTATTAGGGTGAGTAAGAAGCCTTGTACAATAGCCGGTGGCACTATCATAATTCCCCCCCCTTTTTGTAACATCGGTAAGGTAAAATCCATCGAGGTGGCACCACAAATGCCTAATGAGGTTAATTTAAAACGCCTAATTAGGCTTGGAATTAAAATAATGGCGCATAGTTCACGCATAATGTCATTTAAAAAAGTAATGCTACCAATGATAGGGCCCTGAGCTTCAGTCATAAGTATGCCAGATAACGAGTACCAACCAAATCCAGAAGACATCGCCATTGTCGTATGCATAGGCAGGGATAATAAATAAGAGACTGCAATACCACCTAAGAGTGCACTAAAGATAACCGTAAGCGTTGTGATCATGCCGACTTTATTAATCAATATTTGTTTTAGGGTAATATTGTTGCTGCGCAGTTGAATACCAACCAAAACTAACAAAATAACCAGGATAACTTTAGAGGAAAGGTCATTATATTGCCAAATAGAGGAGGGGATCAGACCACAGATAAATCCTAAAATTAAGGCTAAGCAGATTCGTAAAGACTCTAAAATCATTTTAAAACGTGACGCCAATTCTTGATTACTTGGGCTAGTATTGCGCCATGGTAAGGCAATATCAAATATTAACAAAAAGACCATATTCAAGCCAAATGTACAAATAAATAATAATAATGTTGATGAAATAATTGTTGTTAAATGACTAAGTAAATCATCAAGTTGTGCGAGTTCGCTACCCATTAAAAATAAAATTAAGTAAATAATCAGACTTAAAGATTGATTAATTTTGTTGAGCCATGCTTTATTCGATAATTTTATCAAATAACCGATAAATAATGGAATTAATGCTATCAAAACACCGAATAACATAAAACTATCCTTTAAAATAATATTTTATTGCAAGTGAGATAAACGATCTTCAATATGCTGCATTAAGTTATCTAATAGTAGATAGCGGTTACGATATTCGGATCGTTTTTTACTTGCAATATCTTCAATAGGTTTACGCGTAATATTGCTTGGCAGAATATAGAGCCCTTGGCGATCTGCTTGCCCGTCAAGTGTCTGCCAAAAATCGTTATAATCTGAATGAAGCTGCTTAAATCGGCTTTTATAGCGCCAATTATTGTAAATGTGAGTTTTGTTTCCCACAGCGAGGACTTGTTCTAATTGAAAATATTTAGCCAAAAGAATAGCGCACTCAACGACCAGTCGTTTAGGAAATAATCCATAGCATGCTTTGGTTGCTTGCTGAATCGTCGCTCTTGCATCTTTACTATTCGATCCTTGTAAACCCGCGATAAATAATGTTGATTTACCCAGATAATTGATTATTGAAAATGTCAGTGTTGCGAGGTCAACACCATTTTGGTCATAAACACAAATACTCAGCTCCCCTTCACGGGAGTATTTATCTTCAGCTTGAATAAAAATATTAATTCGCTCTTCATTTTTGACTGTCAGTTCGGCAAGCATATATGGGGTATCATCATAAAAGGCTTGAGTAATTTTATCGTTGTGTGTCGCAAGAAAATTATAATGATAGATTAAGGCTTGTAGACGCGCTTGATTATTCATACTCGATGATAAATAGGGGCGTTGTAACTTACAAGGTAAATTAGTTTGTCTTGATAAATAGTAACCAAGCAAAGGATAATTAGCTAAATGTTCTAGCCAAGTAAATGTTTTCGGGCTAAGAAAAATAGTTCGTAAAAAAAATTTATAACGATATCGCCAATCTTGCCAAAGAGGATTAAGAATTAGTTTACCCGAGCAAAGCCATTTAAATAGCTCCATTTTATTTTTCGGCGCTGTTATTTTTCGAATGTTGTTCATATGTATTGTACGAGCAATTATGTTAATTTGTGTATAAATCACTGATAAAAATGAGTATCATACCCGATAAAGTGCTTTTAGTAGAGTATTAAATATGAGTAAACAACAAGTCGTTGATAAATTAAATGTAAAAAATATCGCCCCACCCGCTAAATATAAAGTCATTTTGCATAATGATGACTATACCACGATGGATTTTGTGATTGAGGTCTTAATGCATTTTTTTAATCATGATGAACATAGTGCCACTGAAATTATGTTGGCGGTCCATAAACAGGGGAAAGGAATTTGTGGTATTTATTCGGCTGAAATTGCTGAAACAAAAGTATTTCAAGTGACTCATTATGCAACAGAACATCAATTCCCTTTACTATGTACTATGGAGAAAGTCTCATCATGATGAATAAGCAGCTACAGCGCGTAATTAATGATGCTTTTAATCACGCTCAGTCTTTGGGATATGAATATTTAACGGTGGAACAGCTGTTACTTTCATTGCTAAGCGATAATTCAATTGTTGATATTTTGTCAGCACTTAATGTTGACATAGATGATCTTATTAACGCGTTAACTATTTTTATTGAGCAAAATGGTAGTTTCTCCTCTCGCCATGATGGTGAGTATATAACTGAGCCCACCGTTGCTTTTCATCGAGTCATTGAACGTGCACTTATTCAAGTTAAATCATCAGGGAAACAAGAGGTTATGAGTAGTGATGTACTGGTTTCAATGCTTCAAGAACAAGAGTGTTATGCGGCTTACCTATTAAATAGCAGTGGACTCGATTTGCTCACGCTAACACGCTATCTATCCCACCAATTAGCTAAGCCTGAAAACACTGACGATTTAACAAATAGTAACGATAATAATGAAGAGAATAGTCCGTTATTGCGCTATACAACAAATCTCAATTTGTCAGCTAGACAAGGGAAAATAGATCCATTAATTGGACGAGAAAATGATGTTGAGCGAGTGATGCAGGTTTTATGTCGCCGTCGTAAAAATAATCCTATTTTAGTCGGTGAGGCGGGAGTCGGCAAAACAGCAATAGCTGAAGGATTAGCGTGGTTAATTGAGCACAATCGTGTTCCAAGCGTGTTAGCAAATGCCACAATTTATTCATTCGATATTTCAATTTTAATTGCGGGTACAACTTATCGTGGTGACTTTGAGAAGCGTTTTAATGAATTAGTTGCAGCACTAGAAGCTGAGCCAAATAGTATTTTATTTATTGACGAAATCCATATGATTATAGGTGCTGGCGCGACCGGAGAAAGTAAGGTTGATACCGCTAATTTACTTAAACCGTTATTATCATCAGGCAGAGTGCGAGTATTTGGCTCAACAACCTATCAAGAATATAGTCGAATTTTTGAAAAAGATCATGCATTAGCGCGGCGTTTTCAAAAAATAGATATAAAAGAGCCATCTGTTGCAGACTCGGTCAAAATTTTACAAGGGCTTAAAGCTTACTATGAGCAGTTTCATCAAGTCCACTATACCGCAAAAGCGTTAAAGAGCGCGGTAGAGCTATCCGTTAAGTATTTACCTGAGCGTTTTTTACCTGATAAAGCTATTGATCTTATTGATGAGGCAGGGGCCAAGAATAGGTTGCTATCTAGTGCCCAACGCAAGAAAACGATTAATGTTAGCGATATTGAAAAAATTATTGCTAAGCTGGCGCGGATCCCTGAAAGCACAGTATCTACTCCAGATAAAATAAAATTGCAAAATTTGTCGGCAGAATTAAAGTCGGTTGTTTTTGGGCAAGATAATGCGATTAATGTACTTTGTGATGCCATAACGCTTAATCGAGCTGGGCTTAGTTTAGACCATAAACCGATTGGGGCTTTTCTCTTCGCTGGCCCAACGGGAGTAGGGAAAACTGAGGTGACTTTGCAGTTAGCTAAAATATTGAACGTGGAGTTGTTACGTTTTGACATGTCTGAATATAAAGAATCGCATACGGTCAGTCGTTTAATTGGTTCTCCTCCTGGCTATGTTGGCTATGAAAACGGTGGACTATTAACCGATCAGGTGATTAAACACCCTCATGCAGTTCTATTATTAGATGAAATAGAAAAAGCCCATCAAGATATTTATAACCTATTATTGCAAATTATGGACAATGGCACGTTAACTGATAGTAGCGGTCGTAAGGTTGATTTTAGGAATATTATTTTAGTGATGACCACTAATGCTGGCGTGCAAGAAACCGTAAAGTCTTCAATCGGATTCTCATTGCAAGATAAAAGCCATGATGCAATGTTTGAAATTAATCGTATCTTTAGTCCAGAATTTCGTAATCGATTAGATAATATCATTTGGTTTGAACATTTAAGCAAGTCAATTATGAGGCTAATTGTCGATAAATTTATAGCTCAACTACGACAACAGCTAAATCATAAACAAGTTGATCTCATGATAAGCAATGAGGCTAAAGTTTGGCTGGCGCAAAAAGGTTATGATAAATCAATGGGCGCAAGGCCAATGTCTCGAGTAATTCAAGAGCAAATTAAAAAGCCGATCGCTAATGAGTTATTATTTGGCAAATTGCAACAAGGTGGTAAAGTTAAAATTAGTTTAAAAAATGAGAAATTGAGCTTTATCTACGGTACTAAATAAATTTTAGTTAGCGTGATACCTTTACCATTAATAAAAATAAGAGGTAGGAAGGCAACCTACCTCTATTAATAATCTCTGTGTAATTTAATGACACATTATCAGCATCCATGCATAATTATTATTATAATCCTATAAAACAGCAGTGATTAATAAACCGCGTTATAGAGTGTTTCAATTTCTTTTATGCTAGTGTCGCGCGGATTACCACCAGTACAAACGTCATCAAATGCCGCTTGTGCTAGCGCTATAATATCGTGTTGTTTAACGCCGATCTCTTTTAATGTAGCAGGAATACCAACATCTTGGTTTAGTTGTTTAACTGCGTTAATAGCAGCTTGACGAGCAATATCTATCGGCATTGATTCGGTATCTTTTATCCCCATTGCTTTCGCTATATCCCGATATTTATCTCCTGTAAACTCTGCGTTGTAAGCCATAACATGCGGAAGTAATACCGCGTTTGCGACGCCATGTGGAGTGCCATAAAACGCACCAAGTGGGTGAGCCATTCCATGCACTAATCCCAACCCAACATTAGAAAAGCCCATACCTGCAATATATTGTCCTAATGCCATGTCTTCGCCACCTTTTTTGATGCCTTTGACCGAGTCACGTAGTGAACGAGCAATGACCTCAATCGCTTTAAGGTGGAACATATCGGAGAGTTCCCATGCTCCTTTTGTGATATAACCTTCGATAGCATGAGTTAATGCATCAACACCTGTTGCTGCTTTCAAATTTGCGGGCATACTTGCCATCATGTCACTATCAATGATGGCAACAGTAGGAATATCATGAGGGTCAACACAAACAAATTTACGCTTTTTCTCTTCGTCAGTGATGACATAGTTAATAGTAACTTCTGCTGCTGTTCCCGCTGTGGTTGGGATAGCAATTGTCGGCACTGCCGCTTTAGTCGTTGGTGCAACACCTTCAAGGCTACGAACATCAGCAAACTGTGGATTATTGATAATAATACCAATTGCTTTGGCGGTATCTTGCGGCGATCCGCCACCAATTGCGATTAAGTAATCAGCACCTGAATCTTTAAATGTTTGTACCCCTTTTTGTACAACGGCAATCGTTGGATTGGGCATAACGTCATCAAATATTTGATAGCTTAAATTTGTCTGGTCGAGCAAGTTAGTGACTTTGGTCGAAACATTAAACTTAATTAAATCTTTATCTGTTACCACTAAGGCTTTTTTAAAACCACGTTTTTTTACTTCATCAACAATATGACTAATAGAGCCTGCACCAAAGTAAGATGTTTCATTTAATATCATGCGGTAGGTCATTTGTGACTCCTTATAAATTATTATAGTATCTATTAATTAAGAATTTAAAATATCGTCGATTCTTCTTAATTGTGCGCTATCAATTTTGCCATTAAAATTACGCGAGATGGGTTGCATATAACCAAATTTTTCTGCCACTACACTTTTGATTGTCGTCACAAAATCTTCACCGATTAAATAAATTTCAGAAAGTTTCGCTATTTTCTTATGCAAGTTTTTAACCGTAGATAAGTCATTAGCTTTGTATGCATCAAGTATTGCTACAAATAATTCAGGGACAATATTGGTTAGTCCAGATAAAACGCCTGCACCATCATTCATTAGGTTAGGTATAAAATATTCATCAAAGCCAGCGAACACACTAAAATCATTACGAATTTTTTGTGATTCTAAGGTAATGAGTCGGGTATGAGATGCACAATCGACCGTGTCTTTAATGCCCATAAAACGAGGGCAGCTTGTTGCTAAGTGCTTAACAATTGTAGCATCAACGTCACACCCCGTTCTTGCAGGGAAGTTATAAATGTACCAATTGCCAGATAATTGACTGTCTAAGTATTGAAAGTAACTAATTAATTGATTTGCAGTTTGACCATAATAATAGGGCGGTAAGATCATAACCGCATCATAACCGTTGCTATAAGCTTTTTCTGCCAGAATTAACATATCACTAATAACTGTACTAGAAATGTGCGCAATCAAAGGTAATGAGGTCATTTTTCTTGCCTGCTCAATTAATGAGCCTCTCTCTTCGATGTTCATATTAGCAAACTCGCCAATGGTTCCCATTACAAGAATACCGTTTAGTTTTGCATCGGTTAATCGTTTGTAGTGTTGTTCTAGCGCTTTAAAATCAATCTTTCCCTCTGTTGTAAATGGCGTAACAGAAGGGCAGATAGCACCTGCAAGTTTATTGCTGCTGTTAAGTTGGTTTATCATTTGTCTTACCTCATAACTATTCGAGACTACTCGAAATTAAAATTTATCGATTAAATCGTTTATAAAGAGACTTCTCTTTTCCAAAAAATAAAATCATACTGCTCAAGGCGATCGGATTTAACAATATAGTCATGACTCGCTGTTTTGATAACTAACTCTAGCAAGTCATCAGCTAGGCTTTGTAGAGATGTTCCTTCAATAACAGGCCCGCAGTCGAAGTCAATCATGCTGCTAAGCTTATTCGCAGTTATCGAGTTTGTGGCAATTTTTAAAACAGGAACAATCGGGTTACCAGTAGGCGTTCCTAAGCCTGTTGAAAAAATTACAATATTAGCGCCTGCAGCAACTTGCCCGGTTACTGCTTCAACGTCATTACCTGGCGTACAAACTAGTGATAACCCCTCTTCAGCCATTGGGTCGCCATAATCGCATACTGCCGAAATAGGTGAATGTCCTCCTTTTTTAGCGGCGCCAATTGATTTTATGGCATCAGTAATTAAACCATCTTTTATGTTTCCTGGACTCGGATTGTCAGCAATTGAGGCATTACATAATTTTGCTTCTTCTTCATAGCGATTCATTAGATCCAAGAAGTGGATTTTGTCTTCTTTTTTAATGCAGCGTGCAACCATATCACCTTCGGCACCACATAACTCAGGAAACTCGGCCAGCCCCGATGCGCCACCTAAGCTCACCACAATATCAGACACAATCCCCATGGTAGGATTAGCTGAGATACCCGAAAAACCATCCGAGCCGCCACATTTAACACCTAACTTTAATTTAGATAGGGGAACGGGCTGGCGTGTCACTTGATTTGCCACTGTCAGTTTTTCAAATGTTTGTTTAATGGCGAGGGTCATCATCTCTTCTTCGTTTTGCCATTCTTGCTGGCGGAAGAAAAGGTAAGGTTTATTAAAATTAGGATTACGTAATTTCAGCTGTTCATCAAAGATGCTGACTTGTGATTTTTCACATCCTAAAGCAAAAACTGTAATGCCAGCTACGTTTGGATGATCGGCGTAAGCAGCTAAAATTTTACATAACGAGGTTGCGTCTGTCGCTGTTCCACCGCAGCCGCTATTAACAGTTAATGCTCTTATACCATCGACATTAGCAAATGCTCGGTTTGTTAAACTTTCTTGCGGATCGCTTGAATGGCAGCCTAATAAATTTTTAGTAACTTGGTCATAGCTCGTTTGCTTATAACCTAGAGGTGCCGCTAGGGCTTCTTGTAGTTTTAATACATTTCTATTCTGGCAAAATACGAGAGGGATAATTAACCAATAATTAGCGGTGCCGACTCGCCCATCTTCTCGAATGATGCCATTAAAGGTTCTATTTTGCCATTTACTCACATCTGGCGGTGTCCAATTATAAGAGCGATTATCTAAATTGACTTCGGCTGCATAATGTTTGACATTTTGCGTCGTAATCATGGCACCTTTTTCTATCTTGACCGTTGCTTTGGCGACAGGTAAACCATATAAGTATAAAATATCACCAATATTTATCTCTTGAGTGGTAAATTTATGTTTGGCAGGCACATCAGTGGCTAAAACATAAGAATGGTTGTTCCAGATAACTGATTCTCCTTTTTTCAGATCTTTTAAGGCAACGATTAAATTATCATTGTCGTTAATTTGTAATATTTTTTGCATAAATTGCCTCTACTATTAGCTGTCTGTTTTTATTCAATAACTTCATTGATAGTATTATTAATCGTTGTTTACTTATTATAGGTTTTCCTTAAAAGTCCAATCAGTATTGCGCAGAGAATGGTAAATAAAGATAAAGTTATGGAGCCTGCTACATCGCTGTTCATTATTTTTTCTGAATAAACTCGAATCATTGGGGCAAGAAAGCTACAAAAAGCACCTATCGTGGTAATAAATCCAATGCCGGCAGCTAAGGCCGAACCAGTTAGGATTTGCGGTGGGAAAGTCCAAAATACCGGTTGTACAGCAAGAAAACCGGTGGCGCAAAAACATAGTGCAATAATTGCAGTTACCGGTCCTGCAAATGCCGATACAGCAAGTCCAATTGCAGCAGCCAGCATACAAATAATAGAAATACTAACGCGTTTATTTGAGTATTTATCAGCATAACGTGGAATATAATATACGCCTAGCGCTGAAATAGCCCAGGGAATTGCGGCAACTAATGATGCCTTAAAACCTAGGCTAGTTCCCATTAAATTAGCAACTTGTGATGGAAGGAAAAACAATAAACCGTATACACCAATTTGGATTGTTCCATAAATTAATGCTAAGTGCCACACTTTAATATTTCTAAGTGCGTCAGTTACTTTACTGGTGGTAGTCGATTTTTGTTCTAAAGCTAATTGAGTGGTTAAGGCGTCTTTTTCATCTTGTGTTAAATAACGAGCTTCTGAAGGTTTATTGTCTAAAAAGAAAAAACAGGCCAATCCTAAAAATGCAGCGGGAAGTCCTTCAAGCACAAACATCCAAAACCAGCCAGGCTTGCCTAATAAGCCATGAAGTTCCAACAATGCGCCTGATATTGGTGAACCAAGCGTTAATGCTAAAGGTACACCTAAGACGAAAATAGCGATAGCCGCACCTCTAATTTTATTAGGGAAAAAAATTGAAGCGAGTAATAAAATACCTGGATAAAAACACGCTTCAGCCATTCCTAATATGAACCTGAGGATAATAAATTCGACTTCATTGGTGACAAAACCTGTTAACGCCGATAATAGTCCCCACAACATAGTCGTGGCACCTAACCAGTGTTTTGCACCTAGTTTATTCATCATTAAATTAGCGGGCACGCCACATAACGCATAAGCAGCAAAAAATATTCCTGCCCCTAGCGCATAAGCTTCGTTGCTGAGATTGATATCAGCTGCAAACGCATCTTTAGCAAAACCAATATTTACTCGATCAATGAAGGCAACAAAATACATTATGAACATGAAAGGTATTAACCTTCGCCATGTCTTTTTTATAGCAGAATTGAGTACTGGATTATCAAAAGTATGAATAGTCATTACGTTACCTCTTTTTAAATTATAATTTTTATTATTACGCCAGTATATTGAGATTTATATCTGTATAATGAAATTATTCTAGAGAGGTTAGTTTGATATAACAATATCAAACATAATTTGAAGGTAAAGAATGTGAACTAGATCATGCTTTATATTATTTATATCCTAATGATAGTACCAATGTGCTTGTATTGAGGACAATAATCAGTATGATCATCCTATTGGATAGTCGATAATATCGCTTTATTATATTGTGGCTAAGAGTTAACTCATTTTTTGTGTTAGCGTTGTGGCTGATTCAATCGCATATTCGGCGAAAATTTCAATTTTATCTGTGGGCATTTGGAATACGACACCAGATGTGCTAATTGCTGCAACTACATTACCTTTATGGTCAAATACAGGTACCGCAATACAAGTGACACCCTCAAAATCTTCGCCATTATCAAATGCCCAGCCATTTTTACGCACCTTTTCCAGTTCTTGTTTGAACTCAGTCTTTGTGGTTATGGTTGTTTTAGTGTGTGCGGGTAAATTTTCATCAGGAAGTAAAAAATCGATCTGTTTTTCGGGTAACCAAGCTAATAATACTTTACCTAATCCCGAACAATGTAGCGATAACCGTTTACCTAGCCAACTTTTTACCATAATAGCATTCGGGCTATCGACTTTAGCAAGGTATATTGCTGAATCTCCATCTAAAACACCTAGGTGGCAAGCTAGGTGAGTTTTATCTCGTAACTGTGTAAGGGGGGCGATGGCGAGTTCTCGAATATTAAATTGTTCCACTGATTTATTGCCAAATTCATAAAAAACGAGGCCTAAAAAATATTTATTACCATTCTGCCTTAGCAAGTTATTCGCCACTAAGCTAGCTAATAATGCCGACGTCGAGCTTTGTGGTAAAGACAATCCTTGATATATTTGTGTATAGGTAACACCGCCATGTTGTGCAATAAAATGAAAAATTCGATTGGCTTTATCAATTGCTGGTGCTTGAGTTGATATAGATGTCATTGCTTTAGATCAGCTTAATAAATTATCAGAATTGTTGATCAGTATAAATGATTTTACTAAATTTCGGTATACTGACTAAATATTAAGTTTACGGCGTTAATATTAGTCTAATAACAGGCGACTTCAATTAATATAGTCAATTATATTGACACAATCTTATTATTGGTCAAAATGCATGAAACTATTTTTAATAAAGGGTTTATTTATGAATAATCGCTTAAATATAGATTGGGAAATGTTTCTCAAAGATTATTGGCAAAAAAAACCAGTAATATTACGGCAGGCATTTCCTAACTTTGTCGACCCAATCACGCCAGACGAACTTGCAGGGCTGGCTGTCGAAAGTGAAATTGAAAGCCGCATTGTAAGCAATAAAAATGGTAAGTGGGACGCAAAATATGGTCCATTCGAGGAATATAGTCATTTGGGCGAAAGCAATTGGAGCTTACTTGTCCAAGCGGTGGATCATTGGCATCAAGATGCGGCGACGTTAGTTGAGCCTTTTAAGGTATTACCACATTGGCAATTTGAAGATTTGATGATCTCTTATGCTACCCCTGAAGGAGGGGTTGGACCGCATATTGATAATTATGATGTTTTTATCACTCAAGGTATGGGCAAGCGTCGTTGGAAAGTGGGTGATCGTAATCCTAATTATCACCAGTTTAGCGCCCATGCAGCGCTATTACATGTAGAGGCGTATGAACCAATCATTGATGATGAGCTTAATCCCGGCGATATTCTTTATATTCCTATTGGCTATCCGCATGACGGAGTAAGCTTGACCGAATCTTTAAGCTATTCGATAGGGTTTAGAACACCAACATCACAAGAATTATTAACTGGCTTTGCAGATTATGTCTTAGATAATGTGTCCGAAGGAATTTTTTACCAAGACCCAAGTTTACAGTTATCGGACAAACCTTATCAGATCAACTCTTACGAAATTGAAATACTTAAATCACAGATGTGCACATTAATTCATGATAATGCGCTATTTATTGACTGGTTTGGTAAGCAAACGACGCAGCCGATGCATGAACTTAATATTATTCCTTTAGATCCTCCTTACTCATTAGATGAATTTATTGCGGAAGTGGAGAGTGGTGCGCATTTATACCGCGTAGCCAGTATTCGTATTTTTAAATTGAGTAATAAAGGTTATGTAAATGGTGAGCGAATCGAGTTAGCAGAACACTATATCGATCTCTTATGCCAAAAAGATGAACTATCGAGTGAAGAGTTACATGATAAAATATTATTGGCAGGTTTACTTGAATTTGTTAATAAAGGTTTTTGGTACTTTGAATAATACAGATGGGGGGAATCCCCCATCAGATTGCTGACAAACCTCGATATTATTCGGGGTTTATTTTTTTATTTTAGCCATAAATACGATTTTTAATTGAAATTTTATTAAATCCATTCAAAAGTGACCTAAAATAGAGCAATAAAAATAGCTTTAGCGCTATTTTTTTTATATTTTGCGCTGTTGCGGCTAACAAACACTGCATTTGAACCTTAGCAAGCCCTCTAAATCTCGCATAACGATGTCCATGATGTTGTTTGGCGTCAGCAAAACTTCGCTCGACGGTCTCTTTTCGTCTCGCATAAACTTTTTTACCCCATTTACTTAGACGAATATTATTCGCTTTTTCTTTATCGGCTTCCCAGATATGGCGAGTAATGATTTTCAGACTATTTTTACTTTGTGTACACTGTGATAATAACGGACACTGCTTGCAAACACATGCTTTAGAATGATAATGACGGTAACCTTCACGACTTGTTGTTTTATAAATCAGTGATTGCCCATTGGGGCAGGTATAGGTATCGCGTTGACTATCATAAATAAACTGCCGTTTTCGTATGGCATTCGCGCCATGATTCGGCCTGCGATAACCGATTACGGGATATATCTGCTCAGCTAACAATAAATGGCAAATAGGGGCGGTAAAATACCCCGCATCAAGACCCACACCAACAGGCGCAAAGTTAAACCGAGTGACCTGCCGTTTGAGCCGAGCAAGATAAGGTTGAGAATCATGAACATTTCCCGCCGTAACATGCGTATCGGTAATTAGATTATGTTTACCATCAACCGTTCGGTGGTCAAGATAAAAGAACCCTTTAGGTTTGCCTTCCCGATGCATAAAACCGCTTTCTCGGTCGGTGGTGCTGATTTTAACGGCTTTATACCGTGTTTCCGTCCTTGGTGCTAAGGCTTTTTTCCATGTGTAGCCCGCTCTTCCTCAATTGCTTTATTTAACTCATTAATATATTGGCTCGGCTCAATAATACGCTTTTCATTACATGCTTTTCCCTTATTGGCACTGGCTTTAAGATGCGTGCTATCCGAATATAAGATACGGCCGCTAATTAAGCCTTTCGCGATAGCTTGCTCGACAATATTATCAAAAATCTGTTGATAAATGTCACTATCATTAAATCGACGTCGACGATTTTGGCTTAGGGTTGACGCGTCAATCACTTTTTCGGTTAATCCCATCCCCAAAAACCAACGATAAGCTAAGTTAACCTGTATTTCTTGCACCAATCGCCGCTCACTGGGAATGCCGAAAAGATAACCTAATAACATAATTTTGAATAATCTGACGGGATCTTCTGCCGGGCGTCCATTATCCTTACAATAAAGGGACGCCACTGCATCACGAATAAATTCGAAATCAATAATCTTAGCAATTTTACGGACAAGGTGGTTTTGAGGAACAAGGGCTTCGAGCGATATTTGTTCTATTTTTTCAGGGGTTGCTGGTGTCGGTTTTCTAAGCATCGGGACATACCTTTGATAGTTACACACCACACTATTAGATCAAAAAACTCGCTAAAAAGCGAGTTCTTTGTCAGCAATCTGATGGGGGGAATCCCCCATTTAATTTTCTTTAACTACTCATCATCTTGACCTATTGTATTAACAAATATCATATTGGTTGTTCCTACTTTGCCTAACGGTACGCCAGCAGTAATAATGACCTCATCGCCTATTGTAAGGTAGCCTTTTTTCATGCATTGCTTAATAGCATCTCTGATCATTAACTCAGTATTTTTGGCTTTTTCGTTGCCTTTAATTGGGATCACGCCCCAAACAAGTTGTAGTTGACGCAATGTCTTTTCATATGGAGACACGGCAAATATTGGCGTTGAAGGGCGATATTTTGAGACGATTTGTGCTGTAGTACCACTCTCCGTTACGGTAATAATACCTTTTGCATTGAGTTCATGGCTTACTTGCACCGAAGCATGACAAATCGCATTGGTGGTTACGGTTTTGTGATAACCATAACGAGAGAGACTGACTTCACTGTCTAAAGTGGGTTCAATACACTTTGCAATCGCGGTCATTGTTTGCACGGCTTCAAGAGGATAAGCCCCCGATGCCGTTTCTCCACTTAGCATTATGGCATCACTGCCATCTAAGATTGCGTTAGCAACATCACTAGCTTCTGCGCGGGTAGGTCTTGGGTTGATAGTCATACTTTCTAACATTTGCGTAGCAGTGATAACGGGCTTACCTGCTTGATTACAAAGTTTTATCATTTGTTTTTGTAGTAACGGAACCCTTTCAGCAGGAATTTCTACGCCTAAATCGCCCCTAGCAATCATAAATCCATCGGCGACATCAAGAATTTGTTGCATATTTTTGACACCTTCAGCATTTTCAATTTTAGCAATAATTTTGACCGTCGTTGAATGTTGCTGTAATAGTGCTTTGATTGCTTCTAGATCTTCGGCGCGTTGCACAAATGAGGCGGCAATAAAATCAATATCTTCTTTTAAGCCAAATAATATATCATCAACATCTTTGTTAGATAAAAATGGTAAACTAAGGTTTGCACCAGGAACTGCGACGCGTTTGTGATCACTCATTTCCCCGGTATTTTCGATAGTAGTAATAATATCAAGATCTTTAATGTCTATGACGGTTAGTCTCACCAACCCGTCAGAAAGTAAGATTTTATCGCCGATATTAACTTCTTGCGCTAGATATTTGTGATTAATTGACACAGCTGTTTCGTCGCCTTCAATCTCTCGCCCAGTTAAGGTGAACCGATTGCCTTGCAAGAGCGTTACTTTATTGGCAATAAATTTGCCTAACCGCATTTCAGGCCCTTTAGTATCGAGCATAATTGCGATATTAATATCTAATTTTGCTGCAATACTTTTTACCAATCGCATGTGTTTTTGGTGACTTGCTTGATTACCATGAGAAAAATTAAACCGAGCGACATCCATACCGTTTAACATTAATGATTCAATTACATGAGCTTCGATTGTTGACGGTCCCATGGTACAAACAATTTTAGTCTTTTTCATGATTTCCCCAGTGCGATATAAATATAATTTTATCTATCTAAACGAGTTAGTAAGTAAAATTAATATACCAAAATAAAGGTTATTAAATAATCATTATTCAATAATCGTAGAAAAAATGTGACCTAAGTCATTTATTATAGTTAGTTTCCTTTTTGATATTGATTGCATATTATTATTTTTTATGTGGTATGGGGGAGTATTAATTGATTCAATGGCATATTTTTTGCTTTCTTATTGAAGATCAAGCAAAATGGCAAGCATATTTTTTATCGAAAATGAATAGTAACACGTTAATTATAATATTTGAGGTAGCAATGACAAGTGAGTTAGAGGTAGCAACGCAAACGGAGAGCGAAACGACCAAAGCAACACCATATCAAAAGAAAACGTTATTTGCATCGACAGTCGGCTATGCTTTAGATGGTATGGATATTATGTTGCTGGGCTTTTGTATGCCAATGATTATGGTCTATTTTAGTTTAAATCCAACCGAAGCAGGCATATTAAATACCATAACACTATTAGGTGCGGTTTTTGGCGGGATTATTTTTGGTATCATGGCCGATAAATATGGCCGAGTTCGAGTCTTTTCATGGACGATTTTGATTTTCTCATTTTTTACCGGTTTGTGTGCGATTGCGCCAAATTATGAGACATTTGCACTATTTAGGTTCTTAAGCGGTTTAGGTTTAGGTGGTGAGTTTGGTATTGGAATGACATTAGTCTCAGAGAGCTGGCCGAAACATAAGCGTTCTAGAGCGACGTCTATTGTTGCTCTAGGTTTCCAAGTAGGTATTATTTTAGCGACGCTTACGGTTACATTTATTGGCGATTATTTGGGATGGAGATGGGCGTTTGCCGTAGGCGTTCTTCCTGCATTATTTGTCGCTTGGACACGTAAGGGATTAAAAGAACCCGAAATCTGGCAGACGCTAAAAGATAGTAATAAAAATACGATTTCAATAGGTAAGCTATTTAAAAATCCACGGACCATTTTTACTACAATTGGTTTAACCATCGCTTGTACTGTACAGAATTTTGGCTTCTATGGTTTGATGGTTTGGATGCCGACTATGATAGCTAATGAATTAAAATTGCCATTTAAAAACACAACATTTTGGACTATTTCAACCACCATCGGCATGGTAGCGGGTATTATTATTTTTGGTTGGTTATGTGATAAATTAGGTCGCCGTCCTTCTTATATTATTTTCTTATTAATTTCATCTGTTTCTATTTGGTTTTACTTTCAGCAGACAGACATGGTTGTACTGATTATTTTTGGTTCTGTTATTGGCTTTTTCGTTAATGGAATGATGGGGGGATATGGTGCGCTTCTTGCAGAACATTATCCAACCGATGCTCGCTCAAGTGCTGAAAATATTATCTTTAATGTCGGACGCGGGATCGCGGGAATTGCGCAAGTTTTAATTGGCTATTTGGCGACTAAATATTCAATTAGCTATGCTTTAGCATTACTCTCAGGAGCTTATTTACTCTCTGCATTTGCTTTCTTCTTCCTAATTCCAGAAACGAAAGGCAAAGCGTTAGAATAACAATAGCGTTACGCAATTATATCGCCCCATTTACGTGTAATTGAGGGCGATTTTTTATGCTGTATTACTCTATTTTTAGCTTTATCTATTAATTATAACAATTCATGGAATAGATTATTGGTAGTTGCCTTTTTTTATTATTACATTCATAGTAATAGCAATAATATTTAATAAATTTTGTAGATAATGTCATAAATTTTAGTAATTGATGTTCTTTAAAGAAAGAGATTTTAATCGGTATTTTAATTCGAGGAAATATTATGCAAAAACGTGAAAATGAAGTTACTATGCAAGGGAAACCTATCACTTTACTTGGTCATAAAGTTAATGTCGGCGACAGTGCTCATGATTTTAGTGTCGTTGATAAAGAGTTAAAGCCAGTAAAATTATCTGATTTTAATGGTAAAGTAAAAATCATTAATGCAGTACCATCAGTAGATACCTCGGTTTGTAATGCTCAAGTTCACCACTTCAATGTCGAAGCTGCTAAGCTTAA
Source organism: Orbaceae bacterium lpD02 (assembly GCA_036251875.1). NCBI lineage: Bacteria > Pseudomonadati > Pseudomonadota > Gammaproteobacteria > Orbales > Orbaceae > Orbus > Orbus sturtevantii. The sequence goes on along the minus strand of CP133960.1, from coordinate 923,654 downwards.
CGATATCGCAATCCTTTCTATTAGTGTCGATCTACCTTTTGCGCTAAATCGTTATTGTGCAGCAGAGGGCATCGATAAAGTTAAGGTGACATCAGATTATAAAGATCTCGATTTTGGTTTAAAGTATGGTGTGGTTATAGAAGAGCTTCGCTTATTATCTCGCGCGGTTTTCGTCATAGATAAACATAATAAAGTCGTTTATGTTGAATATGTAAAAGAAGTTGCAACTGAACCCGATTATAATAAAGCACTCGCTGCCGCAAAAGCATGTAGTTGATTGTAAAATAGGGGATATTTTGTTATTAATCATAATGAAATATCCCTTATAAGGATTAGATTTAGTCGCTTTTTATGAGACTGTTCAATATTCCTGCTCACTATATTTCCCGCTAGATCTGAATGTAAAAGAGTAATTTTGTTATTTATACTATTATATAAGTCATTGCTCTGTTCACTTATCTTAGGATTTAATCATTAATTATTATTGAACTCATATTTATTACTCAGTAACATAGTTATTGCCTATTAATTCTAGATAAAATCATATTTGACCAGGTATAAATGAACGTTAATTACTCTAAAATCAAGCAATGGAGTATGATTTTGATACTCTATGGTATTATCACTGTACCGTTATATCTTAATCATGTGCCCGCGGCATTTTTGCTTGGCTCAATCTTGGCTGGAATTATTTTTGCTTTAAAAAATGCTAGTGTATTTGTACCAAAACCTATTTTCAATCTAGCACAAGGTATTTTAGGGTGTCTTATTGCCGAAGCTATCACCGCTAATGTTTTAAATGATCTGATCTCTTATTGGCAATTAGCGTTAATTATTACCGTTTCGACTATTTTCATTAGTATGATTCTAGGTGCTTTCCTAGTGCGTTTTTCTACTTTATCAGCGGCGACGGCTATTTGGGGTATTATGCCAGGCGGAGCCTCTGTGATGGTTGGTATTTGTGGCGATTATGGTGCCGATCCAAGGCTAGTTGCTTTAATCCAATACTGTAGAGTGATATTTGTCGTTACTATGCTAGCGATATTTTCACATTTTTTTATTTTGGAAATTAATACCAATGTAGAAAGCCAACCGCAGTGGTTAGCTGCACCAAGTTTCAATTTGTTCTATACATTAGCGATAGCTATGGTTGGAGTTTTCTTCACACGCTTAATAAAGTTTCCTTCAGGGCGAGTATTGTTACCAATGATAATTGGAGCTTGCTTGCAAATCAATGGATTTATACAGATTGAAACGCCGCCATGGTTATTAATGCTTTGCTTTAGTTCTATTGGTTTATCGGTTGGGTTGCGCTTTAACTTAGCTTTAATTAAAATTGCGATTCGCACTCTACCTATGATTTTATTAACCATTTTTTTTATGTTAATTTTTTGCTATATGCAGGCAATTTTATTAAATATTTATTTAGGTATTGACTACTTGACCTGTTTTTTAGCTACTAGCCCAGGAGGGCTAGAAACTTCAGTTATTCTTGCTTTAGACACCCATTCAGATTTAGCAATCATCTTGCCATTACAGATTTTACGTTTATTTAGCGTGTTGATATTTGGTCCCATAATCGCCAACTATATTGCAAAAAAACTATAACAGTAGTCATAGATGAAAAGGTATTTTAAACAATTTTTTATATCAGGATAAGATATATGATAAATCGTAGTTTGAATTTATTTATTTTTATATTTGTTATTTTTGTGGTTGGTATAGAGACTTATACTTATTGGTTTCAACAGCTTAGACCATGGCAGCCGATATCTGCAGTCGGTCGTCTTATTTTTTATTATAGTTTTTTTACTGTATTATCTAATATTATGTTTGGGATCAGTTGCCTAATGTTATTCTTAAAACCATCATGCTCAAATACGGTATTTAATGTGATTAGACTTAATGGATTAGTTGGCATTATTATAACGATGATTGTCTATAATGTGATGTTAAGAGGGATCCATCGTCCTCCAACCTTATTATTAGCGTTTGCCAATGAAAGTTTACATTTAGTGTTACCGATACTTGGGCTAATAACATGGTTTATCTATGGTCCTTTTGGCCGCATTAAACCGCGTATTATTTTTTATGCTTTTTTATCGTTATTAACTTATGGTATTTATATTTTTACTAGAGGTTACTACACGGGTCAATATCCTTATCCTTTTATTAATGTTAATCGAGTCGGTTATGAAAAAGCGCTGTATGCGACGGAAGGTGTGGCTATTTTATTTTTTTTGGTAGTGCTATTATTGATATTAGTTGAACGAATTCGTATTAAAATTGCTCACAAGTTTTAGTCTTAAGGAGATTGCTATGAAGTTATTTGTTTATGACCACTGTCCGTTTTGTGTGCGAGCAAGAATGATTTTTGGACTGAAAAATATTCCATTCGAGTTAATTGCATTGGCGAATGATGATGAAGAGACGCCAATTAAAATGGTAGGACAGAAAATGTTGCCTATCTTACAAAAAGATGATGGTAGCTATATGCCAGAAAGCTTAGATATCGTCCATTATGTTGATCAGAATTATGGTGAAAACGTAATTTTGAGTAGTAATAGATCAGAACACATTGCGGCTATTTTAAATGATTTACAACAACTCGATTATATATTGCTTTATCCCCGATTTATTCAATTAGGATTGCCAGAGTTTACTAACCAACCAGCTAAGGATTATTTTGAAAATAAAAAAAGCCAACGTTCGGGTTCATTTGCTGACTGCCTGAACAAAACAGCGTTGGTTAGTGAACAAGTTGAAGCTTTATTAACTCAGCTCGAGAAAGTATTAAAATCCGAACAAGCTTGTAATGATGAGCTATCGATTGATGATATTTGCTTATTTCCGATTTTACGCAATTTGACTTGTGTTAAAGGATTACGATTTCCAGCCAAAGTTAGGCTTTATATTGAAACAATGGCTAAGAAGAGTAAGATTAACCTCTATTTTGCTAACGCAATTTAAATATGAGCCTAAAATGGATTAAATGAATCCGATTAATAAATAAAAGTAATAATATTACTTTTATTTTTATATTTAATTATTATCCCAGATAAAGGTTGCGCCTTAAGTTGAATTTAAACTAGAAATACCGCATACTTATGCTCAATTTATTGTGATTTTTTTATTTAATCAGAGGTTATTTTATGTTTACAGGTAGTCTTGTTGCGTTAATTACTCCAATGGACGTTAAAGGGAATGTAGACCGAGTAAGCCTAAAAAAACTGGTTGAGTATCACATAGCGAGCGGAACATCAGCGATTGTTTCAGTTGGAACAACCGGCGAATCAGCGACGCTCGATCATAAAGAACACGTTGATGTCATTAAACAAACGATTGATTACGCTAGCGGGCGCATTAATGTTATTGCCGGAACAGGCGCTAACGCAACTACTGAGGCAATTTCATTAACCAAACAAGTTGAAAATATTGGGGTGGTGGGCTGCTTGACCGTGACACCTTATTATAATAAGCCGACTCAAGAGGGCTTATATCAGCATTTTAAGGCCATTGCGGATAATACCAAGTTGCCTCAAATTTTATATAATGTACCAGGCCGTACTGGTTGCGATTTGAGGCCAGAGACCGTTGCTCGACTTGCTAAGTTTAGCAATATTGTAGCCTTAAAAGACGCAACTGGTGATTTAACTCGAGTTTATAAAACGCGCAAATTGGTTGGCGATAAATTTAAATTATTAAGTGGTGATGACGGGACATTTTTTGAATTTATGTTGCTGGGTGGCGATGGCGTGATTTCGGTTACGGCAAATATCGCCGCTCGGGAAGTAGCCCGTATTTGTCAATTAATTATAAGCAAACGAGTCAAAGAAGCTCGAGAGATTAATGATACTTTAGATTTGCTTCATAGTAAGTTATTTCTTGAGCCAAACCCTATTCCCGTTAAGTGGGCGTGTGAGAAAATTGGCTTGATTCAAAACGCAACTATTCGCTTGCCGATGACGCCATTAAGTAATTCTGCTATCCCTGAAGTAGAAAAAGCGCTAAAATTAGCTAAATTGCTGTAAAATAAATGTTTAACTTAAATAGAAAGAGAATTATGTTTAAAAAGACTTTAATTATTGCCTCATTATTGTCACTATTTATTGCTGGTTGTAGTAATGATCAGCGCTATAAACGTGAAGCTGAGGGAAATGAAAACTATTTGCAGGCTCCACCATTAAAACCGTTGATTGTGCCTGATTCTATAAAATTACCGGCTGTTTCGAATGAGTACTATATTTTTAAAGCAGCTAAAGAAGGTGCAGTTGGAAGGAATTTGGATATTCGTCCTCCTCAACTAGCTTTACCTACCACAGTCGATAGTTATGCTTCTTATGATAAAGGCGTTGTTAAATTTGATGCTCCTGAATATGTTGGATTTTGGTCTAAATTGCCATCACTTTTAGCTCATAATAATATTATGACTGAATCAAGTAATGCAGATAGCATAAAAACCGGGGTGAGATCGGTTTATCGTGGTAATGAATCACAACCCGTAGAAGCGAGTTATTTATTACAGCGTAAGCTTATTGGTGATCGAGAATTCATTACAGTTAACTTGATATCATTAAAAAGTATGGGGCAAGATATTACCGATCCAATTGATGGGCAATATTATACCGTTGAGTTTTTTAATCTGTTGATGAATTCTGCACAGCCTCTAACGGAGGCTGCGTTGGAGAGTCAAGTAAGTGATGATAATAAGGAGCAGTAATGCTCCTTAATCATTTGGATCTTTATTAAAGTTTAATTAATAGGCCTAAAATGAAAAAAATTGCTGAGTTATATCGAGGAAAAGCAAAAACGGTTTATTCTACTGAAGATTCTAATTTTTTAATCCTTGAATTTAGAAATGATACCTCAGCCTTTGACGGGCAACGTATTGAGCAGCTTGAGCGTAAAGGTGCCGTAAATAATAAATTTAATTATTTTATTATGACAAAATTGAAAGATGCAGGCATCCCCACCCAAATTGAACGGCTGCTATCTGATAACGAGGTTTTAGTAAAGAAACTTGATATGATTCCTGTTGAATGTGTGGTTCGCAATCGAGCAGCAGGGTCATTGGTTAGGCGATTGGGGGTTGAAGAAGGATTAATTCTGATTCCTCCTACATTTGAATTGTTTTTAAAAAATGATTCATTACATGATCCAATGGTTAACGAATATCACTGTGAATCATTTGGCTGGGCAACGAACAAGCAGCTTAATCGTATGAAAGAGCTGAGTTTTAGTATCAATACTATCTTAACAAAGATGTTTGGTAATGCGGGCTTAATTCTGGTTGATTACAAGCTGGAGTTTGGTCTGTTTAATGGTGAAGTCGTGCTAGGTGATGAGTTTTCCCCAGATGGTTGTCGTTTATGGGAAAAACAAACATTGAAGAAAATGGATAAAGATAGATTTCGCCAAGGGTTAGGTGGCGTAATTGAAGCTTACGAAGACGTCGCCCACCGCATCGGAGTGCCATTATAATTCAATTATCAGTTGGTTAGTTAAGCTATTTTTATGTTATAGCGAGCTTGGACTTGTTATAATGTATATTATTTATGACTAATTAGTGGTAATAGGATCAAGAAGGATGATGGCACAGTTCGATGTTACTTTTTTTATTTTACTAGGTATTGCCGCGTTATGTTATTTAACACATAACAATACTGTAACTTTTGCGATACTATTATTACTCCTATTTAAGCTCACTCCTCTTGCAGCGTACTTCCCTTTTTTAAATCGTTATGGACTCACAATTGGTATTGTTGTTATTACTGCGGCGATGATGGTGCCACTTGTTAATGGTGCGATGGGGTATAAAGATATTTTACGCTCTTTTGCTACTTGGCAATCTGTACTGGCTATTGTCATAGGTATTTTTGTGTCGTGGTTAGGAACGCGCGGCGTTTCTTTGATGGGAGCGAACCCTACCATTATAAATAGTCTGATTATTGGAACATTAATCGGAGTGGCCTTTTTCAGGGGAATAGCGGTTGGCCCATTAATCGCTGCAGGTATGTTATCTTTAGTTATTGGTAAAGGTTAATAGCATTATTAATGAATAAACTTTTTCGTCATCTTATTATTTTGCAAGGAGAAAATACCGCTATCTCTAAGCAACTCGATTATGCTATTTGCAATCTTCCCGGAGACTGGTTAACGATCGCATATGAATCATTATTAACCACTAAACATAAAAATTGCTTTTTACCTAGCCAAGCTAAACTCCTGCTAGGGCGAGAGTTTAAACACGCAATTTTTGATGGCAGGTTTGGTTTTAATTTGGATGCTTTGGCTATTGTAAGCGGAACACTAATTGCGGAAAGTTTATTTATTTTAATCTTACCTAAAGATTTTACGCATTGGCAAGATCAGGATAGTTTGCGTTGGAGCGAATTGCCAGTACCTCTTAGTGTACCTAATTTTATTACTCATCTTAATACTGTTATTTTACAACAAAAAAAATATTATCCCGATCAGTTTAATCAACTGGCGATTAATGATAGTCAACTAGACGATCACCTTTCACGTATTATTGCAAAAGATCATTGGCATATCAATAATCACTTACAATTTGATAATCATATTGAACAGCAATCTTTACTCGTTAAACTTACGCAATTGCGTTCTAAAATTGTATTTATTACAGCTAAACGTGGTCGAGGGAAGTCGTCTTTAGCAGGAATGTTTGCCATGCATAATCACTGTTGGGTTACTGCGCCAAATAGAAATGCGGTAATGGCATTAATGCGCTTTGCACCTAAAGATACGCCGTATTTCTCCCCAGATGAGTTAATCATACAATTACCCACGTTACCCGATAAGCCAGACTGGTTGATTATTGATGAAGCGGCAATGATACCACTACCCGTTATTGCTACTTTAATTGATGGTTTCGAGCATATATTATTAACAAGTACACTTGATGGTTACGAAGGGACAGGGCAAGGTTTATTACTAAAACTACTTACTAAATACCAACAGCATCATCAAGTGGAGCTTTTATCATTAGTTACTCCAATACGTTGGTTAGAAAATGATCCGTTAGAGTTTTTTACTGATAATTTAATTTTAGCTAACTCTTCGATTATGAAAGGGGTAGGGCAGCAAATAGACAAGATAGCAGTACAAAAGATAAATCAATCAGAGTTGGTAGAAGATGAACTATTATTAGCTGAGTTTTTTGGTTTATTAAAGACCGCACATTATCGTACCTCATTAGTCGATTTGCGGCGTTTACTCGACGCAAATAATATTACCTTATATTGTGCTCGAACATTTAATTCTTCTATTGTTGGCGTTTTGGTTGCGATTAAAGAAGGGGGATTAGAAAAGGCTTTAATTGAAAATATCTTAAAAGGTTACCGTCGTCCAAAAGGAAATTTAGTCGCTCAATCATTGGTTGCTCATGCGGGTGAACGATTAGCCGCCGAGTTACACTCTATGCGTATTAATCGAATTGCGGTAAATCAATTATTACGTAAACAAGGAGTAGCTAAAGCATTACTATCTCATTTAATTGGTCAGGCAAAACTTATCGAATGCGATTTTATTTCAGTAAGTTTTGCCTATTCCCCTGAGATGTGTAAAATTTGGTCTAATTTGGGTTTTAATATTGTTCATGTAGGGACACATAAAGAAGCAAGTAGCGGTAGTTATGCGGTGATGGCAATTTATCCTATTAGCTCAGATGGCCTCAAGCTATGTTATATTATGCAAGCTAAATTAGCTCGGAATTGGTATTGGTTAAAAAATATTATCGATATTGATCTACCTATTATTGTTGATGATGACCAATCGCTCAATGATAGAGATAAGGACGAATTGTTTCTTTTTGCATCTACCTCCTATTCATATTCAGCAAGTTTCTCAGTACTATATAGGTTGGCTAATTGGGTTAGTGTAAGGCAGCCTTGGCTAATGATGCAGCTTCCTTTATTACTTGATTTAGTTAAGCAAGATTTTTGTGATAAATTAGTTATTAGCGATTATCAGCTATCGGGTAAAAGTGAATTACTAGTATTACTACGCAAAGAAGTTTTTGATTTTATGACAAAGCAAGAGAGTGTTAATGAATAAAAAAAGTAGTTTAGAATATTTTATACAAGGGTGGCATCTAATACAATTACCCGGAATTAGACGCTATGTAATTATGCCAATACTTGCTAATATTGTTATTATGTTGTTATTATTTTATTGGTTTTTTTCGGTTATTTCGTCCCTTATTGGTTTTGGTTTAGATTATGTACCTAGCTGGATGCAGTGGTTAAGCTATGTTGCAACATTCATTGTATTGGTAATATTTGGAATTTTGTTTTGTTACTTTTTTAGTACGATCACCAATATTATTGCCGCTCCATTTAATGGCTTACTTGCTGAACAAATTGAGGCTCATTTGACTGGATTACCAGCTACAAATGATTCAATTATAAGCTTTCTTAAAGATATGCCTCGTATTATGCTACGTGAGCTGAAAAAGCTTATGTATTATATTGTTTGGTGTATTCCACTGCTTTTAATGTCATTTATCCCCATTTTTGGCCAGCTTGTAACTCCTATTTTGTGGTTTATATTTACAGCTTGGATGATTAACATTCAATACGCCGATTATGCTTTTGATAACCATAAAGTAAGTTTTTATAAAATGCGTCAGCTACTACAACAAGATAAGATTGATAATACGTGCTTTGGTATACTGGTAAGCTTTTTTACCATGGTCCCGATTCTAAATCTAATCATTATGCCCGTGGCGGTATGTGGTTCAACCGCAATATGGGTTGACCGCTATCGTAACCAAATTTATCCCGCTAATGGCAAAGTAGATTTCTTTCGATAATATTCTACTAAGCTAGCGCTAATAATAAAAAACTCGCCAGTTTGAAGTGACCCCATAAAGTTGGACACTTTGGTTAAGTAGCTCGTAAGGTCTGGTTTCGGTATTCTACCGGAGTCAGGCCATTTAATTTAACTTTAATCCGTTTCGTGTTGTAGTATTCTATATATTCTTCTATTTTTTCAATCAATTCATCGGCATCTTTAAAATGTTGCCCATGATACATTTCTGATTTTAATAGTCCAAAAAAGTTTTCAGCAACAGCATTATCTAAGCAATTTCCTTTTCTCGACATACTTTGCTTTATACCATTATCAGCGAGTTGCTTCTGATAAATGGGATTTCTATATTGCCAGCCTTGGTCACTATGTAGTAAGAGCCTTTGTTTGTTTTTTAATCGTGACAGTCCTTTTTTAAGCATATCGGTGACTAAAGTCAACCGTGCATTTTTAGCTATACTATAAGCAATCACTTCTTGGTTGTATAAATCAATAATGGGCGATAGATAAATTTTCTGTTCACTTACTTTAAATTCTGTGACATCGGTTACCCATTTTTTATTCGGTTTTGAAACGTTAAATTTTCTTTTAAGATGATTGGGGGCTGCTTTACCTATCTCACCACGATAAGAGCGATACTTTTTGACCCTTACTGTCGATTTAAGATTAAGCTCTCCCATTAATCGCTGTACTGTTTTATGATTGAGCTGACTCCCTTCATTCATTAAAGCTAAATGAACACGGCGATAACCATAACGTCCTTTATGTTCATGGTAAATCGCTTCAATACGCTTTAATTCCTTCTCATAAGGAGATGGCTCTTTCAACCTGTTAACATGATAATAAAATACACTTTTTGCCAGCTGTGTTACTGACAGCAAATACTTTAAAGGATGTTGAGATTTAAGTGCTAAAACAACTAACGTTTTTTCTTTGTTTGTTGACGTTTTGTTTGTCTTAGCTCCTCCAACTTTTTTAGAACAGCGTTTTCCGCTTGTAAATAAGTTATCTCTTCTTTTAATTCTTCAACTGTTTTTTCATCATTACAATGAGTCGATGCAATACGTGATGGCTTCATGGATAGTCTTCCTCTAGATTGATGTGCAAGCCCGACGAATCCTTTTTCACGGTATCTATTAAGCCAAGCTGACAAAATCCCTGGCGAGACTAAATTAAGCATGGCACTCGTGTACCCGAGAGACCAGTCATTTGCCCACATTAACTCCAGCGCTTGTAATCTTGCTTGCGCATCACGTAAATGCGATGTTGGTTGAAAAGAGTCATTACTATGAATCGCGACCACTTGCCCCCAATACCTTATTTGGCTAGAACATATAGAATATTTTTTCGAAAGTATTTCCGATGATACTCCTGATAAGAATTCATTAGCAATGCTAATTTTTAAATTTCGACTGTATTTTGACATAAAAAGACCCCCAGTAATTGGTTGTCCAACTATTGGGGGTCACTTCAAAAAAGCGAGTTCTTTGTCAACAATCTGAAGCTTAATATAAAAATTAAGCTTATTTTTTTTGTTTATTTCCTTAACGCTTATCCTTATAACCGTTTTGCCTTGCGATAGTCTCTATTGTTGAGGTTAATTCATCTATCGTATGAATTCTAGCTCGAGCACAAAATTTCGCTTCATTACCGCATATTAAGCATTTTCGTGGTGGATAACCGAGTATATTTCGCGATATGCTGATGGAGTTTTGCGCTGAAATAACATCAATATCCCAAAGTCTGCCTAAAGGGTGTGAATCTTCAATATCCATGCAAGCCTGCTTTAGCTGCTGCTCTGTTTGGCTTAGTACAAAAAAACCTTCCGGGCCGCTAGCATCACTATTTTTTATCACGTTAAGGCAGGCAATTTTATTTTGCTGATAATAAGCCTCAATTTGTGTGCAAGCTTGTGCAAATAAAAATAGTGAGTAGGGGGTTAATTTTATTGGACCAGGAATGGTAATGGTGAGCGAGATTAAGGGTAGTGAATACCTATTGATTAAGCGTTGTTGTAAAGCAGCGCGCCGCTCTTTAGCTGCCAGTAGCTGAGCTAAAGTAATCGGGCGATTAATGGTAAAAGGCTGATAGCTCATATTTAATTATCTTGATCTAAATAAAATGATAGACGTTTATGGCTATCATTTTATTTTATGATTAAGTTATGCGTATTACGCTTTTACTTGCCTAACAACGTCAATCACCGAACCATCACGATAACGAACGACACCAACGATTTTATCGGTAAACTCAATGGCTGCTGGTTCGCCAGTTAACTCGGTTGCTCGACTATACAGTTCATTAATCGTCATCACCGGTAATCCCGCTGTTTTTAATCGCTGAGCAATTTCAGGCCTGGTTGGGTTTACTGCTATGCCATGATCGGTAACAAGCACGTCAACACTTTCTCCTGGCGTGATAATGGTTGTTACATTTTTAATCACCGTTGGAATGCGGCTACGGATTAGTGGCGCAACAATGATGGTTAAATTGGCTCCTGCCGCGGTATCGCAGTGTCCACCTGACGCACCGCGCATAACACCATCTGAGCCAGTTAGCACATTGACGTTAAAATCAAGGTCAATTTCAAGTGCGCTAAGAATGACAATATCAAGCTGGTCGCAACATGCCGCTTTTGATGCCGGATTGGCATAGACATTGGTTGAAATTTCAAGGTGATTTAGATTTTTAGCTAAAGATGCACCCGCTGCATTGTCAAAGCTTTGCGTATCAAGCAAAGTTTTAATTAAGCCTTTTTCATGCAGCTCAACAATACTTTGGGTAATACCGCCTAAGGCAAATTCTGCGGTAATGTTATTGGCTAGCATTTTATCTTCTAAAAAGCGCGTTGCCGCGGTTGATGAGGCGCCTGATCCGGTTTGCATTGAAAAGCCATCTTTAAAATAGCCTGAATGCTCAATGACTTTTGCTGCATATTTAGCAATCATTAATTCACGCGGATTGCTGGTAATACGCGCCGCGCCGACACTAATTTTAGTTGCATCACCTACTTCATCAACTTTGACGATATAATCGGCTTGGTCTTGACGAATGCTTGCTGGGGCATTTGGAAATGGCACGATCTCTTGCGTGAGGAGGATCACTTTTTTAGCATAATGCGCATCGACCATTGCATAGCCAAGCGATCCGCAGCGCGATGTGCCTGATACGCCATTAGCATTACCAAACTCATCACTGGTTGAAACCGCTAAAAAAGCGATATCAATGCTAATTTCACCGCTTTGGATTAATTTTACCCGTCCACCATGAGAATGGATATGTACTGGTTTTTCCATTAAGCCATTTGAAATCGCTTCGGCTAATTTACCACGCATTCCCGAAGTATAAATTTGCGTTATTACACCTGATTTAATATGGTCAATTAATGGCGTATTGCATGAAAGTAATGAGCTTGATGCTAAGGTCAGGTCTTTTATGCCTTGTTTAGCAATGATATCCATTACTAAATTAATGATTTTATCGCCTTCACGAAACGCATGATGGAAAGAGATGGTCATGCCATCAGTTAAGCCACATTTTGTTATCGCATCTTCAATTGATTGGCATAATTTACGCTCATGTTTTTGCTGAAGACTAGCTAAGTAAGGGGTGGTAGTATTGGCGCCAGTAAAAGGGGCTAAGCTTTTAAGCTGTGGATATTGCGCTGCCAATAGATCAATATTTTTAGTCATACGATTTATTCCTTGTTATTACTGACGAACACCAGACATTTTAGCGAGTTCAATTACCATTTTGGCTCGTGTAATAATGGGAGCGTCAATCATTTTGCCATTTAGTGAAACAACGCCGAGTCCTTGCCTTTCACCTTCTAGTGCCGCCGCAACGATCTCATTAGCACTATCGAGATCTTTTTGACTTGGTGCATAGGCATTATGTAATAGCTCAATTTGTCTTGGATTAATCAGTGATTTACCATTAAATCCTAGTTGTTTAATGAGTTTGACTTCACGTAAAAAGCCTTCATCGTCATTAACATTTGAGTAGACCACATCAAAAGCATCAATTTTAGCTACGCGTGCCGCATGTAATACGGCGCAGCGAGCATAAAATAGCTCTTGTCCATCGCCGCGCTCCGTTTGCATATCAACTAAGTAATCGAAAGCTGCCAAAGCAATGGCGATCATTCGCGAGCTTGATTTGGCTATTGATACTGCATTAACCACGCCTTCTGCCGATTCAATAGCGGCAATAATTTTGGTTGAGCCATTCGGACGATTTATCTCTTTTTCAATACGTTCAATATGGGCTTCTAACTGATGAATATGTTCCGCGCTATGTGTCATAGGTAAACGCACAACATCAACACCAGCACGAACAACGGCTTCAAGATCGTCTAGACCAAATGGGGTATCAAGCGCGTTAATCCTAACGACGGTTTCAATGCCCATTTTTTGATAAATTCCAAGCTTTAAGGTTTGAGCAACTAATAAACGTGCAGTATCTTTTTCTTTAACTGAAACGGCGTCTTCCAGATCAAACATGATTGAATCAGGTTGGTAGACAAATGAGGTTGATAACATGGCAGCATTTGCACCAGGTAGAAATAACATACTACGTCTTAATTTTTTCATATTAATTGGCTCCATTGTGCTTGTTCTTTGGTTGCTCTTAGCACCGCGCTTTGCACTCTAGCGGTAATAACACAATCGAGTGCGCCTTTATCATCGATGATGATAAGGCCGTTATCTACGTTTAGTTGAGCAAGTGTTTCTTCAACGACTTGACGAATTTGTTGACCAAATTGTTTGTTTACATCACTGTTTATAACAATTTCTAGTTTTTCATTTGGCTCTATTTTTACGAGTAAATCGCTCGATTCTAATGTGCCCGCAAGGGCTGATTGGATTATTTTCATAGATTTACCTATTGATTTTTAATAACATAATGCTGTTCAATATATGCCCATGTTGAAGGGGGCACTAAAGCATGAACATCTTGATATTTTTTTTGCATCAATAATGATCTTACTCTTGATGCTGAGATCACCTCATCTGCATGTCTGACTCTTGCTATTTCAATCACTTCAATTATTGGCGAGGTTGATTTGTTTTCACTCTGCAACCAATCCATCATTGCATGATTGTAGGCATTAGTGACTTCGCTATGTGGCTCCGTGCCGACAAACCTTTTGGCGATTGATAGCGCTGGTGCAATATACTGCCTGAATATCAGCAAATCGATTGCCATATAACTTTGTTCTATCAATGTTTGTTCTTTTAAAAAATAACTCGGAAAAGTGGCTTTTGATATGATGTAGGGTGAGCCAGGTAAAACGGTCACATTGCTTAGGTGTCTCACGCCTTCTTTTACCAGTCTATAACGCACATCAGCCGAAAATAGTGATGCATCTTCACTAACAACAAAAATATATAACCAATCCACTTGTTTTGCTGCTTGCTCTGTTAAATATAAATGCCCATTAGTAAATGGGTTGGCATTCATGACAATTGCGCCACATGTGTCTGGTTTTCTTTCTTTAATTAGCGACTGGCAATAATGTGATATGCCAACGGGCGTGTTTTCCATTAATGTGATCGTGTTGTTTAATTCAACGATCGGATAAAATCCACAGGCTTTAAATAAATCAATATTTTCGGGTTTAGTATAAAGGAAGAGATGATAAAGTCCTTTATCATGAGCAAGTTCAATCACTTGCTGAATAAGGCTTAACGTAACACTACTACCCTGATAATTAGGGTGTACTGCAACACATTTTATAACGTTGTGATCAAGTCCCGCGCAGGCAATGATTTGCTGCTCAAATAGACCGATAATAAAATTATCGATTTGAGGATCGAGGTTAAGATCAACGCTCTGTAGCAAATTTTTTATCGAATCTAAAACGGCTTGATCTTTTATGCTTGAGAGTGTTTTAAATGTTAGTTGTATCATATTATTCAGCTATAACACTATTGATTAAATGACCAATTTTTTCTATTTCGACTTCAATCACATCTCCATCGTGCATAAATAGTGGCGGATTACGTTTTTTACCTACACCGCCCGGTGAGCCGGTTAAAATAACATCGCCTGGTGATAATTGAGTAAATGTACTGATGTAGGCGATAATTTCAGGTACTTTGTGCACCATATTACCAAGCACATCTGACTGAACCATTTGCTGGTTCAAATAGGTTTTAATCGATAATGAGTCAAAGTCATCGATCTCGTCAATTGTGGTTAAATAAGGACCTAATGCCCCGGTTCTTGGCCAGTTTTTACCTGCGGTAAACCATGTGTGTTGCCAGTCTCTAACCGAACCATCCATATAACAGCTATAGCCAGCAATGTATTGTAAAGCATCTTGTGGTGAAATACGGAAGCAAGGCTTACCAATAATAACGGCTAACTCGCCCTCATAGTCGAATTCTTGAGTTTCAGTCGGTTTTAATATGGGCGTATTATGGCCGACTTGTGTGTCAGGGAAACGAACAAATAGGGTTACAGCCTGATCTAGCGCAGCAAATTCTTTTCTTTTATCAGCATAGTTCATACCGGCACAGAGAATTTTATTCGGGTTAGGAATAACGGGTAAACATGTTATATAGCGCATATCGGTTGTAGCAGCGGAATGACTAAGCATTTTTGCTTTTTCCATTCCTTCGCTACAACCAATCAGTGATTTTAGATCTGGGTATCGTTCACCTAATTGCGATTTTAGATCAATAATTCCTTTATCAGTAGCGATGCCGTAGCTTGCGCTGTTTGATAAAAGATAGCTAATAAGTTTCATTCTAGAGCCTTTGGTTATTATACTAACAGCCTTGTTGTGTCAAATTGGCTGTTAGCATGAGTTTTATCGTGATATTTTTATTGGTTATACTAGGAAGTTACCGAGTATGAGTAGTGAGACCGAAACATTAATCGCACCACCAATTCGAGTTGCAATTTGAGCAAACGGCATTAATTCCATACGCTCTGCTGCAGTTAGAATTGCAACGTCGCCCGTGCCACCTTGGCCACTTTGGCAACATGAAATAACCGCGGCATCAATTGGGTACATACCTAATTTTTTAGCAACAAAAAAGCCGGTAACGACTAATGAAACAACTGTGCAGGCAATAACAATAATATTAACCACTGTAAAGGCTTCAACAATTTTATCCCATGGCGTAATAGCAACACCAACGGCAAAGAGAATAGGGTAGGTTACTGAGGTTTGGAAAAATTTATAAACAACTTGTGAACCACCAAGAATTTTTGGTGATACGCCGTGAGTTAATTTTACGAATACAGCAGCAAATAACATGCCGACTGGCGCAGGTAAGCCAATTAACTTGTGGCCGATCATACCCACCATATAAAGCATCGCAGCGAGTAGTACTCCAGATGCGAAAACCGTAACATCATTAGGGAGTTCAGTTTTAGCGGTTAATGAGATTTTTTCTTCAGTGCCATCAGATGGCATTAATTTACCGTTACCGGTTAAGTGTGGGTACATTTTGCCTAAACGGTTTAATATGCCCGCGCAAATAATTCCCGTTAAACCACCGAGCATTACGATCGGCAATACCCGTCCTAATGCCTCGCCTTGTTCCATACCTAAAATAGCCGCGTAACCGATTGATAACGGAATAGCCCCTTCACCGACACCGCCAGCCATAATAGGTAAGACTAAGAAGAAAAATGTTTCAAATGGCGATAATCCTAACAGCGCCCCAACTCCGACACCGACAAGCATGCCGACAACTTCACCACAGGCCATCGGTACAAAAATACGCAAAAAACCTTGAATGAGCGTTCTTCGATCCATACTCATAATACTGCCAACAATAATGCAGCAGATGTAGAGATAAAGAATATGGGTATCTTTATAAAATTTGGTAGTAGCTTCAATGATGGGGGTTGGCAATAAGCCATAATAGACTAAAGCGGAAGGGATAAACGTGGCGCAAATTGCCGCAGCCCCCATTTTGCCGACAATCGGTAACCGTTTACCAAATTCGCCACATAAAAAACCAAAAAATGCACAGGTCACAACCATAACGACGATGTCGGGAGGTAACTTGCCTGTATAAAGTACCTCTGCAAAAATAAGTA
The DNA here is from genome assembly GCA_036251875.1 of Orbaceae bacterium lpD02. Taxonomy (NCBI): domain Bacteria; kingdom Pseudomonadati; phylum Pseudomonadota; class Gammaproteobacteria; order Orbales; family Orbaceae; genus Orbus; species Orbus sturtevantii. The sequence continues at coordinate 906,764 of CP133960.1, read as the reverse complement.
GACCAGCAATAACAAAAAAGGGTAAGGGAATAATCCCCACTTTATAGTTATCTAACCAGTACCACCAACCAGTGGGCCAGAACCGACTTTTTTCTTTCTCTAATACGGGGTTATTTATACTTTCTGTTTTGTTCATCATGTACTCCGATTATTTCTATAGTAAGTTGGGTCACATGATAAGGAATTAATGCTTACAGTTTTGTGATATGTATCATCATTTATTAGTGGTTTTAAAGGTTTTAATGTCGCTATAGGTTTTAATGCTATTTATAATAACTTACATAACGATTACAATTAGCCATAAACATACTATGATTAGGTTATATCTTACTAAGTTTCCTCTTCTTTTTGCGCAAAAGTTGTTTATTGCACTGTCAGTATTATTTGCACTCGCTATTTTTATTATGCATCAATACATTAATGGTATTACGGAAGCCAATTTATATACTAATTTAGGCGAAAGAGCCCAAATTCAAGCAAAAGAGATAGCCGCAATTCCTGAATTAGCCCTTGCAGTAAAAAAGCATGATCTAAATGCAATAAAGGATCTCATTACCTTGATTAGCGAGCAAAGTGATGCAAGTTATATTGTGATTGGCGATAAAAATGCAACTCGCCTTTTTCATACTGAAAATGTAGCGATTAATGTGCCAATGGTCGGTGATGATAATCAAGATGTATTGAAAGGTAAAAGTATTATCATTATTAGCCAAGGCTCTCTAGGTCAATCCTTAAGAGGTAAATCACCAATCATTGATAATGATGACGTTATTGGTATTGTTTCTGTTGGATATATGTTAGATAGGCTCAACGAGCTACATAAAATTCAATCTTATCCATTTATTATCTTTTGTTTGATTCTTTTTTTCTTTTTATTTGTTTTTTCTTATATTTTTTCATATTTAATTAAAAAACAGATGTTTAATTTAGAACCTAAAGAGATTTCGTTATTAGTAAAAATGCAAAGTGCGATTATGGAATCAATTAATGAAGGGCTAATTTCAGTTGATCTTAATTATAATATTATCCATATAAACCAATTTGCCCGACAGTTTCTTAACATTCCACAGCACACTGATAATTTACAAGGAACGAATCTATTTCTATATATCCTTAGCCCTAATGATTTATTGCGTAATGATGATTGCTTGCTCGAAGATGTGTATGACCGTATTAGTCATTTTAATCATGAAGCGGTTATTGCAAGCCGTATTCGGCTTATTTTTAACGATAAAATACAAGGCTGGGTGGTTACATTTAGAAATATGAATGAAATTAATTTGCTGAGTAAACGTTTATCACAAGTCCAGCAATATGCCGACAACTTACGCGCATTGCGTCACGAACATCAAAATTGGTTAGCCACTTTGTTGGGATTAATTTATATGCAGCGATATGAGGATGCCAAAGAGTTTATTACTCGTCAATCGAGTCATAACCAACAACAACTCGATTTTATTACTGAAAGGTTTCAGGTTCCAACCATTGCAGGGCTGTTAATCGGTAAATTCACTAAAGCCAATGAGATGGGGCTGGAGCTGGAGTTTGATCCTATGTGTCAACTTAAAAATATACCAAACAAGCTAATTGAAACCGAATTTATGTCTATTATTGCAAACTTACTCGATAATGCTTTTACGGCAAGTTTGATCCAATCTCACGAATCAACCATAAAAGAGAAGAAAATTATTCACCTATATTTAAGTGATGCGACCGATGAACATGTGATTGAAGTCAGTGATGAAGGCCATCAAATTGACGAGGCAATAAAGTCGTCGATTTTTAAACTTGGCGTTACAACCAAAAGCAAAGGCCATGGTATTGGATTATATTTAGTCAAAACTTATACAGAAAAAGCTAATGGGTATATTGAAATTAATAATAATTTACCTCAAGGGACTATTTTTTCTATTTTTATTCCTAAATAAAATAAGTGGTTATGATAATAATAATTAAGAGGTAAAAGATGAGTCTTGAGATTAAAGCGTTAATTGTAGAAGATGAGCCTGTGCTAGCTGAAGTGAATGCGGCATTTGTACAGCGTAATACTAATATTAAAGTGATAGGTATTGCTTCAACATTAAGTGATGCCAAAGTTATGTTAGAAAAATTTAATCCACAATTGGTTTTACTCGATAATTATCTGCCTGACGGCCAAGGTATTGAGCTATTTGATTATATTGTAAATAAACATCTGGCAACGTATATTATATTTGTTACCGCAGCCAGTGATATGGATACCTGTAGTCACGCTATTCGTTATGGCGCTTTTGATTATTTAGTAAAACCCGTTTCTTATGAAAGAATTGCTTATTCGCTAAATAAATTTAGATTATTTTTATTACGCCAATCTTCGCCTAAGAATCTTAGCCAACGGCAAATTGATGAATTGTTTAACTTACAAACTAAAGATTTTGCCGATAGCCAAAAAAGTACTAAAGGTATTGATGTGCTAACGTTGCAAAGAATTCAAGCATTATTTAAAAACACGGTTGATGAATTAACCGTTGAAGATATCACATACAAAGCACAGATAAGTAAAACAACTGTGAGACGTTATCTGGAATACTGTATTCAGACCAACTTTCTTAAGGTTGAAATTCGTTATGGCAAAATAGGTAGACCTGAACGCTATTATAAACAGGCTTTCATTTAATTAAGCTAAAATTATTTGTTGTAGTGCGACAAGAACCACGTTACAGCGATAAGATCAGCTGTTCCCCCAGGACTAAGATTTTTTTCGATCAACAAATTATCGAATTGCTGTAATTTTTCTTCTGCTAGAAAAGTTAATGCACTATTGTCATTTAATAATTTAGTCGCGTAGTCTTTGACAAAATTAAGCCCACTCATTCCACCACGGGAAACAACATTAGTATCGTTATTGTTAGCGAGCAGGTGCAGCATGCTTTGCCATAAAGATTGTTGTTCGGTATAACCTTTTTTAAGGCAATCAAAGTAAACGGGTAGGGATAATTCCTGAATTAAGGTATAACCATTTTGCGCCTCGCCTCTTGCACCGGTCAATCCATATTGCCGATATAGCTTTTCCCCTACGGTATTTCCTGGGCTGCTTATTAATTCTCGTTCAACCATCCCTTGGCATAAGGTTGCAACTTGGTTGCAAATAATTGAATAGTGAGGCGATTTATTTTGTTCTTCAAGTCGCCCAAGCGATGATAAAATTAAACCTAAAGCAAAAATGGCACCTTTATGGGTATTAATATTACTGGTTGCTAAAAACATAGCCGCTTCACATTTAAGGCCTATTACTCTTAGATCCGCTAAGAATACTCTATTATCGGTATGTTTATTATGAGTTCCATAGTAATAAAACTCATCAAGATAGGGGGTTATCGCGGCAATGCTTTGTAAGAACGTTATTAAATTCATATCCCTGTGAGCACCGTTATTCATTTGATCGACTAATCCTGGTTTAGGTGTTAAGTCAACCTCCTTCAATAAGGCGGTTTGGGCAAGTTTTGCGGCATCTGAACGTAATTGGCGGTTTTGTAAAGCTAGATTTGAACGCAATTGATGAATTTTAGTTAAATGAACACTCAATTTAATGCCTGCAACTTTGGAAATAAGTAATTCATTAAAAATGACCATGCTATTTTTGTCAATCGATGATTTTATATATTATTAGTCTTAAAAATTAAAACCGATAGCAAAAACGATTATTCTAATTATTAGCTATTGAGTATTCTTAGGTTGTTGCTAGCCATATCGCTAAATTTTGTATAACAACAATTGTATGATTGACCGTAGTTTGCCCGCTCAAATTTTGGCGATAAAAAAGCCCACGTACTAAACGTAGGCTATCATTTAGGCAAAAATTAGAACGTGGTTGGGCAGTTCCCTTTTGCAGGCAATACTGCGTAGCTATACCAGCTGTAATTTAAAACTGTTATTTTCTTCTGATAATGACAGGCAAAGCTTGATTGTCCGATAAGAGACCACGGCCCCGTTTCGACTATAACGGCTGCTTGAGCCCCCCCAATTGATAGAAAAATAATAGAGCTTATTGTTAATTTAAGTAATTTTTTAAACATAAAAGACCCCCAGTAGTTATTATAATATTGACCAACAATATAGCATTATTAGTGAAAAAATAAAAATGATTATTTACTTTGTTTTGATTATCTGTTTTGAGTTAAATAAGTGATTTTAGATTTTAAAGATAGTCACAAAAAATACAATACAATCAAAAAATCGAATAGCACGCCAAGCTATATACTAACTCTTTTATTTTTCTCAAATAAAAACAAAATTTTTATATATTGTTAAGTGAGTGCAAATGCAAAATATGACCCATTTTTTCGACTTTAGTTTTTAAGTAATCTTCGTTGTTAGGGTTTTCTCCGACTTCCAAAGGAACGCGCTCGGTTATTTTAATACCAGCCAGCTCTAGTACCCGAATTTTTTCTGGATTATTAGTTAGTATTCTAATTTCATTTATGCCGAGCAGTGCCAGCATATCGGCACAAATTGTAAAATCACGTTCATCTGCGGCAAACCCAAGCTCGTTATTAGCTTGTACGGTATCTAACCCTTTATCTTGCAATGCATATGCTTTTATCTTATTTAATAAGCCTATGTTACGACCTTCTTGACGATGATAAAGAAGTACGCCAGTACCTGCTTCTGCTATCTGTTTTAACGCAGCTTCTAATTGAAAGCCACAATCACAACGTAGGCTAAATAGGGCATCGCCAGTTAAGCACTCAGAGTGGACACGAGTAAGAATAGGCTGTTGTTGGGTGATATCACCAAACACCATTGCGACATGGTCCTTTCCTGTTGCGAGCTCTTCAAAACCGACAATGGTAAACACGCCCCATGGTGTTGGTAGTTTTGCTTGCGCAACATTTTTTAACTGCATAAAAACTCCGATTTATTAAATGTTTTATAAAAATTTTTAGTTATATCGACAATATATATATTGTTAGGATAGTTAGTTTAACATAACTATCTTGTTACTTTATAATGAATTTTTATTATGCGAATTGTGTAAAAATCGGTGCATAGTTAAGCAACTATGCTATGATGGCAGCCCGATTTCATTTTATTTATGGTTAATGGTTGTTTATTAAAATAATGCTATCAGTTATCAAAAAAACATGTATTACTCTTATAATATTTCTTATTGTCCCCGCTTTTTTAATTTCTATTGATTGGCAATGGCAACCGAGCTCATTAAATGTTTCTTCTAAATATCTTTTTTGGTTTACAGAAATGGCAGGTATGCCATGGGCTATGCTAATTTGTCTTATCTTGCCAATTGTTTTTGCTATTTGTTTAAAAGTGCGTTCAATAAGTAAATTTATTACGTTAGTTATTATTTTGGCAATTTCAATCTTACTTGGCCAGACGATAAAATCAATTGTTAAAGATTATACTGCTGAATCAAGGCCATTTGTGTTATGGATAGAAAAGAGCTATCAAGTCGATGATGAGTATTTTTATTCTTTACCTCGCAGTGAAAGAAAACAAATTATTAGACAATATGTCCATCATTCACCCCAAATACCTAACTGGCTTTATCGGCATTGGCGTGCTGAAACCGGATATACTTTTCCATCTGGTCACACCATTTTTGCCGCAACGTGGGCATTTTTAGCTTTATTGTTTTTGCGCTTTAAACGTCATTTTGTAATAGTTGGTTTAGTAATTACATGGACGGTTTTAATTGAAATCAGTCGCCTTGCCTTAGGTATGCATCATCCTATTGATGTTATATCTGGCTCTATTCTTGCTTGGTTGATTGCGTTAATTGCTTATTATTTTGCTATTAAATGGCAGTTACTTAAACAATAAACTAACAATACATCTTTAATTTGCTTTAGTATATAATTGTCTTATTATCGCGTAGAGAATAAAAAATTGACCGACAGAAGGAAGCATCAATGAAATTTGTTATATTATTTTTACTATTAATTGCTATTTTTGCTATTTCGATCACTCTAGGTGCTAATAATAATCAGATAGTTGTTTTTAATTACTTATTTGCTCAAATCGAATGCAAATTATCAACATTATTTGCTATTTTATTTGGTACAGGCTTTATCTTAGGTTGGTTGGTTACTGGGATCTTTTTTATTCGTGTGAAGCTGAGACTTACATCAACACAACGAAGACTCAAAAAAGTTCAAAAGATGTATGATGATGAAGTGGCAAACCGACAAAAAGCAGAATTAACTGTATCACCAACTAATAGTAAATAATTATGTTTGAGCTTCTGTTTTTGTTGTTACCTATTGCTGCTAGCTATGGTTGGTACATGGGGCAGCGTAATGCAAAACAAAAATACCAACATGAGTCTAATCGTTTATCTCGCGAATATGTCGATGGATTAAACTTTTTACTTTCAAATCAGAAAGACAAAGCCGTTGATTTGTTTCTTGAGATGCTAAAAGAAGATTCAGGAACGCTTGAAGCCCATTTGACACTGGGTAATTTATTTCGCTCGCGAGGTGAGGTTGATCGGGCTATTCGTATACATCAAGCTCTTTTAGAGAGTTCATCATTAACATTTGAGCAACGATTATTAGCTATTCAACAACTTGGGCGTGATTATATGGCCGCGGGTTTTTATGATCGGGCTGAAGACATGTTTTTACAGCTGATCGATGAAGATGATTTTCAGCAATATGCCCTACAACAGTTGATTATTATTTATCAATCAATTAGAGAATGGAATAAGGCTATCTCAACAGCAACAAAACTCGTTAAATTAGGGCATGCTAAATATAATAAAGAGATTGCGCAATTTTTTTGTGAGCTAGCCGCACTCGCTATTGCAATCGATGATTTAAATAAATCATTATTTTATTTGCAAAAATCAATCTCTGCAGATCCTGACTGTGCTCGTACATCGTTAATGTTTGGTCGAGTATTGATGGCTCAAGCGAACTACCAAAAAGCCGTGCAGTATCTCACGCAAATTTTAATTCAAGATAAAGCTTTTATTGGCGAGGCTTTACCATTTATCAAAGAATGTTATCAATTTTTAAATCAACCAGATGAACTTAAGCAATTTTTGAAAAAATGTGTTGAGCTTGATTCTGGTAGTGTAGCAGAATTAATGCTAGCTGATATTATTGAGCAACAAACCGGTAGAGAGGCTGCTCAATATTGTATCTATCGAGAATTAGTTAAACACCCTAATCTAAAAGGTTTCTATCGTTTAATGGATTACCATTTAAATGATGCGGAAGAGGGGCGAGCGAAAGAAAGCTTATTACTTTTACGAAATATGGTTGGTGAGCAAATTAAGGCTATCCCAAATTATCGCTGTGAAAGATGCGGGTTTACGGTAAATTCAATTTATTGGTTGTGCCCAGCTTGTCGTTCGTGGGCAACGATCAAACCTATTCGTGATTTTGTTCAACATTCTGATTAGCTGTTTATTCCATTTTATTAGATAATATTTTGCTATTTTTTTCTTATCTAGCTATAACACTAAATTAACTATTAAGAGTAAAGGTATGTTTTTGGTTGATTCTCACTGTCATTTAGACAGCTTAAATTATGATAATAAATCAATTGCTGATGTTTTGGCAGAAGCAAAAAAAAGAGGCGTAAATCATTGCCTAAGTGTTGCGACAACTTTATCGGGTTACCAAGCGATGAGGCAATTGTTATCACCTTATCTAGCGCAAGTCTCCTTGTCTTGCGGAATACATCCATTAAATTTAGCGGATGAAGAGTTTGATGTCACTTTATTTAAAGTATTAGCAGCAGATGAACATGTCGTTGCTTTAGGCGAAACAGGATTAGACTATTATTACCAGCAAGATAATGCAAACTTACAGCAACAAGCGTTTGCTGAGCATATTCAGCTAGGGCGAGAGCTCAAAAAACCGATTATAGTCCATACTCGGCAGGCAAAACAAGATACATTAGCGATGATTAAAACTGAAAATGCTTATTCAGGGGTGTTGCATTGTTTTACCGAGGATATTGATACCGCAAGGCGATTGCTAGATCTCGGTTTTTATATTTCTTTTTCAGGCATCATTACGTTTAAAAATGCTGAGGCATTACGTGACGTCGCGCGCTTTGTACCACTAGATAGATTGCTGATTGAAACTGATTCACCATATTTAGCCCCAGTTCCTTATCGTGGCAAAGAAAATCACCCTGCTAATGTGAGACAAGTTGCCGAATATTTAGCGGTCTTAAAACAATTACCACTTGAGGTTTTCACTAAAAAAACGACTGAGAATTTTTGCAATTTATTTGGCGTAAGATTATGCTAATATACTTTTAATCTTTTCATAAAAATTAAATAATAGAAAGGGACGTAATATGCCTAAAGAAACTATTTTTAGCAAAATTATTCGTGGTGAAATTCCAGCGGATATTGTTTATCAAGATGATTTGGTTACGGCTTTTCGTGATATCTCACCACAAGCACCAACTCATATTTTGATTATTCCAAATAAACTGATCCCGACGATTAATGACGTGACGCCTTCGGATGAGCAAGCATTAGGCCACTTGTTTGTTGTTGCAGCTAAAATAGCTAAATTGCAAGGTATAGATCAAAGTGGCTATCGCTTGATTATGAACTGTAACAAAGATGCAGGGCAAGAGGTTTTTCATATTCATATGCATTTGCTAGGTGGAAAACATCTGGGTAAATTGGTTCATTAATTTAATAATAGGTGATAAAGGACAGTTTATGAAATGCTTTTTGCAAACAGTAATTATGATTGTAGCCACAACTATTTTGGCCGGTTGTCATCTACTTAATTCAAATAACCAACCTGCATTAATAGAACAAGAAGTATTGATTGTTGAATCACCGCCTAAATTATTAACTACAGATTGGTCTATAATTTTATCACCACTAATTGATGAACTACTCGAAACGATGGCAGTCAATGGCAATAATACTTTGTTAATTAGTGATGTTAATAATCATAGTCAACAATATATTTCATCGACAGCAATTAATGATATTTTAGTGAAGGCGCTTAATGAGCAAACTATATTTCAAGTTATAGACAGTAACAGTGTTAATATTGCAAAACAAAGTGTAGGCATTCCTAATGATGATTCGCTCGTTTCTCGCGGTAAAATGATTGCATTAGCAAGAAAAGTCAATGCTGATTATGTATTGTTTACAATTATTGATCAAGCACCTAAATTACCCGACACACTGGCAGAAGTATCGCTTGAACTAATTCTAACCAAAACGGGTGAAATTATTTGGCAGTTCTCGTCAGATCAAATTGCCTCAAACCAAAACTAATGAGATCGCTATGGGCCCATTAATAATTGATGTGCAAGGTTTAAGCCTTTCAAATGAAGATAAAAAGTTACTTCAGCATAATGCGGTTGCAGGCGTGATATTATTTAGCCGAAATTATCAAGATCCTAATCAACTAACAACGTTAATTAAAGAAATAAGGGCTGCGTCATCAGAACGCTTATTAATCAGTGTTGATCATGAAGGGGGAAGGGTACAACGTTTTAAAAACGGCTTTACCGCTATACCGCCAGCCCAAGCTTATGCAAAATTAAATGACTTAAAACACGCCAAAAAGCTTGCATTTGATGCTGGCTGGGTACTTGCTATGGAGCTTATCGCTTTTGATATAGATCTCAGTTTTGCTCCTGTTTTAGATTTAGGTCATGATTGTTTAGCAATTGGTTCTCGTGCATTTCATCAAGATAGTAAAATCGCGCAAGAAGTTGCTAGCGCGATGATTGATGGTATGCATAGTGCGGGTATGAAAACCACCGGCAAACATTTCCCTGGTCACGGTGCGGTACTTGCTGATTCGCATAAAGAGACGCCTATTGATAATCGTAACCAGACAGAAATTAAGCATGATATGCAAATTTTTGCAGAATTAATTAAAGCGGGTAAACTTGATGCTATTATGCCTGCTCATGTTATTTATCCATGCTTTGATGACCATCCAGCAAGCGGCTCACCATTTTGGTTAAAAACAGTATTGAGGCAGCAACTTAATTTTGATGGCATTATTTTCTCCGATGATTTATCTATGGAAGGTGCTGCTTTTTTAGGTAATTATGCCCAGAGAGCAAGTGCGGCATTTCATGCTGGATGTGATATTTTACTCGCATGCAATAATCGTCAAGGGACGTTTGCTATTTTAGAGAGCTTAGGTCATATTGCCAGTAATAAACCTAAGCATTTGCTATGTAAAACTAAAATTGATTATCAAACGTTACTTAAAAGTGATGAATGGCAACAACGTAATAAAAAATTAAGCCTCTTAAACGAAGAGTGGCAAAATTCTTTAAACCAATAATTAGAGTTATATTATGACAAAAGGTAACTATTCTCCAGTTGCAATCATTGAAGTTACCCTTAAGGGGAAGCTGCTAGCAATCAACCAAGCTGGTATAACGTTATTTTCGTTACCTGATGAGTTATTAGATAACGCTAAGCTTGCTAATTATTACTTTGATTATTATCGATTATTAAATCTTGATCCGAATATACCTATTTCAACCTTGCAAAGCACAATAATTATACTTAACCAGCAATACTATTTTTTACAGATTTTTGATGATATTAGTCGTTTTGTATTGGTTATTCAACCAATTGGTTATCTTAAAAGCCGATTAGTCCAAGTAGGTGTAGCTAATCAGCAAGCATTCAATGTTTTTTGTGCACAAAGTGAGTCTATGCAGAAACTGCTAAAACAAGCTAAAGCCTTTGCAAAGCAAAAAGAGCCATTATTAATTTCAGGCGCCACAGGAACGGGTAAAGACTTACTTGCATTAGCATGCCACCAATATAGCCAAAGAGGGGATAAAGTGCTTCTCAGTCTAAATTGTGCAGCTATGCCTGATGAAGTTGTTGAAAGCGAATTATATGGCTACGCTGCTGGTGCTTATCAGGGAGTAAGTGAGGGTAAAAAAGGCTTTTTTGAGCAAGCAAATGGAGGCTCGGTATTGTTAGATGGCATTGATGAAATGTCATTTAGAATGCAAACCAAACTTATTCGTTTCATTAATGACGGTGCATTTAGGCGAGTTGGTGATGATAATGAAGTTCATGTTGACGTAAGGGTAATTTGTATTACTAAAGCCGATCTCTTTTCTCTAGTCAAACAAGGAAAGTTTAGAGAGGACCTCTATTATCGATTAAACGTATTACCATTGCATCTACCTTTACTCAATGAACGTAAAGAGGATATCATTGATTTAGCGGGTTATTTTATTCATGAGTTTGCCAATAAACAAAGCGTACCAGTGCCAACGTTGACAGAGGATGCAAAGACTAAATTACTTAGTTATCACTGGCCCGGAAATGTCAGGGAACTTAAAAATGTATTATATTCGGCGTTGGCTCAATTAAATGGAATAGAAATAACCGCCAAAGGTATTGAGTTGCCAAATAGCCCAATTAAATACTCACTTAATGATGATCTTGAAGGTAAAACATTGGATGAAATAACAAAGCAGTTTGAAAAAACAGTATTAATGCAGTTGTATAAAAGTCACCCAAGTTCTCGTAAGTTATCAAAAAGATTAGGTATTTCACATACAGCCGTTGCAAATAAGCTTCGAGAGTATGGAATTGGGAAATGATCCCCCACCTTTTATTATAGAATTTTGTGACGGAATCATCTATACAAGTCTAGTATGAATATACTTTTTTAAATTCTTAAGAATGCTTTTAATTCATCTTTTTGCTTTTTAATTTCATTGTATCTCATTTTACGTTTTCTTCTTGCATCACCAAAACTAACTTTATATTTAATTTTATTTCTGACACATTTAAACGTAAGTTTCTTATAAAGAGTAATATATCTAACGATTTCCCAAGGTTCACAATTAATAGATTGAGTATTATTGAAAATTTTTGTATTTTTCATAATAATTTCTTCATAAAAAGGCGTTTCTCTTGCTACACTCCAAAAATAAGAAGATTCTGCTCTTTCAGGGCTTGACCAAGGTTTTGTAACTGAAGCATAATGAATTATTGAAGGTTTATTGAAGGCGATTAGGAAATTATTATAAAAATCGATAGGTAAGCATCTAATATGATGATTATTCCAAATAAATGGATTCCAGACAGCATTCCATTTCATATCTAAAAGGTAAACCTGCTCATAACAAACTGCATTTAAGATATCTTGATCAACAATAATTGGCGTTTTTATTTGCTTTAGCTTATCAATACATTTTTGACTAAAATTTTCTTTAATCAGCTCTTTTATATTAAAAATAATTACCCCAGCTTGAAAGTATTTCAAATAATTTGTAACTTTTAAGATATTGGGTATATAACTACTATAATTGGTATTATAGATTCCTTCATTTTCTGCACTAACAGTTTTTATCATTTCAACGTCAGGGACTGCAGCAATTAAATTATCACCGATATTGACCTTATAAAGATTTGCTAAATCATCTAAAACAATAACATCTGAATCGATATAAATAACTTTTTCATATTTTTTTAATAAGTCAGCAATAAAAAAACGATAATATGTAGCTGTTGTAAAATGCCCTGATAAATAAAAAATAGCTCTATCATTTTGTCCTTCAATTAAGGGTTTCATATTAATAAATCTAATTTTAATATTAGAATAATTATCTATTAAAGATAATAGCTGTTTTTTGCGATAACTATCTATGTCTTCCTCTAATACAATAATATCGTAGTTATTAGTTGTTGTTGAAGTTTTAATGATGGAGGCGATTGCTACGCCTAAATAAGGAAAGTAATTATTATCTGTTGCTAAGACTACGGGAATATTATTTTTATCAAAAGCTGGTTCTAAACACCCATTTAGTTTATCAATAGTTTTATCAAAAGCACATTGAGGTAATACTTTTTGTTTTATATTTTTTTCTGAAAGATCTTTAATAATATTAATTAGAGGTAATCGTAAAATATTATCTTGATTGTAATATATAGAGATAAATTCTTGCAATTCATTATCTGTATCAAAAAAACGTCGTAACATTTTTTGTCTAGCCAGCATCATCGTTTTATTCGTTATAATGTTCTTTTTATGCATTCGACAATGAATTAGAATTTCAGGATAGTTTTGAACTTTGCCACCGACAAGTAAAATTGTGGACCACAAAATATAATCTTCAGCAAGATTATATTTTGTATTATAAGTTAGAGTATGTAAATCTAAAAAAGACTTACGGATCATAACTGATGAATTATAAATAAAACTATCAATATTTAATAAAACAGACAAAATTTCTGGATCGTCAATATTTTTGCCACAGATTTCCATGTCAGGATCACCAATAACATCGACGAAAGAACCTAATACCGTAATATGCTTATTTTTTTCAAGATATATAACCTGCTTACTAAGACGAGTTAATTCAGAAATATCATCATCATCCATCCTTGCAATATATTTCCCTTTTGCGATCTTAAAACCTAGTTGCAAGTTATGGTAATATCCCATTTTTCTTGTATTTTTAATAAAAATAATTCTGTCGTCTTTTTCTGTATATTCTTGGATTAGTTCAATAGAACCATCTGTAGATTCATCATCAATAATGATAAACTCAAAATTGATAAATGTTTGTTTAAGGATAGATTCTATTGAATTTTTAAGGAATTTTTTTTTATTACACGTTGACATTACAACACTAATAGTTGGATTTTCGTCTGAGTTTAATAGTTTCGTCTCATTACTAATTAATCCACCACGCTCTTTTATCATCTTTAATTCCTTAATTTTTAAAAAAATCTCTAATCGTTAAAAATACAGTTAATAAATAAAAATCCAAATATATCAATAAATTAATTATTTTAAGTGCGCATCATGTTTAGAAAATATAGCTAATTTCAATCTATCTAGATTCTAACATTAAACAAAACTCTATTTGGATTAAGATTACTGAATCTAAAATAAAATATAGTATAAGTTGGTGAATAGAGAAAATACTAGTAATAGTTTTTAATATGAGGCTCTAAACGCAGGCTTATAATTATTCTGATAACTTAGCTTTGTAAGTAAGGATCTCATAAGATATATTATTTTTCAATCCTTCTTAAGATGGACTGCATTAAATTAGTACAATGTGTTTAAAAAAACTAAGTTTTAAAAAAAATAACCTTTCATCAACTATAAACAAGTCATTTTTATGACATATTAATCCATATCATATTAAGTTTATAAAAATTTTATCCTCAGCAAAATATTAGACAGTCCCTCCTCTATAAATGAGTTATTTTGGTTATACTGTTTTTCCAGCCATTAGCTGAATGACGACGACCACGACGATAATAGATTTTAATATTCAAATAGTACTTTGTTTAACGCTCCCGTGTTTTGCAATAACAATCATGAATAATATTTGTTTTTAAGGTATGAAAGACACTTTTTGTAACTGCATTATCCCAGAGGTTGCCTGTTTGGCTCACGCTTTGATGTTATCAACTAGCATTTGTGATTTAGATTACAATAAAAATAATTTAGTGTATTATGCTGCATTTATTTTAATAAAATATAAAAAATAAAATTAGTAATATGATTATTATCTATTAAATAATCGTAATTTTAGTGTGGAAAAGTTAAAAGTCATTTAATCACTAATTATTAAAGAATTTAAGTATATTTTAGGTAAGATCTAGAAAATAAATGTAACTGGACTAAAATACTATTTAGCTGATTTTAGTGGGAATAGCGTTGTTCTATTCAAAGTTTTCTATTTGACTAATGTTGATTAGATTTAATATGACTTTATATAATCTATTGGTGTGTAGTTAAGTTTACGAGTAAATCTATTATTTTATCTAATTTAATTAATCAGTATTATAAGCGAGAATATTTTATGACAAAAACAATTGTAGTGACTGGTGGGACAGGTTTTCTTGGATCTAACCTTTGTGAGCGTTTAATAAGCGAGGGAAATACGGTTATTTGTGTCGATAACAACTATACCGGAAGACTAGAAAATATTAATTCTTTATTAAATCATCCTAATTTTCGTTTTATCGAACACGACATTATTAATTATTTAAAAATTGATAATAATATAGATCAAATTTATAATTTAGCGTGTCCGGCTTCCCCCCCTGCTTATCAAGGAAAAGCTGCAATAATGACAACTAAAACATCGGTATTTGGTGCCATCAATATGTTGGAATTAGCGAAGGAAAAAAATGCTACGATTTTACAGGCCTCAACATCTGAAGTCTATGGTGAACCACTGATTCATCCCCAAGACGAAGAGTATAGAGGTAACGTTAATCCGATAGGTATTCGCGCTTGTTATGATGAAGGTAAACGTTGCGCTGAAAGTTTATTTTTTGATTATTACCGAGAGGAAGGGGTCGATATTAAAGTTATTCGTATTTTTAATACATATGGGCCTAAAATGGATCCTAAAGATGGTAGAGTAGTGAGTAACTTTATTTGTCAAGCTTTAAGTAATGAAGATATTACTATTTATGGTGATGGTTTACAAACACGTTCATTTTGTTATGTCGACGATTTAATCGAGGTGATAATTCGAATGATGAATAGCCCTACAGGTTTTACTGGTCCTGTTAATACGGGCAATCCAGGTGAGTTTACAATATTAGAATTAGCCCAAAAAATTTTATTAAAAGTTGGCGGAACATCGAAATTAGTTTATAAACCACTGCCTGGCGATGATCCAACACAAAGACGTCCTAACATTTCGTTAGCTAAAAATAAACTAAATTGGGAACCTAAAATTCAATTAGATGAAGGCTTAGATAAAACAATTAATTATTTTTCCAATGAATTAAAAAACATTAAGTGAGTAAAATGATGAAAATTGCTATTATTGGTACTGGGTATGTCGGTTTGCCGACAGGAGTAGGGTTAGCTGAATTAGGTAATGATGTTGTTTGTATTGATCGAGAACTAAGTAAAATTGAACGTTTAAAAGCAGGCCATATTACTTTATTTGAGGAAGGGTTAGAAGAGTTATTTAATAAAAATTTGCATGAAGGGCGTATTACTTTCACAACTTCAATGAAAGAAGGTATAGAAAAAGCTGATATTGTTATTATTGCTGTCGGTACTCCACCACATCCAGTAACAAAAGAAGCTGATATGAAATATATACATGCAGCAGCAACTGAGCTAGCCGACTACTTGCAAGATTACACTGTCATTGCAACTAAATCGACCGTGCCAGTAGGCACGGGAGATGATATTGAATGCTTGATCTCTAAGCGTAATCCTAATGCTAACTTTGATGTTATCTCTTTACCTGAGTTTTTACGTGAGGGATTTGCTGTTTATGATTTTTTTAATCCTGACCGAATTATTGTCGGGGCAAATAGTAAGCGAGCAATTAGTATAATTAGTGAGTTATATGCACCATTTGACGATAAAACTGAAATATTATTCGTTTCAAGACGCTCGAGTGAAACAATAAAATATGCATCGAACTCATTTTTAGCAATTAAAATTCATTATATTAATGAGATGGCAAATTTTTGTGAAAAAGCAGGTGCAGATATTCGTGAAGTTGCGGCTGGAATGGGGCTAGATACAAGAATAGGCAATAAATTTTTAAATGCTGGCCCCGGCTATGGCGGAAGTTGTTTTCCTAAAGATACAAATGCTATGGCTTATATGGGGCGTCAAAATGATATTAATTTAAGTCTAGTCGAAGCTGCAATTCAAGGTAACCATCAACGTAAAAAAGAGATGGCACACAAGATTATAAACGCAATTAAAGTAAACAAAGCTAAACCTCGCATAGCTGCATTAGGATTAGCTTTTAAAGGTGGGACAGATGATTGTAGAGAAAGTCCTGCAGTTGAAATTATTGAAGAATTATTAAATTTAAATGCAGATGTTATCGCATATGATCCAAAAGCCTTAAACAATGTGAAGGACTTACTTGGTGATAAAATTGAATATGCTAATTCCGCTTATGATGCTATGTGTGGTGCTGATATTTTAGTTATATTAACTGAATGGGATGAATTTAAGTTGCTTGATTTAGATAAAGTAAAGTCTTTATTAAAACATAATATTATTATTGATTTACGAAATGTTCTTTCTGCAGAAGATGTTGTTAAGGCGGATTTGCAATATTTAGGTATTGGCTATCAAGTCTAAATTTTTAACCTTAATTGTTATTGAATCAATGGAGAAAAAGATGATTCTTATTGTTGGTGGTGCAGGTTATATAGGTTCTCATACGCTAAAACATTTACTTGATCAAGGATATGAATGTATTGTCGTCGATAATTTAGTATATGGGCACAAAGATGCTATAGATGATAGAGCCGTTTTTATTCAAGCCGATTTAATGGATAAAGAAAGCCTTAGCTCAATTTTTGAGTCATTCTGTATTAAAGCTGTTATTCATTTTGCCGCATTTGCCTATGTAGGTGAAAGTGTGACTAACCCACAAAAATATTACCAAAATAATGTATGTGGAACATTAAACTTACTCGACATAATGTTAGAGAATAATGTTAAAAAAATAGTATTTTCGAGCACATGCGCTACATATGGTGAGCCTCAATACACTCCAATTGACGAAAAGCATATACAAAATCCGATTAATCCTTATGGACATAGTAAACTTATGATTGAGCAAATTTTTGCTGATTATAACAAAGCTTATGGTCTTCAATATATCGCGTTGCGTTATTTTAATGCGGCAGGAGCTAATAAAAATGGATTAATAGGTGAAAGTCATACACCAGAAACCCATTTAATTCCTTTAGTTCTAAAAGCGATAAAAGGAGATATTTCTATAATAAAAGTTTTTGGGACAGACTACGAAACACCCGATGGTACTTGTATTAGAGATTATGTTCATGTTGATGATCTTGCTATAGCGCATAGGATAGCAATGGAGAAGCTTGATAGCTACTCAGGATATATAAATTTAGGCACTGGTATTGGTAACTCCGTGAAAGAGATTATTCGTGCTGCCGAAATAGTTTCAGGTAAAACTTGTCCTGTAGAATATACTACACGTAGAGCTGGTGATCCAGCTCGCTTATTTGCTGACAATTCTAAAGCTAAAGATATTTTAGAGTGGAGGCCAGAATATATAGAAATTAGAGATATTATTCAAACAGCATGGGATTGGGAAAATAATCGGAAATATTAATAATGAAACATGTGAAAAATTTAATTGTAGGGTGTGGTTTATCTGCAGCAGTTTTAGCAGAACGAATTGCAAGTGAATTAAAAGAAGAAGTGTTTATTATAGATAAACGAGATCATGTTGGTGGTAATATTTATGATTATAAAGATCGGAATGGTATTACCGTTCATCGCTACGGACCTCATGTATTTCATACTAGTGACTCTAAAGTTTGGGATTATTTGAGTCAATTTACAAAATGGCACTATTTCATGTACCAAGTGAAAGCAATGATTGATGGAAAAATTGTAAATATTCCTTTTAATTTAAATACGATACAAGAAGTTTTTCCTAAAGCATTAGCCAATAGATTGGAGGAGAAGTTATTAGAACAATTTGACTTCAACACGAAAGTTCCAATTTTAGAATTACGAAAAATTAAAGATAAAGAATTAGAATTCCTAGCTAATTATATATACGATAAAACTTTCCTAGGCTATACCACTAAACAGTGGGGAGTGCGTCCAGAAGATATAGACGAATCAGTAACTAATAGAGTACCAATTTATATTAGTCGAGATAACCGTTACTTCCAAGATAAATACCAAGCTATTCCTCTCTGTGGCTATACTGAGATGGTGAGGAAAATATTAGATAATCCATTAATTACTATACAACTCAATACAGACTTTGATTCAATCAAAAATGATATTACATATGAGCGCCTGTTTTATACCGGTCCAATTGATGAGTATTTTGGTTATAAATTTGGTGAATTATCTTACCGAAGCCTCCGCTTTGAATTTGTTGAATATGCTACCGAATATTACCAACTAGGTCCTCAAATTAATTATTCAGAAAATTATGATTTCACTAGAGTTGTTGAATATAAATATTATTTAGATGAAATATCGTCTAAGACAATTATATCTTATGAGTATCCTCAAGAATTTGAAAGAGGAAAAAATGAACGATATTACCCAGTCCCGAAAGATATTAATCATGAAATATACAAGAAATATAATGAAGAAGCGAATAAATTATCGAATGTGTATTTTTTAGGACGACTAGGTGATTACAAATATTATAATATGGATCAAATAGTTGCAAGAGCTTTAGTTTTATTTGAAGAATTAAAAAAATAATTTAAAAATATTGTAGTGATATAAAAGGTATAAATAATGTCTAAAATTCAAATTGCTGTGGCTTATCATAAAAACTCAGATCTGATTGCAAATGAGTGTCTTTTACCTATTCATGTAGGGAAAGCATGCTCTGAATATGATCTAATGATGATCGGTGATGATACTGCTAATAATATCTCGCATAAGAATTTTGGTTATGCAGAATTAACCGCTATCTATTGGTTATGGAAAAACTCCAATGCTGACATAAAAGGATTATTTCATTATCGAAGATTCTTAGACCTTAATTCTAACAGCCTATATAAAAATTCTAATTTTTATGAATACACCATAGAGAATGATTTTTCTAGCCAGAAATTTTTAGACCAATTGCATATTGATACTAATCGTATACAAGAGTTAATGAGCCAATATGATATTATCACACGAAAAAAGGAAGATATAAAAGATTGGTCAAACCATACTATAAAGTCCCATTATATCGAAGAACATCATGGGGAACATCTTGAAATAACTATTGGTATTATTCATAGAGACTATCCCGAATATTATCAAACTGCAGTTAATTTAGTTTCAGGTAGTCAATCATATTTTACAAATATGATTATTATGAATAGTCAGACTTATGATAATTATTGCAATTGGTTATTTGATATATTAGATAAGGTTGAAAATAAGATAAATTTATACGATAAAAGCCTTGCTCCTAATACAAGCAAAGCAAGATGGGCTGGTTTTTTAGGAGAAAGATTAACTGCTATTTATATTCAAAAAGCTATTGAGTCAGATAAAAAAGTAATGGAGGTCCCTGCCGTTATTTTAACCCCAGCGAATAAAAAATGGTATGAATGTAGTACTTATGATTCCGCACTATATAATAATCTAAACAGATTAGATAATAATGAACCTAAAAGCGAGAATACTTTCCCTAAAATTTCAATAATTCTTCCCACTTATAATGTAGATAAATTTATTGATTTATGTTTGCAATCAATCAAAAATCAGACATTTTCTAACTATGAAGTTATCATTATTGATAAGGGTTCAACCGATAAAACGCAAGAAATTATTGACCAATATGCAAAACAAGATAAACGTTTTATTTGTCTCATAAATGAAAATCAAAATATTGGATATTCTTGTAAGCAAGGAATAGAAAAAGCTAATGGAGAATATATATGTTTTATGAACTCTGGGGATTTGATGGAGAAGAATTTTCTGGAAATGATGTTAAAAAGCTCTCAAAAATTTAATTCAGATATTGTGATTTCTGAGTATAAATGTATTGATGAATCAACATTAGAGCATTTGTATAGCTTAAATTTGCCTCATACTTTATATGGAGTTATTAATATTAATGATAACCCAGATATTTTACTCGTTTGTAACAATATTCGCGGAAAAATTTACAAAAAAGATCTAATTCAACCAAATTTTTTAATTAAAGATGATGATGAGGGAATTTATTTTTGGTGGAACCTTATATTGGTTGCTAATCGCATAAGTTTTGACCGAAATATAAGGTATAGTTATCGGGTTAGTACTATTTCATCTGAATGCATAGGAAATATAATAAAAAATGCCAAGTTAGCACAAGATCATGTTCTGAAACAACCAATAGTAGTACAGGAATATTTTGAATTATTTAAATATGTATTAATTGGGCATATACTCTATCGTGCTAAAAATTTATTCTTACAAGATAAATTTTTTACAAAAAAATTTTTACTAGACGCTCAACAATTTCTGAATTCTAACTCTATAGAAATTTCACCTAAAATAGCTCAATGCAAATCATTTTTTTATACTGACTTTGATTTACTCGAGACGCTAAAAGATGAAAAATACTCTAAATCCCTACTTAGAAAATTGAATTTGATTAAAAAAGATATTTATTATTATTTCATTAAAATAATAACCTTTGGTAAGATGATATAAATATTTAAATCATAATCTTCCGTAGCAATGGTAGTCTTTTATAAATAGCGTTGTAAGAGATTACCCTATTAACCATATACATGCTATACTAGAAAGGTGAAATTATTTTAATATTTAGCAAATTATGAAATATCTGATATCTATCATTATTCCCGTATATAATGCCGAAAAATATTTAGCAGCAACATTAACATCAGTATTCAATCAAACTTATTCAAACATGGAAATCATTGCTGTTAATGATGGTTCAACTGATCAAACTCAAAAAATATTATTTGATATGCAGAAAAAAGAACCTCGACTTCACATCATTTCTCAACTTAATCAAGGCATTTCGGCAGCTCGTAATACGGGAATTAATCATGCTACGGGTGATTTTATTGCTTTCATTGATAGTGATGATAGTTGGGATATCTCTTTTCTGACAAAAATGATAAAACGGCAGCAAGAAACGCAAGGTAATGTTATCTACACCGGTAATATGGATTTATCGAGTAAAGGAATACAATTAAAAACTAACGATTTTCGTGAACATGCTAATTTAGCCGGTTATTTAACGCATAAATCATTATTACACGTTGGTTGCCTGCTAATTAGACGGAAGTTTTTAAATGAACACCAACTAAGATTCAACATTAATCTTAGGACTGGTGAGGATATCTTATTTATCTGTACACTATTTTGTTTAACTGATGCTTTTAGCGTGCCTGAATACCTATACTGCTATACCCACCGAGATGGTTCAATAATGCGTGGCGCTTGGACCAAGCTTGATTATCTAAATGACCTTTTAGCTTGGCAAACACTAGAGCATATAATAAAAACCACTTATCAAAACCAAGATAGAAAAGATGTAATCATATTTATTGAAGCTAAAATTATCTATTATAAACTGAGATTACTTTGGATTTTATTATTAGCGGGGCGTTATCAAGATATTCAGAGTTTAATTAATGATAAATTTTTAACTTATTCCCCTGATGCACTCTCTCATATTCCTCGAAAGTATGCTAGAACGCGGAGGATAATTATAGAATCAGGCTGTAAACCCCTTTGGGTATTGGTAAAATTAATTTATCGAAAAAAAGTTAACTTAATTTAACCTAAGTTTCTTTTTATGGAACTCTGGTAATCCTCCCATTTTTAATGGAAGTTCGACGTGGGATGTTGTTGTGGCTTGCCGATTACCTTTTATTTTTTTATCGTCGATGATAAAATCAACAATAAATTAAGTTACAAAGGTTGGACGATGAAATACAACTATCTAATAAAAAATAAACTTAGACTTAAATTATCATCCCAAAAACTAAATGAGCAGATAGATGTAGTTTATTGCATTGATAATAATTATAGCCTCGCCGCTGGAGTTTCTATCCATTCATTAATGAAAAATAATAAAGATATTAATATATCTATCCACTTATTTGTTCTCTCTTTATCTGAGGTGAATAGAACCAAATTTTTTGATGCTATTAGTACAAACGATCATGTCTCTTTAACTATATATTATATAAATGATGAAATTAATATAAATAAAAATAATAAAACAAAACTACCTTTATCTGCATCATTACGAATAATTACACCAGAGATTTTAAAAGAAGAATGCGCAACAATAATATACATTGATAGTGATACTTTGATTACAAAAAACTTAATAGACTTATTACACATAAATAGCTTTGAGAATACTATCATTTCAGCTGTTGTTGATATAGAGTCAGAAAAACATGCCAAAAGACTTGTTTTCCCAACAAGAAAATATTTTAATTCTGGTGTTATGGTAATCAATACAAAAAAGTGGTGTGATAGTAATATTACTAAAAAAGCATTAGAACTTTTATCTGATAAAAATTTTTTAATTCCTGATCAAGATGTTTTAAATATCCTATTATATAATAATATCCATTATATTAGTTGTAAATATAACGTTCAATTTGAACTGAGTAATTATGAAAAAGATGGAGATGTTTTAAATACAGAGTCGCTAATAATACATTATCTTGGGGTAGATAAGCCATGGTTTCGGTTATTTATGACTGAAAGATATAAAAAAGAATTAGAGCAAACCCCTTGGTGCAAGGATAAATTAAAATTGGTACCGAATATAAGCCGAATCAGAGTATATTCAAAAAGAATAAAAAATTTTAGTAAAATTAAATCGATTAAATTATTGCTATTATATTTTCTTTGCAAGATTATGGTTTAAGAATGGTTTCAATTTTATATTTAAACTATTAAGTCACCGATGGTTGTAACAGTATACTGTTATTGGAGAGATCCTTAGCGGTATGATAACATCTCCGCTAAGGATATATTCCAATGATACGGCAATTAAATAGCGAATTTAAACGAGAATTTGCAGATAATCCTCGCCAAAATATTAGACAGTGCTTGCCTCTATAAATGTGTTATTTAGGTAGTACTGCTTTTCATATTGTTCTGGCGATATCCAACCATTAGTTGAATGGCGACGAACTCGATTATAATAGATTTCAATGTATTCAAATAGTGCTTTATTTGCATCCTCCCGTGTTTTGTAATCACAATCATGAATAATGTGCGTTTTTAACGTATGAAAAAAGCTTTCAGCAACCGCATTATCCCAACAATTTCCTGCTCTACTCATACTTTGGCTAAGTCCATGCCGCAACACTAATCGCTTAAAATCACCACTACAATATTGGCTTCCTCGGTCACTATGGAGTAACACGCCTTTTGGAAACTGGCGACGGAATAAGGCATTTTTGAGTGTGTTACACACTGAATGGTAATCCCCCCTAAAAATAATAGGATTCAAAAGTAGAATTTTCTCTTACTATAATATTCGGAGAAAAATATGAAAAAAATGACTTTCACAGACAATCAAATACTCAATATATTAAAACAAGCCGAAAATGGTGTTCCCGTACCCGAATTATGCCGAGAGCATGGAATGGCTACTTCAACATTCTATAAATGGCGAGCGAAATACGGTGGCATGGATGCATCGTTAATGGCTAGAATGAAAGAGCTAGAAGATGAAAATCGTCGGCTCAAAAAAATGTATGCAGAAGAACGTCTTAAAGCAGAAGTGATACAGGAGGCAATGGCAAAAAAGTGGTAAAGGCTTCTGAGCGAAAAATGTTAGCTAAAGAGGTCGTCAAACAAAATAGAATGGCGGTTTCACAAGCCTGTCGAACATTTTGTGTTAGTGAAACCTGTTATCGTTATGAACCTATATTAATAACCGAAAACCAAATCATTGCTGAGCATTTAATTGAATTAACAGAGCGACAACGAAATTGGGGATTTGGTTTGTGTTTTTTATATTTACGCAATGTGAAAGGTCATACTTGGAATCATAAACGGGTTTATCGCATTTACTGTGAATTATCGCTTAACTTACGCATCAAACCTCGTAAGCGTTTAAAAAGAGAAAAGCCGGAGCCCTTATCGACACCTAAAAATATGAACGAATGTTGGTCAATGGATTTTATGCATGACCAGTTAGCTGATGGCAGGTGTTGTCGCCTGTTTAATGTCATTGATGATTTTAACCGAGAAGGCTTAACAATTGATGTTGATTTTTCGTTACCAGCAGCGCGTGTCATTAGGTCGTTAAATCAAATTATCGAATGGAGAGGAAAGCCGAAATCGATTCGCTGTGATAATGGGCCTGAATATATCAGTTATCAATTAGCGAGTTGGGCTAAAAAGAACAAAATAACATTATGCTTTATCCAGCCAGGTAATCCACAGCAAAATGCCTATATTGAACGTTTTAATCGGACTGTTCGCTATGATTGGCTAAGTCATTACATTTACCGTGATATTACTGAATTACAAGATAAAGCGACCCGCTGGTTGTGGACATATAATCATGAAAGACCTAATATGGGAATTGGTGGAATTACACCTATACAAAAACTTAAATTAATACAATTGCAAAATTCTACCCCTAGCTTCCATTAAAAATGGGAGGATTACCCTTGGTTTATAATTAAGATAAATTAATCTAATATCAAAAAAAGGCCCAATATAAACATTGGGCAATATGATGAAAAAAAAGGAATAGAATGTATTCCAATTAAGAGAATAATTTAATTATTCCACTAAGGATAATCGTTTTTACATATGAATATGATAGGTTTAATTGCAAGCAAGTTTTAAATACTTTTTAAATAAAATTTTGATGTATGTCATTAAAATTTAATTGAACCAGATTAAATTAGCTATATTTTACTATTGTTTGGTTTGATAAGTCTCTATTTTCTATTTCAACAATAATCAGGCATAATGATGCAATTAATTTGATAGGTAGGTATATTCGTGGTTGATGACTTCGCTCCTAATGGTTTGCTGGCTAAGGTGATAAAAGATTTTACGCCTAGAGATGCTCAACAAAAAATGGCAGCAGAAGTTAGGCGCGCCATTGAGCATAACTTACCACTAGTTGTTGAGGCTGGTACGGGAACAGGTAAAACTTTTGCTTATTTAGTGCCTGCTTTACGTTGCGGTAAAAAAGTTATTATTTCAACGGGTTCAAAAAATCTTCAAGATCAACTTTATAGTAAAGATTTGCCTATTATCAAAAAGGCCTTAGAGTTTTCCGGTAAAATTGCGTTATTAAAAGGTCGTTCTAATTATCTTTGTTTGGAAAGGCTGGCTCATAATAATGGTGCTGGTGGCGAATTGTCTAAAACAATGCAAGTCGATTTAACTCGTGTGAAGCAATGGTCGATTAAAACCCAAGATGGGGATATCAGTCGTTGTTCTGTTGTAACAGAGAACAGTCCTATAT
The DNA here is from genome assembly GCA_036251875.1 of Orbaceae bacterium lpD02. Taxonomy (NCBI): domain Bacteria; kingdom Pseudomonadati; phylum Pseudomonadota; class Gammaproteobacteria; order Orbales; family Orbaceae; genus Orbus; species Orbus sturtevantii. Next base: position 880,835 of record CP133960.1, on the reverse strand, counting down.
GGCCTATTTTAACAAGCACCAATGATAGTTGCCTTGGAAGTGAGTGCCCTCAATTCGACGATTGTTATGTAGTTAAAGCAAGAAGGCGGGCACTTAATGCTGATATTGTTGTTGTTAATCACCATTTGTTTCTTGCTGATATCGTAGTGAAAGATACTGGGTTTGGCGAGTTAATTCCTCAGGCTGATGTATTAATTTTTGATGAAGCACACCAGTTTCCCGATTTAGCATGCCAATATTTTGGTCAACAATTAGATAGTCGTCAGCTCTTTGACTTAGCTAAAGAGATATCACTTTGCTACCATACGGAATTTCGCGACACTGCGCAGTTACAAAAATGTGCAGATAAATTACTCAAGTGCACTCAGGATTTACGTATTGCAATAGGTAATATTAGTCTTAAAGGTAATTTGAGGGATTTATTGCATAACTCATTAGTTAGGGCAGAGATTGACTATTTAAAAAGTGCGCTGGTTTTCAGCCAAGAGGTATTGCAATTAAATATTGGTCGCTCATCTACTCTAGACAACTGTTTTGAGCGAGTAAATCAATACCAAACATTATTATCGCGGCTATTAAATTTAACGGTAACAGGGTTTAGTTATTGGTATGAATGTATCGGTAATCATTTTAGCCTTGCAATAACCCCATTATCAATTACCGATAAGTTTACTGAGCTAATGGCAGAAAGAAAAGGGGCGTGGATTTTTACTTCAGCAACGCTATCAGTGAATAATAATTTAGATTATTTCACTAAACGTTTAGGATTAACGCAAGCAGCATCCTTAATTTTAGAAAGCCCATTTGATTATGCAAATCAAACTATATTTTGTGTGCCAAGATATATCCCATCGCCCAACGATAAAAATATTGCCAGTAAACTGGTTGACATATTATTACCATTGATAGAAGCCAACCGGGGGAGATGTTTCTTTTTATGCACGTCATATATGATTATGAATGAGCTTGCTAGACTATTTAAAGAGAAAACATTATTGCCAGTTTTAGTTCAAGGTGAAACGAGCAAAACAGAACTATTAGAACAGTTCGTTGACAAAGGTAATGCATTATTAGTCGCAACCAGTAGTTTTTGGGAGGGTATTGATATGCGTGGTGATGTTTTATCATGTGTTATTATCGACAAACTGCCTTTTACCTCGCCCGATGAACCTTTAATGAAAGCGCGGATTGAAGATTGTTTATTGCAAGGTGGTGAGCCATTTAATGATATACAGATCCCTGAAGCGGTGATAACCCTAAAGCAAGGGGTTGGGCGATTAATCCGTCATCATCAGGATCGGGGAGCAATTATTATCTGTGACAACCGGTTAGTCATGAGACCTTATGGTGCTGTCTTTATGAATAGCTTGCCTCCTTCACCAAGAACTCGAAGTGTCGATAAAGTCACGGATTTTCTTTTAACAAAGAAGTAATGATAACATTTTTTAAGAGTAATATTATGACCAATATATTAGCGATAGATACATCAACAGAAGCATGTTCTGTAGCATTGATATTTAATAATCAAGTGAGTAGTGACTTTGTTATTTCTCAGAGAGACCATACTAAACAAATCTTACCGATGATTGATAGTTTATTAAAACAAGCTAATTGTTCTTTATCAAACATTGATGCAATCGCTTTTGCTAAGGGGCCAGGTAGTTTTACCGGTGTTAGAATTGGTATTGGGATTGCTCAGGGCCTTGCTTTGGGATTAGACAAGCCACTGATTGCAGTGTCAACTTTGGCTGTACTTGCTCAAGGCGCGCATAGAATAAAAGGTGCAACTAAAGTTATTGCAGCCATTGATGCTCGTATGGGGGAGGTATATTTAGGTGCCTATCAAATTACAGCGCCTGGCAATATTCAACTAATCGTTGAAGAATGCGTTATTAAACCTGAACGCGTTTCAAGTTACTTAGCGCCTTTTTCTTTTACTGAAAATATTGCCTACTATGCTGGTACAGGTTGGAGTACCTATCCAAATATGTTAACAGGTCTAAAAGATGGTGATTGCTTATTACCCAAAGCGGAGGATATGCTCATAATTGCGCAACAGCAATACTTGGATGGTAATTTAATTGCTGTAGAAAATGTTGAGGCAACATATTTACGCAATGACGTTACATGGAAAAAATTACCAGGAAGGTAATAAAAAAGGGAAAATATTCTCCCTTTTTTATTATCGGCGATAAAGCTATTACTCTTGATCTTTAAATAAGCCTAAATTTTCTTTAGCATAGGCTTCGAAATCAGTGCACCCACCGATTGGCTTTTCATCAATAAAAATTTGAGGGACGGTTTCAACTGGTTTGCCTACACTTTTAGATAAATCTTCTTTTGTGATCCCTTCAGCATGAATATCAACATAACGATATGAAAAATCATCTCTTTCGTGTGACAACTTATCAGCTAACTCTTTTGCTCTGACACAATATGGACAACCAGGTCGCCCAAAAATGACTGCGTACATTAAACACCTCTTTGTTTTAAAAACTGCTGACTACTATACTTCACTTAAAAAAAAAGTGAAGTAGTTAATAGTGGTTGTTTAAATAGATACTGACTATTAATTATCAATTGTGAACAGCTTCAAAGTTATTAATCAGAATAAAAATATTGTGAATTATCAATTACAAATAACCGACCAACGACTATCAAACAAACTCTAATAAATATTATTAGCACGATATATCATAAAATAGATAAAGGTGAATGCTATTGCTTTATTAAAGCGCTTTTATTAGTATAGCGACAAATTTTGCTCTCTCTACATACTATGATCATAATCTCTGAACTATCCACTATTGCCGAATGGCTTAGAAAATTAAATGTAGAATTTTATCAATGTGACAATTGTTCTGCGTTGCACCTTTCTTATCTACAGAAAATAGAAGGTGTGCATGATGCAAAAGTTGAATTAATTGATGATATTCTAATCATATCGATTATCGCTGAGATTAAAGCTTCAGCAATAATAACCTTATTGGGAGAGCTTAGTCAGATTAATAAAAGTACTTTTTTGACCAAAGTTTATCTAGAGGTTAACGATAATGCTGAGCCTAAAATGGTTTTTTCTTACGCTATGCATGTAGCTGAAGGCTTAACATTTAATCAATTTAGTCTTTCACTTGCGAGCTTAGAAGAGGAAGCGCTACAAGTTATCAGTGAACTATATAACTGTGAGCTATTGAATAATAAAAATAATTTAGATGATAAACCGCACTTTCAAGTCACAAATATATTTCATTAATAAATATTTGTTATTTAAAGTGTTTTATTTTTATTCTCTGGTTTGATTTTTTTTGTTTAAAAAACAATCGTTTGATAGTATGATTATCACTATCATAAATTTATGGTTGGACATATCCGCAAAATAAGGTATGTTATGCCACCGTAATAGAAAAGTAGTGTTTAGAACTGTTCTAATTTAGCACTACCCCATTACCTCGGTTTCGCCTAGTATAGGTAAAATTTGGATGTTTATTGCACCTAATTTAGGTAGTTATTTATAGCAATAGACATTGTGTTTAACATGTTATTACCCGATAGGGAGTGGTGCGCATGTTTGCTCAACGTAATAAAAAATCAATAATCAAATCTTTAGCAATAGCTACTTTAGCTTCTCTATTTCTTGTCCAGTTTGCTAGCGCAGAGCAACGAACTCTTGGCGTGTATAATTGGGCAGGCCAAATTGGCAAAAATACACTCTCTGATTTTCAAAAAACCACAGACATTAAAGTTAATTACGATGTATTTGACTCTAATGAAGCTTTGGAAACAAAGCTTATTGTTGGTAATACTGGTTTTGATGTGGTATCCCCATCTGATAGTTTTTTATCAAGACAAATTGAATCGGATATTTATTTACCATTAGATAAGAGTAAACTACCTAACTTAAAAAATCTTGATCCTAATTTAATGAAAGCCATGCAAATGCATGACCCCGATAACACGTATGCTATTCCTTATGTTTTTATGACAACAGGTATTGGCTATAATGTTGACATGGTTAAGCAACGGCTAGGCGAAGATGCGCCAGTCGATAGTTGGGAATTAGTATTTAACCCTAAATATGCCGATAAACTTAAAGACTGTGGTGTGGCGTTTTTAGATGCACCAACTGAAATCTTAGCCAGTGCTCTTCGCTATTTAGGTAAAGATCCAAATAGCGAAAACCTAGCTGATTATGATGCAGCCTACAATTTACTTGTGAAAATTCGTCCTGATATTCGCTATTTTCATTCGTTTCGTTATATCGATGACTTAGCAAATGGTAATATTTGTGTTGTCTTAGGTTGGTCAGGCGATGTTTTACAGGCTAAAGATCGAGCTCAAACCGCAAATAATAAGATCAATATTGATTATAAAATTCCCAAAGAAGGCGGTTTAGTCTTTTTTGATACTTTTGCGATTCCAAAAGATTCTAAAAATGTTGCAGAAGCACATGAATTTTTGAATTTTATTATGCGCCCTGATATTGCTGCTCAAGTAACTAACGATGTAAACTTTGCTAGCGCAAATCAAGCCGCAACAGCGCAATTTGTTAAACCTGAAATTAGAAATAACCCAGCAATTTATCCAGAGAAAGAGATGATGGATAAATTATTTTCACTATCGTTAAAACCTCTTGAAATTGAAGATAAAATAACGGACACTTGGGCTAGATTTATTTCAGCAAAATAGTATATTTAGTGATAAAAATAGAGGCGGAGGATGGTTATCTTTCGTCTATTTTTTTAGTTGTGATTAAATGGAAATACAAGAATGAATATTGCAAAGCAAACAAGCAATCCTAATGTTGCAAAAAAGAAATTAAAGACACCATTACTGGAAATTAAAAATTTAACTAAAATTTTTAATGAAGATTATTATGCTGTTGATGATTTGAATTTAACTATTTATGACGGTGAAATATTTGCGCTGCTTGGCGCTTCAGGTAGTGGTAAATCGACGTTGCTTAGGATGCTTGCTGGATTTGAACTTCCTACATCAGGTCATATCATTTTAGAAGGTAAAGATCTTTCCAAAGTACCGCCTTACCAAAGACCTATTAATATGATGTTCCAGTCTTATGCTTTGTTTCCTCACATGACGGTTGAAGAGAATATTGCATTTGGTTTAAAGCAAGACAGATTAAGTCGTCATGAGATTAAAAATCGAGTTGATGAGATGTTATCACTTGTTCACATGGAGCAGTTTACCAAGCGCAAGCCTCACCAACTTTCTGGCGGACAACGCCAGCGTGTAGCTTTAGCTCGGAGCTTGGCAAAGCGACCTAAACTATTATTACTTGACGAACCTATGGGAGCATTAGACAAACAGCTTCGCGAACGCATGCAATTGGAAGTTGTCGATATTTTAGAGCGAGTTGGGGCAACTTGTGTCATGGTTACTCATGACCAAGAAGAAGCGATGACTATGGCTGGTCGAATTGCTATTATGAACAAAGGACAATTTGTGCAGATAGGTGAGCCAGAAGAGTTATATGAGCACCCTAACTCAGAGTACAGTGCTAAGTTTATAGGCTCAGTGAATATTATTGATGGAATGTTGCACGATACTTTAGAAAATAGCTTAATTCTACTCTGCCCATCATTAAAGTATCCAATGAAGGTTGACTATGATTCTCCTGCTGTAGAAGGCGTGCCTGTTAAAATTGCATTGCGTCCAGAAAAAATACGAGTGGTCACAGTATTACCTGATGATAAAGTGAACTGTGCCGAAGGTGTTGTCGATGATATTGCTTATTTAGGTGACTTATCTATCTATTATGTCCAATTAGAGACAGGGCAGATTATAACTGCACAACTACAAAATGAAGATCGTTATCGAAAAAATATGCCTACCTATGGAGATAGAATATTTCTCGAGTGGGATGTTGATAGTTGCTCCGTTTTAGCCGTTTGATAATGAGGGTACGTTTGTGTCAATCAATGTAAAAAAAAGAGCATTTTTAATGAGAATTAAAGCCCTCAAGCAGGCATTTTCAACAGGTAAAAATTATGTCATTGGTATTCCATATGCATGGATGCTGGTATTTTTCCTATTGCCGTTTTTAGTCATCTTAAAATATAGCTTTGTTGAACGGTTTGGTCGTCGTTTAGGTGAGTTTACTAATATTATTAATTTTGATAGCGACAAACTAATTTTCACGTTAAATTTTCATTTAGGCAACTATAATAAGCTAATTAGTTTTTCAGAATTTAGTGATTCAGTAACCAGCCTATGGGATGTCATTAATTCTAATTTGTACTGGCTATCGTACATTGAGTCATTAAAAATAGCGATGATAGCAACAATTATCTGTTTGCTTGTTGCCTATCCTTTTGCTTGGGCGGTTAGTCGCTGCCAAAATGCAACCCGTAATTTATTGTTATTGCTTATTGTGTTGCCTTCATGGACGGCTTTTCTTATTAGAATATACGCATGGCAATCGATTCTTAATAATAATACTGGCCTGCTCAATCAGTCATTAATCTGGTTAGGTGTGATTGACTCGCCATTAACGATTTTGAATACGGAAATTGCAGTCTATATTGGTATTGTTTATTGCTATTTACCATTCGCTATTTTACCTATTTATGCATCAATTAGTAAAATCGATAATACATTGGTTGAAGCCTCACTCGATTTGGGCTGCAAACCGCTCAAGACTTTTTTTAAAGTGATATTACCATTGACAAAAAGTGGCGTTATTGCAGGAGGAATGTTAGTGTTTATCCCATCCTTGGGGGAATATGTTATTCCTGAGCTATTAGGTGGTTCTAACAGTCTAATGATTGGTAAACGCTTGATGGATGTATTTAATTCAAGAGCTAATTGGCCGATGGCATCAGCACTTGCAGTGGTAATGTTAATTATTCTTATTATGCCTATTTTATATTTTAATAAGTTACAGAATAAAGCAGGAGATAATAAATAATGTTAATGCGATTAAACTCACTTTCCCGCTTTGCCTTATTATTTGTTGGCTTATTTTTTTGTTTGGTTTGCATACAAGGAATAGTGAATATTCTTATTCAGCAATCTTTTAGCTTTTTTGATTTACGTAATTATATAGTGGCTATTTTGATTGGTTTATTTATAACGCTAATTATTGATGCGATTTTAAGAAAGACTGCTACACAAATTATTTTATTAATTGTTTTTTCATTTTTATATATACCAATGGTCGTCTTAATTGTTTATTCGTTTAATGCGTCTTCATCAGTTGGAGTATGGGGTGGATTTTCTATAAAATGGTATGGTAGCTTGATTCATAACAAAGAATTATTAACTGCCGTCAGCTATAGCCTGTTAATTGGCGTTGTATCCGCAACAGGGGCGGTGATACTCGGTACTTTAGCTTCGTTCGTATTGGTTAGATTTAAACGATTTAAAGGCTCTAAAGTATTCTCATTTATAGCCAGTGCTCCCTTGGTCATGCCTGATGTTATTACGGGTTTAGCCTTACTGCTCTTATTTGCAAGCATTCGTAGTATCTTTGGTTGGCCTAATACTGGGATCTTAACCATCTGTATTGCGCACATAACTTTTTGTACTGCTTATGTCATTGTTGTCGTGAGCGGCCGATTACGGGAGTTGGATCAATCGATTGAAGAAGCCGCACAAGATTTAGGTGCAGCCCCCTTAAAGGTCTTTTTTATCATAACCTTACCGATGATTCTGCCTTCATTGGTATCGGGTTGGCTACTGGCCTTTACTTTATCACTGGATGATTATGTTATTTCAAACTTTGTCAGGGGCGACATCCAAACCCTTCCAATAGTGGTATGGGGATATATTAAATATATTAATCCAGATATGAACGCGCTAGCATCAATTATTATTCTCATCGTTGCTATTATCGGATTTATTGCTTGGTTATTAATGAGGCGAGCAGAAGAGCGTAAATTACGAGAGATGCGAATGGCTAACCATTAGTGGGTACCTCATACATTGATCCTGCTTTGGTATAAATTTGGGAGATAAGCTTAAAAGCTATCTCCCTATTTTTTATATAGTAAACTCAAATTTTGCTAAAATATTAGCTCAAGCTTATAACAGCAAATTATCGACGCGTATCTTTTTAAAATTGCGCTATCATCAGCATCTGCTACTTAGTTCTTGGATTCAATGATAGCTTATATGCAGTTTATCTAATAATGAAATACAATGATTACTAAGTAATCAGCGCTTTTACCTCATCATCACTCAATGATGGTATCGCTTTTGTAAACATACGTGTAATCGTTAACAAGTAAATAATACCCAACGCGAGCCAGATAATACCAATTGTCATAGCCATTTTTTCTAAACTTGTCCATAACCAAAATGATAGCAAGACACCGATACCCGGTAATAAACCATATTTTATTAAAACCTTAATAGACAATTTCTCAGAGCTCAAATAGTGTTTAATTACACACAAATTGACAAAAGTGAATGCAACTAAAGCGCCAAAGCTTATCATCGAGACGACTAAATCGAGAGGTAAAATCAAAGACAATAGTGAAAAAATAGCAACAAATAGAATTGACAAGTGTGGGGTACGAAAGCGTCGATGAATTTTATAGAAAATTCGTCTAGGAAGGACTCCCTCACGGCCCATGGCGTAAAAAATACGAGAAACGCTAGTTTGAGCTGTCATTGCCGAAGCAAATACTCCAGTCAAATACGCTGCCAGGAAAAAATTATACATAAATTGTCCGCCAAAATGACTAATTTCACCGACTCGAAAAACAACATCTAAGCTTGCAATATTCTCGTTACCAATAAAGTCCTGCCATTGGGGATAAGCAAGATGAGCACTATATGACACGAGCAGGAAAATAATGCCGGCAATCGCAACGGTCCATAATATCGCTTTAGGCAACGTTTTTTTAGCATTAGTCGATTCTTCGGCAAGTGTTGCGATTGCATCAAAACCTAAAAAAGCCAAGCATAGTACGGCTGCACCTGAAAATAAACCATTTACCTCATTATAGCCAAATTGCAATGGTCTTAATAAGGTATCGGCGCTATGCGTTCCGCCAGCGAATGCCAGTCCAACAAAAAGAACAATGAAAATCAATTGAATAGAAATTAGGGTAAAATTAACGGAATTAATTAGTCTGATACCTAAATAATTAAGGGTACTAACACTAATTAGTGAAGCTAAAACAAATACACTCGCAGGTATAGCGGGGAATGCTTCATGCAAATAAAGTCCTAATACAATATAGTTTAAAATAGGTAAAAATAGGTAATCGAGAATTTGTGCCCAGCCGATTAAAAAACCTATTTTCCCACCAAAAGTATGTAAAACATAAGAATAAGCTGAGCCTGCCAGTGGTAGCCGGTTCGCCATACGGCAATAGCTTAACGCGGTAAAAAATATCATCACTAATGTAATGATATAAGCAATAGGTAAATGCCCATTACTGATGACAGTGACTTGTCCATAAGTTGTAAATATCCCTAATGGAACCATATAAGCTAAACCAAACGCAATTAATGCTGGAGTGGTTAAAACTCGTTTCATTTTTATTGCGGACATTAATTTTTTTACTCCTGTGTCCAGATTAACAATAAAAAACTACTAATATAGTTTTATGCCTTCAAGTTCTGAGTTAATCAATATGCATTAACTCTTCTAACCCGTGATGGTATATAAAATATCTCCTTGGGTTATTATCTATTACTGATTTTTATAGACTAACTTTCCTCCAACAATAGTATTGATTATTTTAATATGTTCAATTTCATCTGCTGAAATTTCAAATGGATTTTTATCAACAATGATAAGATCAGCAAATTTACCAACTTCAATCGAGCCAATATACTGTTCCTGATTTAGCATAAATGCAGCATCAATGGTTGCCGCTCTTAATACTTCTGTAATGGTTAAGTCGCGATCAGTATCAAGCCGTTTAGCCTTTTTATCGCCAGTGCTATAGCCTTTACGCGTTATCGCTACTTTAAAATTATACCACTCATTTAATGGATCAATTGGCCAATCGCTGCCAAAAGCAACTTTAGCACCAGCATCAATAAATTTTGCACATGGTTCTAAGTCATTAAAGCGCTCAATACCCAGCATGAGCTTAAATTGTTCGATCATTTCATTCGTTGGGCCGGCCCATTGGAATGAAAGCGTTGCAATCACATTTAGGTCAGCAAATTGCTTATAATGGTGAGGCGCGGCGAGTTCATTATGAGCGAGGCTAGGGCGAATATGATTTAAACATGGGTATTGTTGCCGCATAGTTTGAATATGATTAAGTACCGTTTCAATTGCGCCATCAGCGACCGTATGCATATGTGGATGAAATCCGGCTTGGCTCACTGCAATAATTAATTTTTCTAAAATAGCGTTATCATAATAGAGATCGCCTAACCGGTCTGATTCGATAAAATTAGGGTGTGCAAATGAGCCAGAATTAATGTAGTAAGGTTTCAATAGTGAAGCGGTCATTAATGGAGCTTGTAAGACGCCATCAATAAAAAATTTAACTAATGAGATTTTTAAGCCCGGTTTGGGTTGTAGATTTGCCTCACTATAATTATCGGAAAATTGCTTAACATTACTAATTGCTTTGGTGATTTCGGTGGATGTTGCTACGTCGTCAGGTGTAATTTCAACAGCGCCAAATAAGCGGACAGTCAAATTATCTTGATTAGCAAGTGATTTAAACGCATTAAATTGCAAATTCGCAGCTCTGGCATCCATTGCACTGGTAACGCCTTGTTTATTTAATTCATACTGAACTAATTTTGCAATCTCAATCGCTTGTTTATCATTCAAAGCAGGGATGCTGTCAAATGCGCGCATTGCCGGCGCATCTTCTAAAATGCCATTTAACTCACCATCGGCAGTTCTGCCTATTTTTCCATCTTTAGGCTCAGGTGCATTTCTATCTAAAGCAAATTTTTCTAGTGCACGAGTATTAGCGACTAATGTATGGCAATCATTGGAAAATAAAATCACGGGTCTTATGGTGTCTAAACGATCTAAATCGGCACGGGTAATATCGGTACCCAAAGGTAGTACTTCTTGACGTAGCCAGCCACGTACTTGTAACCAATCGTCTTTACTATTGCAAGGATCACGATCTAAATAGTGTTGAATTTTAATTAATGTTTGCTCAACGGTTAAACTTGCATAGTTAAGGTGGCATCCTGATAGTTGCATTCCCCCCCAAAATGGATGCAAATGTGCATCAATAATTCCCGGAAGCATCGTTTTTTGTTGTAGATCGATAATGTTCGTATCTTGATTAATCAATGATTTTATTTGTGCTGTGGATCCGGTGGCTATAATATAGCCATTAGCAATTGCGATAGCCTCATAAACAGTATTTTCACTGTCCGCAGTATAGATATAACCATTGATATAAACTGACTCGGCATAAGAATGATCCGTTACCATTGATAACATTCCTTTTAACAATTTTATTGAAGAAAAAAATGGACAAGAGAAGATAGCAGATTTATTGTATGTGACAAGTAAAATTTTGCTGTTTTTTGAACTTAAACAATTAATAGCTTGAGTTTAATAAAAAACAGTGTTAAATATATCGGCTAAGTTACAGCGTCACGAAGAAAATAGTATGAAATATCAACAATTAGAAAATTTAGAATATGGTTGGAAATGGAAATATTTAATTAAAAAATATCAAGAAGGTGAACATATCACACGATACATTGAAAGAAGTGAAGCACAAAATGCTATACAGCAATTATTGTCTTTGGAACATAATCCGACTAAAGTGGCTGATTGGATAACAGAGCACTTGAATCCTGAATTGAATAACCGAATGAAGCAAACCATTCGAGCAAGACGAAAACGCCATTTTAATGCAGAGCATCAAAATACTCGTAAGAAATCCATCGATCTTGAGTTTTTAGTTTGGCAACGTTTAGCTAATCTAGCTAAACGACGTAATGTGACTTTATCAGAAATTATCATTCAATTAATTGATGATGCTGAACAAAAAGAACTCTATGCTGATAAAGTTTCAACAATTAAGGATGACTTAATGTCTTTACTTTTTGATTCTAAAGAGTAGTAAGATTAATATTATATTGAAAATATAGGTAAGAATTATGGGAAAATCCCTAGTAATTGTGGAATCACCAGCAAAAGCAAAGACAATTAATAAATATCTTGGAAAAGAGTATATTGTTAAATCGAGTATTGGTCATATCCGCGATCTGCCTGTTAGCGGAAATAAGTCGGCAAGCGCATCAGAAGAGACTAAAAAAGCGACGGGTAAAAAGATAAAACGTTCACCAGAACAAGTCCTTGTTGATCGTATGGGCGTAGATCCTTACCATGATTGGCAAGCTAATTATGAAATTTTGCCAGGCAAAAGCAAGGTTGTCGCCGAACTAAAAAAACTAGCCAAAGATGCTGACACAATTTATCTCGCAACCGACTTGGATAGAGAAGGGGAAGCCATTGCTTGGCATCTAAAAGAAGTGATAGGTGGCGAAGATGACAAATATCGTCGAGTGGTATTTAATGAAATTACTAAAGCTGCAATCCAAAATGCGTTTAAAAAACCCAGCTTACTTGATATTGATCGCGTTAATGCACAACAAGCTCGTCGTTTTATGGATAGAGTCGTTGGTTTTATGTTATCGCCACTGTTGTGGAAAAAAGTGGCCAGAGGCTTATCGGCAGGGCGAGTTCAATCGGTTGCGGTTGCGTTAGTTGTTGAACGTGAACGTGAAATCCATGCGTTTATTCCGCAAGAATATTGGGATCTTTATGCTGATTTAAACACTAATGCTAAAGATAAGCTTGTCATGCAAGTGACTCACTTCAAAGATAAAGCATTCGAGCCCAAGGATCGCATTGCAATCGATATGGCATTAGATGAGCTAAATAACTGCCAATACCACATCAAAAATATTGAAGAAAAGCCAACAAAAAGTAATCCCACAGCGCCATTCATCACCTCTACCCTGCAGCAAGCAGCAAGTACTCGGCTTGGTTTTGGCGTGAAAAAAACCATGACGTTGGCTCAGCGTTTGTATGAGGCAGGTTATATTACTTATATGCGTACAGACTCCACGAATCTAAGTCAAGATGCGCTAAGTATGGTTAGAGGCTATGTTGAAAAAGAATTTGGCAAAAAGTATTTACCAGAAAAACCTAACTTTTATACCAGTAAGCAAAACTCGCAAGAGGCACATGAAGCAATTCGTCCATCAGATGTGTCATTATTGGGTGAGCAGTTGACTGATCTTGAATTAGATGCACGTAAATTATATCAACTTATTTGGCGTCAATTTGTGGCGTGTCAAATGACTTCAGCAGAGTATAGTTCTACCACTATTAGTGCTCAAGCGGGTAATTTCACCTTAAAGGCGAAAGGAAGAACACTGCGTTTTGACGGCTGGACAAAGGTGCAACCACAGTTAATTAAAAATAGTGATGATAAAATTTTACCGTCAGTTGCGCTAAATGAAATGCTCGAACTTTTAACGCTAACTCCCACACAACATTTCACTAAACCGCCTGCACGTTATAACGAAGCCTCTTTAGTCCGTGAGCTTGAAAAACGCGGAATAGGCCGTCCGTCGACTTACGCAACAATTATTTCAACAATACAAGATCGTGGTTATGTAAGGCTTGATAGCCGACGTTTTTATGCTGAAAAAATTGGTGAAATTGTTACCGACCGGTTAAAAGAAAATTTTAATGACTTAATGAGTTATGATTTTACTGCACGTATGGAAGATACGCTTGATGATGTAGCAAATAAAAAGAATGATTGGAAGCAGGTCTTAAATACCTTTTTTGCTGATTTTTCATCTCATCTTGAGATCGCCGAAAAAGAGCCAAACAATGGCGGTATGCAATTAAATCCATTAGTTTTAACGCCTGAAATAAAATGCCCGAATTGTCAGCGTGAAATGGGTATTAAAACGGCTAGTACTGGCGTGTTTTTAGCGTGTTCAGGATATAGTTTGCCGCCTAAAGAGCGTTGCAAACAAACCATTAATTTAATTCCTGAACATGAAGCGCTTAATATTTTAGAAGATGATAGCGAAAATAGCACGGCTGAAACTGAAGCATTGCGCGCTCGTAAACGTTGCCCAAAATGTCATACAGCAATGGATAGCTACTTACTAGATAATAGCCATAAATTATTGATCTGTGGAAATAATCCTATTTGTGATGGTTTTCTTGTCGAAGAAGGTAGCTTCAAAATTAAAACATATGAAGGTCCGATTGTTGAATGTGATAAATGTGGTAGCGAGATGCACCTAAAATCGGGACGTTTTGGTCTATATATGGGATGTACTAATCCTGAATGTAAAAATACGCGCAAAATTCTAAAAAATGGCGATGTCGCACCTCCAAAAGAAGAGCCGGTTGATTTGCCTGAACTAAAATGTAGCAAATCAGATGCTCACTTTATGCTACGCGATGGAGCTTCTGGGATTTTCTTAGCAGCACATAATTTCCCTAAATCGAGGGAAACAAGAGCGCCACTCGTCGCTGAATTAAAACGCTTTAAAGACCGTTTGCCAACAAAATTTATTTATTTGACCCAAGCGCCAGATAAAGATCCTGATGGTAATGATGCAATCATCCGTTTTAGCCGTAAAAACAAACAGCAGTATGTGACATCAGAAGTGAATGGTAAGTCTACGGGTTGGGTAATGAACTATATCGATAGTAAATGGGTCAATAGCAAGAAATAAACAATAACAAAATGGAAGGAGGGGGGCAATGAAACTACAACAGCTTCGTTATATTATTGAAGTTGCCAATAATGATCTTAATGTTTCATTGACTGCTGAAAAGCTTTATACATCTCAACCAGGTATTAGTAAACAGATTAAGCAATTAGAAGATGAGCTGGGAGTGAAAATCTTCCAGCGTTCTGGTAAGCATTTATCTGGAATTACCCCAATTGGGGTTCAAGTAATTGATGTTGCAAAAGATATTCTTAATAAAACGCATAATATCAAAGTTATTGCTCAAGAGTTTACTAAACCAAATCTCGGTACGCTGTCTATTACGACAACTTATACTCAAGCTCGTTATGCCCTCCCTCCGGTAATTCAGCAGTTTATGCAAGCTTATCCTGATATTGCTTTAAAAATAGAACAAGGCGATTCAAACCAATGCATTAATAACCTTAAAAATAGAGTAACAGATTTTGCTATATTGACCGATTTAAGTGATTTAAGCGATGATATGATCGCACTACCCTGCTATCACTGGAATCATGCTATTGTGGTTACCAAGGCCCATCCTTTGGTTAGTAAGACTATTATTCAGTTAGATGAATTGATACAGTATCCCTTAATTAGTTACGATTCAAATAAAGATGGTACCGATATCAGCCAAATATTTATTAAAGCAGGTAAATCAGCTAATATTGTTTTTAATACCGCTGATGCGGATTTAATCAAAACCTATGTAAAATTAGGCGCAGGTGTCGGTATTATTGCTAAAATGGCAATAGATAAAGAACACGATCAAGATTTAGTCATATTAAATGCCAGTCATATATTTTCCTATCATACGACTTATATTGTCTTTTTTCGTTCTTTATATTTACGCAATTACATGTATGATTTTATTCACCAATTTTCTTCACACTTAGATAAAAAAATGGTGAATCAAGCTATGCTTTGTACAAATAACAATCAAATATTAACCATGTTTAATGGTGTGAAATTAATGGTGAAGTAGGTTATAATGTGCCGTTTTGTTATCATAGAGAAAAGAAGAGGCACCCATGCTTAATGCGTTTAAATTAAATAATAAGCACTTAGCGAAAATTAATAGTGATGTCGATATTAATTGTGCTGCGTGGGTTGATCTGATTGAACCGGAAGAAATTGATCGTCAAGTTGTTTTGGCTGAACTTGGGCAAAATTTAGCTACCAGCTTTGAACTTGATGATATTGAGGCTTCAGCCCGTTTTTTTGAAGATAAAGAAGGTTTACATGTCCACTCCTTTTTCTTTTTTGCTGACGCGGAAGATCGAGCGGGCAACTCAACTGTCGCTTTCACCATTAATAATGGTAGGTTGTTTACATTAAGAGAGCGAGATTTACCTGCTTTTCGCTTATATCGTATGCGTTCTCGTTATCAAGAAATGCTCGATGGTAATGCTTATGAGATCTTACTTGACTTGTTTGAGGTTAAAGTCGAACAGTTAGCTGATGAAATTGAAAATATTTATAGTGAACTTGAAGAACTCAGCTTAATTATTATGAATCGTGAAGCACAAGAGCACTATGATGAAGCAATTACAACGCTGGCAGAGCTTGAAGATACCGCTTGGAAAGTGCGATTATGTTTGATGGATAGCCAGCGAGCGTTAAACTATTTAATTAGACGGGCAAAAATGCCCCATAACCAATTAGAACAAGCTCGTGAAGTTATTCGCGATATTGAATCACTTATTCCACATAATGAATCACTGTTTCAAAAGGTTAACTTTTTAATGCAAGCCGCCACTGGTTTTATTAATATTGAACAAAGCCGGATCATTAAAATTTTCTCAGTTGTATCTGTGGTATTCTTACCTCCGACAGTGGTTGCTTCTGCCTATGGTATGAACTTCGATTTTATGCCTGAAACACATTGGGATTATGGCTATCCTATGGCTCTAGGGCTGATGCTAATCGCTGGACTTGCTCCTTATGTGTACTTCAAATTAAAAAAATGGTTATAGCTATTAAACTTTTAAATTTAGTTTTATCGACTCAAACGCTGTTTAATTTGCCAGCGCTGTAATATAAGTCAGCGCTTATATCACTATTTATGCGATTATATTTTATTTTTTTATAACAAATTTTTTGTACTGCTTTATAATTTCCTCCTTACTGCTTAATAATAAAAATATTGGAGTCGTGTTTCATGGGCGCAAACCATCAACCAGTTAATTCAACCTCTCGCATCGCATTGGCAAGCTTTATCGGCACCGCTATTGAGTTTTATGATTTTTACATTTATGCAACTGCAGCCGCTTTAGTGATTGGTCCAGTATTTTTTCCTGATAGTTCGCCGTCAGCACAAGCGCTACAATCTTTTGCTACTTTTGGGATCGCATTTATTGCTCGACCAATAGGTGCTATGTTATTTGGTCACTTTGGTGATCGAATAGGTAGAAAATCTACATTGGTTTTTTCGTTAATACTTATGGGATTGGCAACAACATTAATTGGTTTATTACCTGGTTATGCAACTATTGGTTTTTGGGCACCATTACTATTATGTATTTTGCGTTTAGCTCAAGGATTAGGACTTGGTGGTGAATGGGGCGGCGCTGCATTATTAGCGACTGAAAATGCACCGCAGGGTAAACGAGCGCTATTTGGTATGTTTCCTCAGTTAGGACCATCAATTGGCTTTTTAATGTCTAACGCTGTTTTTTTAACTGTGACACTATTGTTATCAAATGAACAATTTTTACAATGGGGATGGCGTATTCCCTTTATTTTGAGCGCAGTATTGGTCATTATTGGCTTATATATTCGTCTAAAACTAGTTGAAAGTCCCATTTTTAGCAAAACATTATCGGCTAAAAAACAGGCAAAAATGCCAGTCATTAATGTACTAAAATATCATTGGCAAGCTTTAATATTAGGTTCATTGTCGATGGTTGGTTGTTATACATTATTTTATATTACTACCGCTTTTTTATTACAATATGGCACTAAATATTTATCGATTGCCAAAGACAGCTTTTTAGGTTTTCTTTGTATTGCAATTGTCTTTATGGCGATAGCCACGCCGATTTCAGCTTTTTTAAGTGACAAATATGGACGAAAACCTATATTAATTATTGGCTTATTGTGTACGGTTATCTCTGGGATGTTTATGACTTCATTTATGGCTAGCGGCTCCAACCTAATGGTCTTAAGTTTTTTAAGTTTAGAGTTATTTTTAATGGGGATAATCTTTGCTCCAATGGGGGCCTTATTACCGGAAATATTCCCAACTAATGTGCGTTATACAGGTTCATCTGTTGCCTACAGTGTTGGCGGTATACTAGGCGCTTCACTTGCGCCAATCATTGCTAATTACTTAGTTATACAAGGTAGTCTAGCTTGGGTTGGCTATTATGTTTCTGCTGCATCTTTAATTAGTTTTGTTGCAATAGCACTCATTAAAGAGACCAAAGATAGTGAGTTTGCTGATTAATTAGAATAATAAATGAGTTGAATACAACCTAATGTAGTGGCGTAAATATACTATATTTTAGTAAAAAATTTGAGCCATAAAATAAATATTTTAATTTTATGATTGAAAAAGGTAAATAGATGGAAAAGTTACTAGTTGCAGACATCGGTGGTACCAACGCTCGTTTTGCTTTATACAATAGGGCAACAAAAATATTATCAGATATAAAAAAATATACCATTACCGACGACACATGTTTACCACAATTAGTTACTGACTACCTTAAACTGTGCTCAGTAACGGTTAAGCGTGCTTGTTTTGCGCTTGCTTGCCCAATTGAGGGCGATAAGATTGTCATGACCAATAACCATATTGAATTTTCACGTAGCGAGCTACAAGAATTACTCGCATTAAAACAACTCGAAGTGATTAATGATTTTACCGCGGTAGCAATGTCTGTGCCTGCCCTAGGAGCTGAGGACATATGCCAAATCGGTGGTCAAGCTGCAGATATTACCTATCCGATTGCAGTTTATGGTGCCGGAACTGGTTTAGGCGTTGCTCATCTCCTCAGTATCGCAGGAAAATGGCTAAGTTTACCTGGTGAGGGCGGTCATGTTGAGTTGCCAATGATTAATGATTCCGAAGATAAAATTTTATCGATATTGCGCCAGAAATTCGGTCGTGTATCAGCAGAGCGATTCTTATCAGGCAGTGGTTTAGTTAATATTTATCAAGCGTTAGTTGAACTAACTAATCAAAGTAAACAAGATATAACCGCTAGTGAAATTGTTACACAGGCGCTTGAGCAAAGTTGCCAAATCTGCTTACAAACACTCAGTTTATTTTGTGCATTCATGGGACGTTTTGGCGGTAATTTAGCGCTTACGCTAAATACTCGTGGCGGGGTTTATATTGCGGGGGGGATAGTCCCTCGTTTTCTGGAATTTTTTAAACAATCAGATTTTAGGCTTCATTTTGAAACTAAAGGCCGAATGGGGCGCTTGTTACAAACTATTCCAGTTTATGTCATTGTTCATTCGGATCCTGGGCTACTTGGCGCTGGTATGTACCTGGAGCAAAAAATGACAAACTAATTTTTATACTCACTACAGAGAGTAGAATAAAAAATATTTGTCATGCAATAGTTACAATTAGCAAGTCAAGCTTGCCAATGTTTATAACGACTACGATAGTTTATCTTGTAAGAGCTGTAATCGTTCTTGCAAAATGAGTGTTAATGACTCTCGAACCCCATGATGTTGAACTTCAAGCATTGCATAAACTAACGCTAAACACTGCTCAATAATTTCATCGGGGATCAAGGGTTCTAAACTGTTAGCGTGATAACTAGCTAACTTTTCCTGCATATAATAGCGTTTGGTTGGATAACGTGACTGATAAGTAAATGGGATCACGGTTAGTAGGTTTTGTGCTGAAGTATTCGTCGCACCACATGTCATGGTCGTTACTCCTTATTGTAGTATGAGAGATAATTATCAAATAAATAATTACTGTTTTTATATACAGTAATTTAGCATTTTATATAAAACAGATCAATACAAAACAATTACAAGATGCTGAGATTGTGAAGTTTAGTTAAATAATGTTAGATTATTGCCCCTGCTTTTAATTATATTGAGTCATATATGAATGAAATTCGTGCTACAGAGTTAAAAACTATTCTTCATTCTAAACGAGCTAATCTCTATTATTTAGAGCATTGCCGGGTCTTAGTTAATGGCGGACGAGTTGAATATGTTACTGATCGCGGTAATGAGTCGTTGTACTGGAATATTCCTATTGCTAATACGAGTTGTATACTGCTTGGTACAGGCACATCTATTACTCAAGCGGCTGTTCGCGAATTATCAAAAGCGGGTGTTATGATGGGATTTTGTGGCTGCGGCGGCACGCCATTGTTTGCGGCAAATGAAACTGAATTTGCCTGCCAATTTTTTTCACCACAAAGTGAATATCGAGCAACCGAATATTTACAAAAATGGTGCCAGTTTTGATTTGATGATCTACGGCGGCTAAAGGCAGCAAAGCATTTACAACAAAGGCGTTTACAACTAATTGCGCAATATTGGCAAAAACATGATTGGCAGTTTGAAAGTGTTCAAGTTAGTTTGAATCAGTTAATCGATGATTTTGCACTGCAATTTAATCAAGTAGATAATAGTCAAGCATTATTAGCGGCAGAAGGGCGTTTTAGTAAACGCTTATATGGCTTAGCTAATGAACTTACCATGCAAGATGATAAATTTAAACGTAAACAAGGCTTAAAAGGTAAATATTTTGATCCTGCTAATCAGTTTTTAGACCATGGTAACTATTTAGCCTATGGGCTTGGTGCGACGGCATGTTGGGTTCTTGGCTTGCCGCATGGCATGGCTATCTTATATGGTAAAACTCGTCGTGGCGGTTTAGTATTTGATGCCGCAGATATTATCAAAGATAGCATTATTTTACCTCAGGCATTTTTATCGGCACAACGAGGTGATAGCGAAAAGGAGTTTCGCCAGTCTTGTATCAATAATTTTGCTCAGTTTAATGTGCTAGATATTATGATTGATGTCTTAAAACAACTTGCGGAGCTGTCATGAATATTTTACTTATCAGCCAATGCAAAAAAAATGCCTTAAAAGAGACGCGCCGTATTATTGACCAGTTTGCTGAGCGCAGTGGCGGGCGGACGTGGCAAACAGCTATCACTGAAGAGGGACTAATCACACTACGTAATTTGCTAAAGCGAACAGCCCGTAAAAATACTGCCGTAGCCTGTTATTGGACGCGAGGCAAAAACAATACGGAATTATTATGGTTAGTTGGCGATCGCAGCCAGTTTAATGATGAAGGGCGAGTACCGACTAATCGAACAAAACGCAACATCTTACGCAGCGATAACGAAAATCAATGGCAATACGGCTCATCAATACAAATTATTGCCACACTATCAGCACTTTTACATGATTTAGGTAAAGCCACTATTGGTTTTCAAAATAAACTTAAGCTTGGTACTTTAGGCGATCCTTATCGTCATGAGTGGATCTCATTACAGTTATTTATGCTAATGATTGAAGGGTGTGATAGCAATGAAAGTGTATTGACTCGGTTGGCAACGTTTGAACATTATCAGCAGCTCAATCCAGATTGGCATAATAAATTAATATCAGTTAATAGAGATAAACTCAATTTAGAAAAATCGCCCTCACTAGCACAATGGATTGGTTGGTTAATTGTTTCACATCATCGCATGCCGATGACGGATGCAGATGAGCGGTGGGATAGGCGTGATAATAAATATAAAGAAATAAATAGTATTAAGCAACAAAATACGCCTGATTATATTGAAGATTTTACCCCACAGCGTTTTTTTAAAAAGCTCTCTGCTGTTGCTAATTGGGTATGGAACCCTAAAGCCGATCAACAAAACCAACAACACTTTTGGCAGCTAGCCAAAAGTGTGACAACAAGTAAATTATGGCTAAACCAGCTTAAACGCTGGGCTAATAAAGCGTTAAATGATTTCAATCTAAAGCAGTTAGCAATAGCTGATTATATTAATGATCCATTCTTATTGCATTTATCACGGCTTGCTTTAATGACGGGCGATCATAATTTTTCTAGCCGGCCAAGAGAGTGCCACATAGATAATAGTGAGCTAATCGCCAATACGGCAAGTGACAAACAAGCCAAACAGTATTTGGATGAGCACTTACTTGGCGTAGCAAAATATACCGCTAGGTTTGCGCGTTTATTACCGGTATTAGACGGTAACTTACCTAGCTTGAGCAAACATAAACCCTTTACCGAGCGAAGTAAAATACAACGATTTATGTGGCAAAATTACGCCGTTGATTTAACTAAAAGTATTTCAGAACACGCGAATGAAGCCGGTTTTTTTGGTATAAATATGGCATCAACGGGTTGTGGTAAAACGCTTGCCAATAGTAAAATCATGTATACACTTGCCGATGCCAAGCGCGGTATACGTTTTACAATAGCTCTTGGTCTGCGGGTATTAACCCTACAAACAGGTAAAGTCTTAAGACAAAAACTTAACCTAACGGATGAACAACTAGCTATTTTAGTGGGTGGTCAAGCTAATAAAGCATTATTTGAACTAGCACAACAAGATAATGATAGTTGCTCTGGCAGTGAATCTACTGAGAATTTAATCGATGGCTTTGTCGACGTATACTCCAGCGCAATAGATGCAGATGAATTTGGCACTATTATTCAAGATCATAAAGCGCGTTCATTGTTACTGACACCGCTAGTAACATGTACGATTGACCATTTAATTCAAGCCAGTGAAAATCAACGAGGAGGGAAACATATTGTCCCTATTTTGCGGTTATTAACGGCAGATTTAATTTTAGATGAGCCTGATGATTTTGACCAAAATGATTTACCTGCACTAGCGCGATTAGTCTATTTGTCTGGTTTGTTCGGTAGCAAAGTACTGTTATCATCGGCAACATTAACGCCAGATTTGGTCAGTGGATTATTTGCTGCATATCAAGCAGGGCGTAAAATTTGGCAAAAGCAACAAAATAAACCACCCTTACCGATTGTGTGTAGTTGGTTTGACGAATTTGAGCAACAAGCCACAAATATCGAATGTGATGATGATTTTAATCAAGCTCATCAGCAGTTTGTTACTGCTCGTATCAATAGATTACAGCAAGCTAGTATTCGGCGGCAGGGAGTAGTAATGCCTCTTGCGGATTATCAAAAAAATAAACCTGAAAATACCGCATTAGATTTTCCATTATTAGCGCAGCAACTGATAAAGCAAGCTTATCAGTTGCATACTGAACATCATAACGTCGATCCTAAGACAACCAAAAAAATTAGTCTTGGCTTAATTCGTTTGGCTCATACTGAAAATGTTATAGCGCTCGCAAGAGCAATTTACCAATTAACTGACATGCCGACAGATACTCAGCTTCACATTGTCGTTTACCATGCAAAACAACTGTTGTTACTGCGTAGCAAGTTGGAAGAAAAGCTTGACCGGCTATTAAGCCGTAATGAGCCAAACGCTTTGTTTATGCATCCTGAAATTCGCCAAGAATTAGACCAAAGTCAGGTTAACCATCACCTTTTTATCGTAATTGGCACACCAGTTACAGAGGTAGGAAGAGATCATGATTATGATTGGGCAATAATTGAGCCATCTTCGATGCGCTCAATTATTCAACTCGTTGGACGAGTGTGGCGCCATCGTCCAGATAAAGTAGCCAATAGCCCCAATGTAGCAATTTTAAGCAGTAATTTGAAGGCAATAAAACAAGGGAACTCGTTAGGTTTAAATAAAATTTGTTTTTATCACCCTGGTTTTGAATCGGATAAATTTCGTTTAACGACGCACAAAAGCAGTGAGCTGATAACTGAAACACAGCTTTCTAATATTAATGCAATTTCACGTATTACTAGGCCAGATGTTTGGCATGATAAAATTAGTACATTAGCCGAACTAGAACATCGAGTGATGGCTGATTTGTTTAACATTCCTACAGATGTTAAACATAAAAAACGTGAGAGCAATGAAGTAACCAGTTATTGGTGCCAAACGCTGGCGCATAGCTATTGCGTTCATTTACAACTATTAACGCCTTTCCGGCGCCGAGCACGTAAGCAAATTGAATATGTTTGTCAATTTAATGAAGACGGTCAAAATGGTTTTCGTTTTAGTCCTGCTGAAATTGCATGGCAAACTCCGAATGATTTTAGCTCAAGTAAGATCAATGAACAGATCAGCTACCAATCTTGGGCACAATTATTCGATTCAGATAAAATAACACCTTGGCTAACGGCGGATTTTCATCAAGAGCTTATAGCGTTATCGCACCATTTTCCTGATATGCCTCTACCTCGGTTAGCGCTACAATTTGCTACTATTACATTAAATGACCAACCTTACTGGTATTATCATCCGTGGTTTGGTTTTTATCGTGGGGGTTAATACCCTTATCAAATCCCCTTTTTTATTTAATCTGAAAAAAACAAATTTAATCAAATAGTTAATTTTTTATTAAAAAAAAGGGTTTAAAATAATTAATTAAGTACTATCCTTTGGTAAACAACGGCATTTATAATATAAAACTCTAGTTCACCGCCGTATAGGCAGCTTAGAAAACATAGAAATTTCAAACATACAATTATCCTTTGTTCATTACCGTGTAGGTAGTTTAGACAAAATAGGTTAAGTGAGTGTGAATAGGTATTGGCTAAAAATTTGTCTAATATTGTTGCGCTAATATCAACATTGTTAGCTGTTTTTTATCGCTGATTGCTCTTATTTTTAAAAATAACTCAGACGCTTCATCATACTCTTTGCGTAAATAACTTAACCATTGCTTGATCCTTGCTATGTGGTAGCAACCGCTATCATAAGGATTGTCAATTATGATGTAACGTTTAAGTAAATTTAATACATCTTGCCAAGCTAATTTTTTTTGTCCATGTTTAACTATAGCACCTAAATTAGGTAGATTTAAAGCGCCTCGGCCAAGCATAAGTGCATCACAGCCACTAGCATTTAAACATTTTTGCCCATCTTGATAACTCCATATTTCACCATTAGCAATGACTGGAATAGAGAGTCGTTGACGGAGATCACCAATCGCCTGCCAGTTGATTTTATCTGCTTTGTAACCATCTTCTTTAGTTCGTCCGTGCACGACGATTTCATTAGCGCCACCTTGTTCGGCAGCATCCGCAATTTCAAAGCGCTCTTCAATTGACTCCCAGCCTAACCGAACTTTAACTGAAAGAACTTGTTCTTTAGGGATTGCCTGACGAATCGCCGTAGTTATTTGGTAGATAAGTTCTGGACTTTTTAGTAGACTTGCTCCTCCCTCGCTGCCCACGACTTTTTTGGCAGGACAACCACAATTCAAATCGATGCCATGTGAGCCAAGTTCAATTGCTCTAACTGCATTTTTAGCAATCCACTCAGGTGAGCTACCTAATAATTGTACGCGAACAGGCGTGCCTGATTTGGTATAAGCATTATTATGCAGTTCAGGGCAGAGTCGATAAAAGGTTTTGGCTGGCAAAAGGGTATTAACCACCCGAACAAATTCAGTCACACACAGATCATAGTCATTTATTTCTGTCAATAATTCCCTAACAAAACCATCTAACACGCCTTCCATCGGTGCTAACATTACTCGATTAATACTATTTTTCATGGCACACCGGACAATTGACCAATTTGGCAAAGCTGATTTCGTTAAATTGCATGGTCATTATATCGATCATTAATAAGCGACCTATTAATGGTTTACCATAATTGGTTAATACTTTGATTGTTTCAACTGCTTGAAGCGATCCCATCATACCAACTAAAGGAGCCATCACACCGGCTTCAACACAGGTTAGTTGTTCTTGACCAAATAGCATGCTTAAACAGTGATAACAAGGTGTATTATCTTGATAAGTAAATACGGATAATATGCCTTCCATCCTAATTGCTGCACCCGAAATAAGCGGCTTTTTAACTTGATAACAGCAGCGATTAATTTGTTCACGTGTTTGGATATTATCGCTACAATCGACCACTATATCATGTAGTCTAATTTGAGTAATCAGATGATTATCATCTAATTGTTGATCAATTGTTTCGATCAATATTTGTGGGTTATGTTGTGCTATTCGTTGTTTGGCAACTAATACTTTTTTATGATTGAGCGCTTGTTCGGTATAAAGGATTTGCCGACTGAGATTCGATTCACTGATCGTGTCGAAATCAACAAGTGTTAAACGACCCATTCCGGCACAGGCTAAATATAAGGATGCACTACAGCCAAGGCCTCCAACGCCAATAATTAAGGCTGATTTATTTTTAAGTAATTCTTGCTTATCAATATCAAATCCTTTGAGGGTAATTTGACGATCATAACGAAGCAGCTCTTTATCGGTAAGTTGTTGCATGAGAATTGATATTTTATTGGTTAATAGTGGTCATTTTAGCATAAAAATTGGCACATTGAGTGCCAATTTATGGAGGGAATTATTTGTCAAAATCAGCCAAGAATGCTAAGTACTGTTCTTTCGTCATCAGTGGTTGATAATCCGCCATCAATTGATCGGCTTTTGCCGCATCATCATACAATAAATCAATAATGGTACACGCCATCATCTGCGCGGGGTGGATATAGGCCATATCTTCATCAAATACACTATAATCTTTACCGTGTAAAACGCCACGAACAGAACCAATCCATGGATGGCTAACGGGCATAATATGAGAGAGATCGCCAGTATCGGTGCTACCGGTCATATGCGGCGCAATCCAAACGTTTTCTTGACCAATTAATTGCTCTGCATTGCTTTGTAGTAAATCGTTAATAGTTGGATTATTTTGCAAGGGTAAATATCCAGGGAGATCTTTAATTTCACATTTTGCTCCAACAGCCATTGCACCTGCTTTAAGTGCTTGATTAATCCTCTTGTTCGCATCAATCATAGCTGGAACATTACCCGCCCGAACATAGCTTTCCATACGCACATCGCTAGGTACCACATTGACCAAATCACCACCTTGAGTAATGATTGGGTGAAAACGAATATAGTCTTTTTCTTGAAACGTTTCACGAATAGCGTGTACTCCCATCATCCCCATCATGGCAGCATTAAGCGCATTCACGCCAACATGCGGCGCAGCTGCAGCGTGGGCAGCTTCACCTTTATATTGAATTAGCTTACCAATAAAACCATTACTCGTTGTTGAAATTTCGATAAAACCTCGTTCACGTTCTTTAGCTACGCTAGTTAAATGAACTTGCAGTGCCATATCGATATCGTCAAATTCACCGCGGTAGATTAGTTCAGGTTTGCCGCCAATATACTTAATTTTACCTTGTTCAATTAAACGATTACGATAAGTAATTTCGACATACTCTTCAGCAGGCACAGCAAATGGTACAACATCTCCCGCTAAGTAATTCATCGCACCCGAATCAATAAGTCCCATCGTAACTGCGATCATATTGGCTATTTGGGCATTGTGCCCACAGCAATGAGCCGCGCCAGATAATTCGCTAGCAGCAGGGTGATCAGCACAGATAATTGCGTCCAGTTCGCCAATGACGGCTATACTATGTTTACTTCCTTTCCCACCTTTTAAGCGACCTTTTACACCCGTTAGTGCCAATTTATTTTTATATTCAACACCCAGTTTTTTAAATATTGCTTCAACTTTTTCAGCGGTTTTGGTCTCTTTATAACCAAGCTCTGGTTCTGCCCAAATAGCCTCTGCGATTGCTTTAATATCTGCTTTTCGCTCAGCAATAGCTTGGCAGACTTGTTTTTTAAGTTGTTCTTTATTCATGTGACACCTCATTGAAATAAAAATTTTTAAAGTTAGATAATACCTTCCCAGTGTAGGGTCAATTGCGCAATGAGTGCCGCAAAAATAAATGTGCCAGAAAACACCGCCAAAGAAACAGGGATAATACGCCATGAAATACTTTTAAATAATGCTAAATCTTTACCAATAGCAAGGCCAGCATAAGCGAGTACCGGAGTGCAAATAGCAAGTAACGATACTTGATCAGTTATTTCAACAACCATGTTATGGCCCGGAAAGATGGGGGATGACATGATTGCCGCCACTACTGATACCCATAAAATTACCGGCAATTTTTTGAATAAGGGTAACTTGCTAATAAGAAAACCTATGATCGAAATAATAACCAGCATACCAAGTGCTTGCAATGAATCGATAAAATTAATCTGATAACCAATCGAGTTACCTGCAGCCATAATAATGGCGACTAAAATAAGTAAAAAAATGGTTTCTAGTATTTTCATTATTTAGCTCCCGATTTTTTATTACGAAAACGATTAAGTACATTATATAAGAACGAAGCGAAGGGTAATGAAAATAGGATATAAATGTAGATCCCAAGTACGCTAGACATCAAATTGGCTGCGGTGGCATATGCTTTAATTTCTCCGGCTATATTTGGATAGAGATCACTAATTGGGGCAAGTGATGCCGCCATCATGCTACCACTACCAATACCTGCCCCCATTGCAAGAGCATAAGGATGAATAATATCAAGCCGAGCAATGATGCTTGCCAAAATACTCATCCAAATTGCACCATATAATGTGCCGCATACGTACATTGCCATCACGCCACGTCCCTCTGGTGAATCGAGACCATACTTATCAGCGACAATCGCAATATTGGGTTCACGCGCAACTGAGTAAGTCGCACCGACGGCTTCTCGCCCCATACCAAACATCATCGCTAGCGGTAAGCCGAGTAAGATGGTGCCTGCAAAGTGCCCAACTTCTTGAAAGATAAGTGCGAGTTTAGCATTAAAAATTTCATTGATTTTTGGACCAACAGAAACACCAAGTTTAGCGATCAAAAGCATTAGCGTGACAATCATAACGCTGCTTGCATGATGCATATTTTTGTTCGTTAAAATTTTAAGCTTAGGTAAACTAATTGCGCCACCAATAATCATTGCATATAACATCGGGTATACAGTAATAACCCAGATGGCTTGTTTCCCAATAAATTCACACATAATCACGACTAACAGCGCAAGGAGATGCACTCGATAGTCCTTCAATATTTCCATTATACAACCTCCTGTATTTTATTTTAATTTTATATGACGTTAGCGCTTAATGTATATATCAAAATAGCATAGCTTATTTCTGCTAGAATCTACCTGATGGCTGATAAGAATCGGTTGTAAAAATAATAATGTAATTTTGGCTAATAAATTTGGTCAAGTTAATAAGATATGGTTCAGTGCAATCTCCAATGAGCTTAGAGGTTAACTTCATTATGGATAAATTATTAGTATATCACTTGAAAGAAGCATTCTTATCGCTGTTATTAAGGTAACATTACTAAAGCTTATTAATAAATGGTGGCAATGACAAGTGCTATCATGATGATTTTTATCACTGAAAAAAGCCCAATAAGTCTATATTTTTAGCATCATTTTGAATTTAATTAAGTTAATTAATTTGACCAGTTTGATAAATTAATTTGGGGTAAATACTATTTATGAAATAAATAACGAATATTTTGGCTTACATACTTTATACAAATTAAATTTGCTCTATAATGATTACCATTTTGCAAGGCAGCTGATAGGATATTTTTATGCGAACAATCTATTGCGGGCAATTAAATGCCTCTCATATCAATCAAGATGTAACATTATGTGGTTGGGTTAATAAACGGCGTGATCTTGGCGGTATGATTTTTATTGATATGCGTGATCGTGAAGGGATTGTACAAGTCTTTTTTGATCCCCAGTTTGAGCAAGCCTTTAAGCTAGCCTCTGAGTTACGTAATGAATTTTGTATCCAAATTAAAGGTAAAGTTAGCGCGCGCCCAGAAGGTCAAATTAATAAAGATATGGCAACGGGTCAAGTTGAAATATTGGCAACAGAGCTAATGATTTTTAATCGTTCAGAGGCTTTACCATTAGATTTTAATCAAAATAATACTGAAGAACAACGCCTAAAATATCGCTATATTGATTTACGTCGACCAGAAATGGCTAAAATATTTAAAACCCGCGCTAATATTACTGCGTTTGTGCGTCATTTTATGAATGAGCATGGTTTTTTAGATATTGAGACGCCTATGCTAACTAAAGCAACACCTGAAGGTGCGCGTGATTATTTAGTTCCTAGCCGTGTGCATAAAGGTGAATTTTATGCCTTACCGCAGTCACCGCAGATCTTTAAACAGTTATTAATGATGTCAGGATTTGACCGCTATTACCAAATCGTCAAATGTTTCCGTGATGAAGATTTACGTGCCGACCGTCAGCCGGAATTCACGCAAATTGATGTTGAAACTTCATTTATGACTGCGCAGCAAGTACGAGACATTATGGAAAAAATGATCCGCGGTTTATGGCAAAAAATTATTAAGGTTGATTTAGGTCAGTTCCCGGTTATGACGTTTGCAGAGGCAATGCGCCGCTTTGGTAGTGATAAGCCTGATTTGCGTAATCCACTTGAAATTATTGACGTTGCAGATTTAGTTAAATATGTCGATTTTAAAGTATTTTCCGCGCCAGCAAATGACGAAAAAGGACGCGTTGCGCTACTTTGTGTCCCTAATGGTGCTTCATTAACGCGTAAACAACTTGATGAATATACTCAGTTTATCGGCGTTTATGGCGCAAAAGGAATGGCTTGGGTCAAGGTTAATGATGTATCTAAAGGGTTAGACGGAGTGCAGAGCCCAATTGCGAAATTCTTTAATGCCGAACAGATGACTGCTATTTTAGTAAGGGCTCAGGCAAAAGATGGTGATATTTTATTATTTGGCGCAGACAGTAGCAAAGTGGTTACTGATGCGTTAGGGGCATTAAGGCTTAAAGTCGGTAAAGATTTGCAATTAACTGATGAAAAATCATGGGCACCGTTGTGGGTTATTGATTTTCCTATGTTTGAAGAAAATGATGATGGGCTTAATGCGATGCATCATCCTTTTACTGCGCCAAAGGATTACTCACCAGAAAAGTTACAAACAGATCCTCTTAATGCTGTCGCTAACGCTTATGATATGGTGATTAATGGTTATGAAGTTGGGGGGGGGTCGGTGCGAATTCATCGTAATGAGATGCAACAAGCCGTATTTACTATTTTAGGTATTAACGAAATAGAGCAACGTGAAAAATTTGGTTTCTTGCTTGATGCCTTAAAATATGGCACTCCACCTCATGCTGGACTCGCATTTGGTTTAGACCGTTTATCTATGCTACTCAATGGGACGGATAATATTCGTGATGTTATTGCATTCCCGAAAACGACGGCAGCGGCATGTTTATTAACTGATGCACCAAGCCCTGCAAATCCAGCTTCATTACAAGATCTTGGTATTGAAGTCAGTAAAAAGTAATTTATATTAATTGAAGCGTTAAGTATTGCTTTAACGCTTCGGTAAAAATAGATGTGCTACAAAAATCCAGAATCAGTTTTAGTCGTTATATTTTGTCCTAATACCCAGTGTTGCCTTATGTTACAGCGCCAAGATGATGCTAGTTTTTGGCAATCGGTAACAGGCAGCCTTGAACTCGGGGAGACACCTTACCAAGCGGCTATACGTGAAGTAAAAGAAGAAACAAGTATTGATATTGAACTGGCTGATTATATATTAGTTGATACTAAACAGACGGTTGAGTTTGAAATCTTTCCACAATTTAGACACCGTTATGCACCTGGTGTTACAACTAATAGAGAACACTGGTTCTATTTGTCTTTACCACATGAAATTGCTCCCATTTTAACCGAACATCTCAATTATCAGTGGTTATCTTATGATAAAGCCGCTGAGATCACATTATCATGGAATAATCGGCAGGCAATTGAGTGCTTAAATAATATTAAAGATAATAATAGTTAATATTTTTCTCGGAGCTTTTCTGCTCATCCTCACATACCAATCACGACTTTTTAAATAAATGCTAATTATCGTAATATTTAATGTTATTAATCGCTATTAGCTACCTTAACAAAAGTATGTTGTCAGTCGTTGTTATTAGTAACAAATCACATCATTTCGCATTTGCACAATATTTACATTTTGCTGTCATTTGCTTTTCTTTTTTAATCAAACTGTATTAATTGTTAAATGAATTTTTAAAGTCAATTGTCAAATATTTAAAATCATTTATTATCAAAATCAGTTTTTTTAAGTCTATTAAAGTTTAAAAAACAGTTTTTATTTAAATTTGAAATTTTATCTGTTTTATTTTATTAAAGAGGTTTTTATGAAAAAAGTATTATTAGCAACTACATTAGCAACATTATTTGCAACATCAATGGCTCATGGAGCTACGCCTGATGTTACCGGTGGTCAAGTTAATTTCTTTGGTCTAGTAACAAATGTATCTTGTACTATTTCTGTTGATGGTCAGGGAAGCGATGCAAGTGTGTATCTTGCTCCAATATCAATTAATGAAATAACTAAAGCCGATACTCTATTCAGACCAAAATCATTTACAATTGATGTTAGTAATTGTATGCCTGCTGCTGAGGAAGGAAAAACCAAAACTATTTCTGTAAATTGGACCGGTGGTAATTTATTGGCAGGTGTAAATAATGGCTATTTGGCTAATACTCACGGTGTTTTAGGTGCACAGAATGTTCAATTTGTTTTATCGACTGACTCAAGTTCAGCTTTGACAAACAAAATCATTCCAGGCGATAATAGTCAACCACAAGCAAACGGAGCTATTATTTCGAGTGCTAATGGTGATATTTCTCGTTTCACTTACTATGTTGGGTATGTTTCTTCAGAACCAGCTAAGGTAACGGCAGGCCAAGTAACTAGTTATGCAACTTATGAAATTACATATGAGTAATCTTTTGGTTTATTAATCCAATAAAACGATAATACTTAGAATTATCGTTTTTCTTATAGGAGATGTCATGAAGATCACAATACTTTTTTTTAGTTTATTTTTTAGCCTTTGTTCATTTGCAAATAATATTATTGTTAATGGAACTCGATTTATTTATCCTGGCAATGAAAAAGAAATTACTGTGCAGATGACTAATACAGCTGATCGTCCTGCAATTGCGCAGGCTTGGCTAGATAATGGTGATCCAAATGAGTCTCCTGATACGATAAAAACACCATTCCAAATTACGCCTCCTATTTCTCGTATTGAAGCGAAAGGTGGACAAGTACTACGTATTAAATTGATGAATAAGCAAGCCATACCAACTGATAGAGAAAGTTTGTGGTGGCTAAATATTCTTGATATTCCAGCTTTATCTAAAAAAGAGGGTAAAGATGAAAATGTTTTACAATTAGCCATTCGTTCGCGTTTTAAATTTATCTATCGCCCTACAGGATTAGGTACTCCGGAGTCGGCAGTTGAAAAATTATCCTTGATTCCTAAAGGAAATCAATTATCTATTGATAATAAATCGCCTTTTTATGTTACAGTAACTAAAATCTCAACTGATAATAAAGGTGCATTAAATGATAAAACATTAATGATTGCGCCGTATTCGGTAGAGACATTAACCCTTAGTAAAGCATTAAAATCGGGTGAGGTTGTTACGATTAACTACCTTAATGACTATGGTGCTGATGTCGCAAACACCGTTAAAGTTAAATAAATATAATCTATATAACTTCTTATGGAATTGATAGGTCATGTTAAAACTTGGGAAATTGAAGGCTAAAATTTTTTTATATACTCTCTGCGCTTATTTTACTAGTTCAGTGTATGCTGAGACTGAGCAAAATTATGAGTTCAATAGAGGTTTTCTTGTCGGTTCTAGCGACAATATTGACCTTTCACGCTTTAATCGAGCGCCTATTGATGAAGGCGTTTACTCGGTAGATGTTTATACCAATGATGAATGGCGAGGTCGTTATGATTTAAATATTATAAGACAAAAAAATGGTACCTTAGGGGTATGTTATACGGCTAAGATGCTAACCGATTTTGGTATTAATGCTAATGAATTAAACAATAAATTAAGCGCTGACCCTTCGTTTTGCGGTGAACTTTCCCAATGGAATGATAACGATAATATTAAAGATATCTTAGAAACCTCTTCATTAAAATTATTGATTTCAATGCCCCAAATTTATGTTCTATCACAGTCTGCTGGTTATGTCCCTTCAGAGTTTTGGGATGCGGGTATTCCTGCAATCAATATTAGCTATATCAGTAACTATTATGATAGTCATTATTCTGATAACTCAGCGCAAGATACAAAATCATTTTATCTAAATCTTGACGGTGGTCTGTCTTTTAATGGATGGTTACTAAAACATGCGGGTAATGTTACTTGGCAAAATACGAGTAAATTCAACTGGGATAGTAATCAGACGTATGTACAACGCTCGATTGCTGCAATTAAATCAAATTTCGTTTTAGGTCAGTTTTATACTGAAAGTTCGTTATTTGATAGTATAAAATTGAATGGCGCCAAATTAGCAACCAATAATAATATGTATCCTGATGGCATGTCATCTTACGCACCTGATATCAATGGTGTTGCAATGAGTAACGCTTTGGTTACTGTGCGCCAAAATGGTAATATCATTTATCAAACATCCGTTTCACCAGGACCTTTTAGCATTAAAGATATTTCGTCAATAGGGTTTGGCGGCGATTTAGACGTAACTGTTCAAGAGGCAGATGGTAGCGAAAATACGTTTGTTGTTCCTTATGCATCAATTTCTCAATTATCGAGACCAGGTTTTACTCATTATCAAGTCGCAGCTGGTAAGGCTGATATGGATAATTTGAGAAATAAACCAAATATTTTACAAGCAAGTATCCAGCATGGATTAAACAATACGTTTACTTTATATTCAGGTACAACGTTGTTTGATGATTATCAAGCTTATTTAATCGGTACTGGTATTAATACCGGTATAGGTGCTTTGGGCTTTGATGTCACCTATGCAAAAACCTCTTTTGATGATGTTTCTAAAAGTGGTTACAATTATCGGCTATCATTTAACCAGCAATTTACTGAAACAAATACAAATTTAGTCGTTAGTGCATCACATTCCAGTTCACAAGATTATTTTGATGCAAATGAAGCGCTTTATTTTATTGATGATTACAAACGAGGCGGTACTGATAATTCATTGCCGCGTAAAAATGTACTTAATTTGACCATTAACCAAAACTTGCCATCAGGTTATGGTAGTTTTTATTTAACAGGACAAATTTATAACTATTGGGGTGATACAAATACCAGAAAACAAATCCAACAGACATATAATAATCGATTAGGTAATTTATCCTATTCATTAGCTTTTACACGAGTTTATTCTAACAATAATGCCGATAATCGGCTATCGATTGGTTTTACTTACTCACTGGGGTCTAGTCAGCGTCGAACTACCATCACGTCGAATGCTTTATTCAATAACTCCCATTTCGGCTCAGCTCAAGTAGGGTTAAGTGGTGCGTTAGATAAAGATAGTTTGGCTACTTATGGTATTACTAGTGCAGTGGGCACTGGCGGTAATCAAAGTATAGCATTAAATACTAACTATCGTTCTTCTCTTTCGAATGTCAGCGCTAACTTTAGCCAAGGTAATCATTTTAGGCAGTTTGGTGCGGGGGCAAATGGTTCATTTATTATTCATAGTGGAGGTGTAACATTTACACCAAATACGTCAGATACGATGACATTGATTGAGGCAAAAAATGCTAAAGGTGCGACAATTCCAGGCTCCTTAGGTACGCGAATAGATAGTAATGGCTATGCCATATCTTCATATGTCAGACCTTATCGACTCAATACTATTGCGATTGATCCAAAAGGCAGTAGTGACGATGTGGTTTTTGATAATACCTCTCTGCAAGTAGTGCCTTATGAGGGAACCATTACCAAAGTCAAATTTGACACAAAAATTGAAAAAACACGTGTATTTAATGTGGTTAATATTGAAGGTAAACCACTAACATTTGGCCAAAATGTAGTAAATGAAAATAATGAATCGATTGGGGTAGTTGGTCAAGGTGGCCAAGTGTTTATTTATGATGATAAAGCAACCGATGCCATTGTTGAAGGGCTTACAGGCAAATGTTCGTTTTTATTAAATGATAGTAACGAAAGTGAGAAGGTTTGTTTATGAAAATAAGAACGATGTTATTTTTAGTTTTAAATTTATTTTTCGTCAGTCAAAGCTATGGGGCATGTATTAAATTAGATGTCCCTGAGGAAATTGTATATTTAGATATGGGGACAGTGCTTGTCAGCCCTAATTTAAATGTTGGCGATATTATTGCTGAGAAAAAATTTCCATTTTCAGAAGTGAATCGTGCATTTCATTGTAATGGAGGAGATATACTTGAAGCCGCTATAAATACTAGTCTATTTACTAGTAGTAATAATAAGATACATCAAACCAATGTCCCAGGTGTTGGAATAAAAATTGCTAGAGGGACTAATTTCTACCCTTACAATTATACAGCTTCAAGGAACAATGATGTGAGTATAAAAGCAGATGATTTTTTTGTAACTTTATATAAAACGGCTGAATTTGTTGGTGCAGGGCCTCTTTCAAGTGGTAATTACACCAATTATGGCCCACAAGGTGGAGGCCTATCTACTTCTGGGTTAAGCACTTATATGACGGCAGGTGGGACAACAATTGTTACCCCTTCTTGCTCCGTAGTGAGCGGTGCAGAGCAGAATGTCTATTTAGAGCCTGTAAGTTATACAAAACTTAAAACGGTCGGGGCGACGACTGGGGATACTAATTTTTCAATTCGGACCCGATGTAGTGGAGGCGGAGAAGCTGTCCAAGATTTGGATTATGCCCATGTCTATATGGCTTTTTCAGGTACGATCCCATCTAATTTATCCAACTCAGACGGAGTGTTAATTAACGATGTTAGTTCTAATGGCGCAACAGGCATTGGCATTCAAGTTTTAGATAGCGACAAACAAGCACTTGTTTTTGATAAAAAATATAATGCAGGTTCATTAGCACTAACGGGTAACTATTTTTACACATTTAATTATACTGCGCGTTATTATCGATACGGTAGTGATATAATGCCAGGAGCTGTTGAATCTAAGATGATTTTTAATATAACTTATGAATAGTTATACAATATATTGTAGACTCTTTGTAGCTAAATTGAAAAGGCATATCTATGAAATTAGGAGTAAAATTTTTTTTAATTTTTAATTTATTTTTTATAGGTCAATGTTTTGCTACTTGTACTCGGTATAATGATGTTCCAGCAGGAATAGTATATTTAGATATGGGAATAGTAATTGTTAATCCTAATTTAAATGTTGGAGATGTGATTGCCGAGAAATCATTTCCATTTGGTGAAGTAGGGGTCGCATTTTATTGCTATGGAGGCGATATGATTGAGGGTGCTATAAATACTAGTTTATTTATTAGTAATAACAATAAGGTATATCAAACAAATGTCTCTGGTGTGGGAATAAAAATAGCAAGGGATCGTGACATTTATCCTTACAACTACCAAGCTGTACGAACAAATGATATCAATATAGCAGAAGGTCAATTTATTGTTACATTATATAAAACAGCTGAATTTGTCGGTACAGGCCTCTTTCAAGTGGTAATTACACCACTTATGGTCCGCCAGGTGGAGGTCTCTCTACTTCTGGGTTAACAACTTATATGACAGCAGGAGGGACGACAATTATCACCCCTTCTTGCTCTGTGGTAAGTGGTGCAGAGCAAAATGTCTACTTAGAACCAGTAAGCTATACAAAACTAAAAACGGTAGGGGCGACGACTGGGGATACTAATTTTTCAATTCGGACTCGATGTAGTGGGGGCGGAGACGCAGTCAAAGATTCTGGTTATCGTCATGTCTATATGGCTTTTTCAGGTACGACCCCGTCTAATTTATCTAACTCAGACGGGGTGTTAATTAACGATGTTAGTTCTAATGGCGCAATAGGCATTGGAATTCAAGTTTTAGATAGCAACAAAAAAGCACTTGTTTTTGAAAAAAAATACAATGCTGGATCATTAGTATTAACCGGTAACTATTTTTATACTTTTAATTATACTGCGCGCTATTATCGATATGGTAGCGATATTATGCCTGGCGCAGTCGAATCCAAGATGATTTTTAATATCACCTATGAATAGTTATACAATATATTGTGGACTCTCTGTAGCTAAATTGAAAAGGCATATCTATGAAATTAGGAGTAAAATTTTTTTTAATTTTTAATTTATTTTTTGTTGCTCAATGTTTTGCGGCTTGTACTCGGTATAATGATGTTCCAGCAGGAATAGTATATATAGATATGGGAACGGTAATTGTTAATCCCAATTTAAATGTTGGTGATGTGATCGCTGAGAAATCATTTCCATTTGGTGAAGTAGGGGTCGCATTTTATTGCTATGGAGGCGATATGATTGAGGGTGCTATAAATACTAGTTTATTTATTAGTAATAACAATAAGGTATATCAAACAAATGTCTCTGGTGTGGGAATAAAAATAGCAAGGGATCGTAACATTTATCCCTACAATTATGTAGCTCAAAGAGAACGGCAAATCAACGTAGTAGCGGGCAACATTATTGTTACATTATATAAAACAGCTGAATTTGTCGGTAGTGGTCCCCTTTCCAGTGGTAACTACACCTCTTATGGTATTCCTGGCGCAACCCTTTCTACATCGGCATTATCAAGTTATATGACAGAAGGTGGGACGTCAATTGTTACTCCTTCTTGTTCGGTCGTGAGTGGGGCTGAGCAAAATGTCTACTTAGAACCAGTAAGCTATACAAAGCTTAAAACTGTAGGAGCAACGACTGGAGATACTAACTTTGCAATTCGGACTCGATGTAGCGGAGGCGGAGAGGGAGTAAATGATTCTTCGGGTTATAGTCATGTCTATATGACGTTTTCAGGCACGATCCCATCTAATTTATCTAATTCAGATGGGGTACTAGTTAATGATATTAGTTCTAATGGTGCAACGGGTATTGGTATACAAGTTTTAGATAGCAACAAACAAGCGCTTGTTTTTGAAAAAAAATATAATGCAGGATCATTAGCATTAACGGGTAACTATTTTTATACCTTTAATTACACTGCGCGCTATTATCGATATGGTAATAACATTATGCCAGGAGCAGTTGAATCTAAGATGATTTTTAATATAACTTATGAATAATTAGATATAATGAA
This sequence comes from Orbaceae bacterium lpD02, assembly GCA_036251875.1. Lineage (NCBI taxonomy): Bacteria > Pseudomonadati > Pseudomonadota > Gammaproteobacteria > Orbales > Orbaceae > Orbus > Orbus sturtevantii. Next base: position 842,018 of record CP133960.1, on the reverse strand, counting down.
ATTAATCATACTAGCTAGATATTTTGACTTTGTAATGAATTTTGAAAGTATTTCTGTTAGAATGCAGCATTTTATAAAAGCAATGATATCTGGAGAATTTTATGGCAGGTCACAGTAAGTGGGCTAATACCAAACATCGAAAAGCTGCGCAAGATGCCAAGCGCGGTAAAATTTTTACCAAAATTATTCGTGAGCTAGTTACGGCCGCTAAAATTGGTGGCGGCGATCCAGCGTCGAACCCTCGTTTACGTGCTGCAATGGATAAAGCATTGTCAAATAACATGACTCGCGACACCATGAATCGCGCTATTGCGCGCGGTGTTGGTGGTGAAGATGATAGTAATATGGAAACTATCATTTATGAAGGTTATGGCCCAGCAGGTACTGCTGTGATGGTTGAGTGTTTAAGTGATAACCGTAATCGTACCGTTTCAGAGGTTCGCCATGCCTTTACTAAAACTGGGGGCAATTTAGGAACAGATGGCTCAGTATCGTATTTATTTACTAAAAAAGGCGTTATTTCCTACCCAACAGGTGTAAATGAAGATCAGGTTATGGACGCAGCACTTGATGCTGGTGCTGATGATGTGGTTACCTATGATGATGGTGCCATTGATGTATTTACTACACCAGAGTCATTTGGTGACGTCAAAGATGCATTGGATGCCTCGGGTTTAATTTCTGAATCCGCTGAAGTGTCGATGATTCCTGCGACAAAAATCGATCTTGATATTGAGTCTGCACCTAAATTATTACGCCTTATTGATATGCTTGAAGATTGTGATGATGTGCAGGAAGTTTACCATAATGGTGAAGTTTCTGATGAGGTTGCTGCGACACTATAATGTCGATTATATTAGGCATTGATCCTGGTTCGCGCTTGACGGGCTACGGTGTTATCCGTCAAGTGGGTAGACAATTAACTTATCTCGGCAGTGGCTGTATTCGCACGTCTGCCGACGATATGCCAACTCGCTTAAAGCGCATTTATGCAGGTGTTAGCGAAATTATTTTACAGTTTCAGCCTAACATGTTTGCAATAGAGCAAGTCTTTATGGCTAAAAATGCCGATTCTGCACTTAAATTAGGCCAAGCACGAGGTGTGGCTATTGTTGCGGCAGTAAATTGTGATTTACCTGTGTTTGAATATGCAGCAAGGCTAGTAAAACAATCGGTAGTCGGTACTGGCGCGGCCGATAAAAAACAAGTTCAACATATGGTCAAAATGTTACTTAAGTTACCCGCAAGTCCGCAAGCTGATGCGGCAGACGCGTTAGCTATTGCCATTACTCATTCTCATAGCTATCAAAATTTAGTTAAAAATTATAAATAATAAAAATAGTATTATTAAGTACACCATAAGCTTATTGTAGTCAGATTTAATATAAAGCAGTCATTTACTTGATACTATTATTTTAGTGAGCTGCGTTTATAGTGATTAGCTAATGATTATTCGATAATAGGTGTTTTTTATTTAACTGTTAGTTAAATAAAACGATAGTTTATAATATTAAATAAACAAAGGGGCGATTAATGGCTATCAATAAAAATAAGATAATGTTACTAAGGGTAATTGTCGTTTTAATTTATTTATTGCTTTACCCGATGGCATGGTTGTTTCCTATTCAATGGGGGTGGGAAAATGGGCTAATCGAAAATACACAATTAGCTATTTGTTTTATTGGTTTTATTTTTGCGGCTTACGCTATTTTTAAGGTAAAAGATAAAAATCTTCGTTGGTTTTGGAGTATGATTATTGCCATCTGGTTTATTCTATTTTGGCGAGAGTTAAGTTGGGGAGCCTGTTTTTATCCGCCGACAAGCATTGATCCACAAACTGGCGGGGCATATCCATCTGCATTGCTTTGGTATAAACCGATTGTTCATCCATTATTATGGCTAATACTGATCTGTATTGCGTTAGTGTTTGTCATCAAAAAACAATATCGAATTATCGCTGTGTTGTGGCATGAAAAACAATTCCCGTTGATTGAATTTGTCTTAGCTGTTCTTGGGGTATTTATTTCAACTGCAGCTGAAGGACATATGCATTTATCATTACCATTAGTAAATTATTTTACGGCAGGACAAATGCAAATAGTCGAAGAGCTCGGGGAACTTGCAATATACTTAGCGCTTTTAGCTGCACAATTACGCGTTTGGCAGCTATTTAAGAAAACATTCAGTGTTGGCTAATATTCTTTATCTTATCAAAATCGGCAGACTGCGCATATTGTAAGATACTTAGGTTAATTACATGGCGCAGATCCATACCGTACCATTTCTCTTTAGTTATTTTTACCTACTAATGTTTATTTATTCATCCTGATATAAGCAGAGGTGCGCCTGATTTACTTTCAGATTGGCGATGCAAACGGCTTGAGCCTTATTTAAATTTACCAATTAAATATACCACAACTTCTGTTTAGCTATTTTAATATAAAATATCACATGTAATTCAAACATGTAATATTTACATGTGATATTTTTATGCTATTATGCATACAATATAATATATCTATAAATATAGCTAAAAAGGAAAATTAAATGCACGAACAGATCCCTCAATTACTACAATCACAATCTCCAGTACTTATCGTATTATTTGGACTATTAGTAATTTTTACGGGATGGGTGATTAATGCTATTTTTTTATTAATTGCGGCTCACTTACTTAATGTAAAGGACGCAACATTTAAAATCTCTTTTATTGCCGAAGTTTGCACAGCAGTTGCTGTTTTATTACTATCTATACTAGCGGTGGGGGTACTTGTATATTTTCAATCACCGCCATCAGGGTTAGTCTCAATAATATTGGGATTTATTAGCTTACTAATGTACATTTATATTATCGCCTATTTTTTACAAATATCGTTTGGTCGAAGTCTTGCAATCTGTTTTGTTAGTTGGTTAATTAAAATGTTATTGACTGTGGCTGCTATGATTATGTTTAAAGACCAAATCTTTGCTTTCTATGAAAGCGTTGGTCTTCAATTACAATAGCTAGACCAACACATTATTGCAATTTCATTGATTAATTATGAGACAATATATTAATTTTGATGCAGATTGAAGAAAAGCTGTCTATTTATACAGTTTTTCTTTATTGTTTAGTTCTGTTCAGGTAAACTACATCCAATTTTATCGTGATAAAAGGTATAAAATATGATTGGTCGTTTACGTGGCATCATTGTTGAAAAGCAACCTCCAGAAGTCCTTATTGAAGTTAATGGGGTTGGTTATGAAGTAATGATGCCGATGACGTGTTTTTATGAGCTGCCTGACAATGGACAAGAAGCGATTATTTTAACTCATTTTATTGTTCGAGAAGATGCTCAATTACTATATGGTTTTAATAATAAGCAAGAGAGATTACTTTTTCGTGAATTAATTAAAGTTAATGGTGTTGGCCCCAAATTAGCGTTAGCCATATTATCCGGCATGTCGGCGACTCAGTTTGTCGGCGCGGTTGAACAGGGTGAAATCAAAACATTAGTCAAACTCCCTGGCGTTGGAATGAAAACCGCTGAGCGATTAGTTGTTGAAATGAAAGATCGTTTTAAAAATTTTGGAGGTGAGCTACTCAATCAAACCATTCCACATGATAGCAAAGATAAATCCGTACAAGCACTACGCTCATCTAGCCAAGTTGAAAGTGAAGCGATTTCAGCTCTTGTTGCTTTAGGCTATAAACCACCAGAAGCAAGCCGAATTATAAGTAAAGTGATTAAACCAGATATGGATAGTGAAACATTAATTAAAGAAGCATTAAAGTCAGCATTATAACTAGTGAATTTTATACTAATAAATTAGAGAGTATCTACATCTTATGATTGAAGCAGATCGTTTAATATCACCAGCAGTACAAAAAGAAGAAGAGACGATTGATCGTGCAATTCGGCCTAAATATTTGGATGAATATATCGGTCAGCCACATGTGCGCGAACAGATGAAGATTTTTATTCAGGCAGCCAAACAACGTGGTGACGCGCTCGATCATTTACTTATTTTTGGACCGCCAGGGCTAGGTAAAACCACATTAGCTAATATTGTTGCCAATGAACTTAATGTAAATTTGAGAACCACATCCGGCCCAGTACTCGAGAAAGCAGGTGATTTAGCCGCCATGCTCACCAATCTCGAACCGCATGATGTGCTATTTATTGACGAAATCCATCGCTTGTCACCCGTTGTCGAAGAAATACTTTATCCAGCGATGGAAGACTATCAACTCGATATTATGATTGGAGAAGGCCCCGCTGCCCGATCAATTAAAATTGATTTACCACCGTTTACCTTGATTGGCGCAACAACTCGTGCCGGCTCCTTAACATCGCCGCTTCGAGATCGTTTTGGTATAGTACAACGCCTTGAATTTTATCAAGTCGCTGATTTAGAGTATATAGTTAGTCGCAGTGCTAAATTTTTAGGTATGGACTTATCGGCAGAAGGTGCCCACCATATTGCAAAACGTTCGCGTGGAACCCCTCGTATTGCGAATCGTTTATTACGTCGGGTGCGAGATTATGCCGATGTCAAATCAAATGGTATTGTTGATGCGGAGATCGCAACTCAGGCACTAAATATGCTAGATGTCGATATTGAGGGATTTGATTTTATGGATCGCAAATTACTACTCGCTATAATTGAAAAATTTATGGGTGGGCCAGTTGGTTTAGATAATTTGGCTGCAGCCATTGGCGAGGAACGAGAGACAATCGAAGATGTACTAGAACCTTTTCTTATTCAACAAGGCTATATCCAGAGAACACCAAGAGGTAGGATAGCCACACCTCATGCTTATCGTCACTTCGGTATTATTCATAGCGATAAATCATAATTTTTTATTAGAGTATTTGTTAGATATCGTTCACTAAATTATTTTCGTTAATACATTACTTTAGTACATTATTATGATATAAAATATTAAATAAGTTTATTTAATTAATAGATAAGTGAATTATTATTTGAACTTATCGTTATTTTTGTGATCTAATGGCAATATGATATTTAATCGTTTTCAAAATAGGGTAAAATAGCTAGCAAGAATGCACATCGCCTTAAGTAGCTATTTTTATATTATGAATCACCGTTGTTTTATTAATAGGGATCTATAAGATATATTATGATGAGAATATTTTTATCGATTTTATTACTTATTTGTTTATTAAGCGCCTGTGGTTTAAAAGGGCCGCTTTATGCACCAGACAAACAGACCATCACATTAATGTTTAGTTCTCCTTTATTTTATCGAGTAGCTTAATGAATTTTCTAAATTATCAACATGGCAAATTATTTGCTCATGGTCATGCGATAGCTGAGCTTGCAAAACAGTACGGTACGCCTCTTTATGTTTATAGCCAAAGCTATATAGAAAAACAATGGATTGAATTTGATAATGCCTTAAAAGGGCGTAAGCATCTAATTTGTTATGCGATTAAGGCTAACAGTAATTTAGCTATTTTAAATGCACTGGTAAAATTAGGTTCTGGCTTTGATATCGTTTCTCAGGGTGAATTAGAACGAACGTTAAAAGCAGGCGCCGATCCTAAAAAAATCGTTTTTTCAGGCGTCGCTAAATCGATTACTGAGATTAAGCGGGCTTTAGCTGTTGGCATAAAATGTTTTAATGTTGAGTCAGAGGCTGAACTAGATCGTATTCAAGATATCGCAAAGCAATTAAATAAAATTGCACCTATTTCGTTGCGTATTAACCCTGATGTTGATGCCAAGACACATCCCTATATCTCTACAGGATTACGTGAAAATAAATTTGGTATCAGCCATCAACTAGCTCTAGGTATTTATAAAAAAGCAGCAAAATTATCTCATATTGAGATTAGTGGTATTGATTGCCATATTGGTTCGCAACTCACTGAGCTCGCTCCTTTTTTAGATGCAGCCGATCGAATCTTATCTTTAGTCGATGATTTAAAATTAGCTGGAATTAATATTAAGCATATCGATTTCGGTGGTGGACTTGGCGTTTGTTATGATAATGAAGTCCCACCTAAATCGTCAGAGCTTGTGAATGAACTGCTAAAAAAACTCACTCATTATCCTGATATTGAAATATTATTTGAGCCAGGGCGCTCTATTGTAGCTAATTCCGGTATCTTAATTACTAAAGTTGAATATATTAAGCACCAAGATGATAACCATTTTGCCATTGTTGATGCAGGCATGAATGATTTAATCCGCCCCGCCTTATATGAAGCTTGGATGCGTATTTTGCCTGCTGAGCAAGCTGAGCCTGACCAGCAGACTTATTGTTATAATGTGGTTGGTCCTATTTGTGAATCGAGTGATTTTTTAGGTAAAGAGCGAGAGCTCGCGGCGCAACAAGATGATCTATTAGTGATTTGTAGTGCTGGCGCTTACGGTTTTAGTATGGCATCAAATTATAATAGCCACCCAAGGCCAGCTGAAGTATTAGTTGACGATAATAAGCATCGCTTAATTCGCCAACGCGAGACATTTGATATGCTATGGCAAGGTGAAATAATATAGTTTATTTAGTTTTATAAAGGCAGGCGCATTAAAGCGCCTTATTTTTTATATATAACTAATTTTAATAAAATGCATCAATAGCCACATAGCTTTCTCACTGCTATAATAGTGCCATAACTAAGAAATAGTGCATAAAACACACGAGTGACAGTAAAATGAATTTTTCCAAGATGCATGGTTTAGGTAATGATTTCATGGTTGTTGATAGCATTACTCAAAATGTTCATTTATCACCAGAAACCATCAGACGACTTGCCGATAGAAACACTGGCGTTGGTTTCGACCAATTATTACTAGTCGAGCCCCCATATTCCCCCGATACTGATTTTCACTATCGCATCTTCAATGCTGACGGGAGTGAGGTTGAACAGTGTGGTAATGGAGCACGTTGTTTTGCACGATTTGTAATATTAAAAGGATTGACCAAAAAGCGAGTATTAAAAGTAAGTACACAAAAAGGCATTATTATCTTAACGGTTAATCCTAATGATACTGTCAAAGTTGATATGGGGGAACCCTGTTTTGATCCGAGCAAAGTTCCTTTTAAAGCGATTAAAGAAGAAAAAACTTATATTATTCGAGCACAAGAACAAACTATTTTATGCGGAGTAGCCTCAATAGGTAATCCACATTGTGTAATACAAGTTGACGATGTATTGACAGCTAACGTTGCAATACTTGGTCCTTTACTAGAAAGCCACGAGCGATTCCCTGAAAAGGCAAATATTGGTTTTATGCAAATTGTTGATCGTAATAATATCCGTTTACGCGTTTTTGAGCGAGGGGTAGGGGAAACTCAAGCATGTGGTACAGGAGCATGTGCTGCAGTTGCTGTGGGTATTCGTCAGGGGCTATTAGCAGAAAAAGTTAAGGTCAGTTTACCCGGAGGTGAGTTACTTATTGAGTGGCTAGGTAATTGCTTTTCATTATTTATGATTGGTAGTGCAACTCACGTTTATGATGGCTTTATTTCTTTATAATTAAAAGGTAAATACCTAGGGTAAATAGATAATGACGTTAACGCCTAAAAAAACATCATCAACAAACAAAAAGACTAATGTATCACGTAAGAAGGTGGTTACGCGCAATAAAACTAATAACGTTTTGCTTAATGATGAATTGGTCAGTGAGTATTTAATTCACAATCCTGATTTTTTTATTCATCATGCTAAACAGATTGAAGAGATGAAAATTCCGCATCCTATCCGGGGTGTTATGTCATTGTCAGAATGGCAACTTGCTCGACAACGAAATAAAATCAGGCAGCTCGAATCGGAAATAACGTTGTTAATGGAACATGCTTGTAGTAATGAGCAACTGTTTGATTCATTGATGGCACTGCAAAATAAACTGTTATTGTCTAATGATTTAAATGACCTACTCACTCGACTAAACCAATGGGCTAAATCATTAGGTTTAATTGGAGCCTATCTTTATCTGTTTGATAATAAATGGCAACTTAATATTCCGTCAAGCTACCATCATTTTGCGTTATCAATGGATAAATTCGATTTTATTCGTGTTCGTCATTTGCAATATAATTACCAATATTTAGGGCAATTAAATACCACTGAGCTTGATCTATTGATCCCTGAAAAAGCTTATGTTGGTTCCGTGGCTTTATCGCTACTTGGTGGTTTTGGTGACTTGGGGGTTTTGGTTTTTGCAAGTCGAGATCCTCACCATTATCAAGCAGGGCAAGGGACTCTACTATTAGAGAAAATGAGTGAAATGTTACCTATCTTAATTAGTCGTTGGATTATTAGGAAAAATTAATCTACCGTATTGCTACTATTTAATACCCTAAAAACCAATAATCAGTTGTTTTTTTTATTGGAAAAAGATGAATTTTTAGTGATTAAGTATTATAGTGTATCGGTCAGCATCGCTGATAATTCTCAGGGCGGGGTGAAAGTCCCCACCGGTGGTGATAGCCCACGAGCGCTTGACTATTGTATTATAATAGTTAAGGTCTAGCAGATTTGGTGAAATTCCAAGGCCGACAGTTATAGTCTGGATAAAAGAGAGTTGCTTATAAACCTTGCAAATAATTACCACTGCGTGTGCGTGGTATCCTAACGGTCAAGCACTTGCCCTGATTCTGGTATTTAATTAATCAAGAAGGAATCGCTTACCATGAATCAGAAATCCGAAAATAGTACTAAAATTGTACATAACACCTTTAGTTTAGCCGAGTTCGGTTCCCCAATTGAGCGTGTTAATAATGCATTAACAGCTTTAAAAGCAGGGACAGGAGTGCTGATCCTTGATGATGAGGATCGCGAAAATGAAGGTGACGTTATTTGGGCAGCAGAAAATATTACCGCAGAACAGATGGCATTAACCATTCGTCACGGCAGTGGTATTGTTTGCTTATGCATGCCTAAATCATACTGCGATAAACTCGAACTTCCGATGATGGTGCCGCATAACACGAGTAAAAATAAGACGGCATTTACAATTAGCATTGAAGCAGCGAGTGGTGTATCGACGGGGGTATCTGCAAGCGACCGAGTTACAACAATAAGAGCGGCTATCGCCGATAATGCAAAACCTACTGATTTACATCATCCTGGGCATATTTTCCCTTTAGTCGCACAAGACGATGGCGTTTTTACGCGTCGAGGGCATACAGAAGCGTCAGTTGATTTGGTTAAGTTAGCCGGCTTTAAACCTGCGGCAGTGATATGTGAAATAACCAATGATGATGGGTCAATGTCAAGAGCGCCGCAAGTCGTGGCTTTTGCTAAAAAATTCGATTTACCGGTAGTGACAATCGCCGATATTGTCGAATACCGTAGCGCTAATCAGTGACTCTTGGAATAATAAAAAAGGGCAGCTAAACTGTCCTTTTTTATGTGCTAAACGTTATATAATAATTATATATTACAACGCAAAATAATAGTTTATGATTATATGGTTTGATTCTCAAACCAACTCTCCAAAATAACTACCGCAGAGCTCGCATCGACTTTACCTTTATTTAGTGCTCGATAGCCGCCTGAAGCAAAAAGATATGATTTCGCCTCAACCGTAGATAAACGTTCATCTTGTAAATTAACCTGATAGCCAAATCGTCCATGTAGGCGATTAGCAAATTTTTTTGCTCTTAGTGTCAATTCTTGCTCACTGCCATCCATATTTAGAGGTAAACCTACCACTAAATAATCAGGTTGCCACTCTTTTAACACTTTCTCAATTTCAACCCAATTAGGCTTGCCATCACGAGCCTTAAAAGCGCACAAAGGCCTTGCTGTTTTAGTGATATCTTGACCAATAGCACAGCCTATACTGCTCGTGCCAAAATCAAATGCAATAATCGTTGCCATATCTCTACGCTTTGCCCATTTGTATAGAAATCAGATCAATATTTATGCCTATCGATTCAGCCGCAAGATGCCAACGATCGTCGATTGGACTTTCAAAGATTATCTCGGATTTTGCGTCAGCAACAAGCCAATCATTTTGAGCGATTTCGTATTCTAGTTGCATGTTTCCCCAGCTAGCATAGCCAAGGGATAATAATAAATTATGGGGTTGCTGTGGTGAGCCAATTGATTTTAATACATCTAAAGAGGTGGTTATCATTACGTCATTAGATATAGCGATACTAGAAGAAAATCCAGTTTGTGGTGTATGTAAAATAAATCCTTGTTCTTCCGCAAGTGGGCCACCAATAAAAACAGGCTGTTCTAACTCAGCACAGGATTTATAGGGCGTAATATCTAACCTTGATAGCACGGTCTGAACAGATAGGTCGTGAATAGGTTTATTAATAATAATACCCATCGCTCCATCACGATTATGTTCACAAATATAAACAACTGAGCGATTAAATAAGATATCGCTTAAGGTTGGCATTGCAATAATAAAACGGTTTTTTAAATTCATAGTTTATTTAATTGTTCATAATATCAGCATGTAAAAGTTACAAAGCACATTTACCAATTTTCACACGATGTTGTACATGGCAGTTCATCAAATACTCGATTTCATTGGTCTCTTCATTGCTTGATTGCGATATTATTTCAAATCCTTGTGATAGATAGAAAGCGATAGCTTTATCATTTTTTTGATAGACGTTTACGGATAGTTCATTATACTTCTGTTTCACTTTTTGAATTAGCGCCGTGCCAATTCCTTGATGGTGAAAATTTGAATCCACAAAAAGGCCAGCTATATAGTTGTCAGTCAGGCCGATAAATCCTTTAACTCCATTTAAATCTTGAACATAAATTGTCGACATAGGTATTAACGATTTGACTAGTTCAAAATTATTGCGAAAAAAATTAGCATCAATAAAATTATGTGCGCGCTCATTTTCAGTCAACCAAATTGACATAATTTTATCCAAATCACCAGATTGATATGACCTAATCATCTTGCTTCCTTAGTTATTTTACGCGTTTTTCTATCGCATCCATTAACATACCTGTGATTGATAAATCATTCGCATAGCTTTCTATCTCTCGCACACAAGTTGGGCTTGTTACATTAATTTCGGTTAATTTATCGCCGATAATATCTAGACCAACAAATAACAGCCCCTTCTCTTTTAATTTAGGGCCAATTGCGTTAGCAATTTTCCAGTCGCTTTCAGATAATGTTCTGACTTCACCATATCCACCAGCGGCAAGATTGCCTCGTGTTTCCCCTTTTTGTGGAATACGTGCAAGGCAATATGGCATAGGAACGCCATCTACCACCAGCACTCGCTTATCTCCGTCCTTGATGGCTGGCAAATAAGTCTGAGCCATGCAGTATTGGCTACTGTTATGAGTTAGTGTTTCAATGATAACCGACAGGTTAGGATCATCTTGTTTAATGCGAAAAATTGATGCACCGCCCATTCCATCAAGTGGCTTTAAAATAATATCATGGTGAGTTTGGTAAAAATCTTTAATTAATTTTGCTTGTCTTGTAACCAGCGTTTGCGGAGTAAATTCTGCAAACCAAGCGGTATATAATTTTTCATTACAATCTCGTAAGCTTTGCGGTTTATTTACCACCAATACACCTGCATTCTCAGCTCGTTCTAAAATATAGGTAGCATAGATAAATTCGGTATCAAACGGTGGATCTTTACGCATTAAAATTGCATCAAGTTCGCTTAACGCAATTGTTTGTTCATTGCTAAAATCAAACCAATGCTGTTTATTATCAGAAACCGTTAAATTTCGAGTTGTGGCATAAGCTTCACCGCCATTCAAAAAAAGATCATTCATCTCCATATAGTAAAGCTGATAACCTCTTTTTTGTGCCTCATGTAACATGGCAAAACTGGTATCTTTTTTAATATTAATCTGATTGATGGGGTCCATAACGATGCCAAGTTTTATCATGACAACTCCTTAACTGTAATTGATGCTAATTAAATTAGTATATACTGAAATTTAATGAAAAGAAGCGTTTTTGCTACTTTATCTAACCGACTATTTTGCTAGTTATAAACGATAGTTTTACTGAAAATAGCAAACTGTTTTAATGTCTAATCTAATGGTTTTTATATCTCTCGCTAGGCTCGATACGGTTGTCGATCGTATCATTAGTGCTATCCAAGGTCTCCAAATTTTACTTGCAAGGCAGTAATTGCACTTAAGGCTACCGTTTCGGTACGTAATACTCTAGGTCCTAATAAAATTTCAATAAACTGATGTTGAATTGTCATAGTTATTTCTGCCTCCGTTAATCCGCCTTCAGGGCCGATAAGTAGCGCAATATTTGAATTGCTTAAATTTAGTTGATTTATGCCATGCTTCGCTCTAGGATGCAGCGTTAATTTAAGATAATCATCTAGGTTTGCGCACCAATCATCAAGTTTCTCAATAGGGTTTATCGTTGGAATGATATTACGACCACATTGTTCGCAAGCCGATTGCGCTATTTTTTGCCATTGTTGTACTTTTTTATCGAGTCTGTCGGTATCGAGTTTTACGCCACAGCGTTCCGATAGTAAAGGGGTAATAGAATTAACACCTAATTCGACCGATTTTTGAATAGTAAACTCCATTTTTTCCCCACGAGATAACACTTGCCCTAAATGAATATTTAATGAAGACTCGCGATTTTCAACCACACTATTTGCGGTCTCAACAATTAGGCTTTTTTTATTAATTTGGCTAATGGTTGCGGGTGTGACGGTATTACTACCATCGAATAACGTAATTGATTCACCTTGTTTCATTCTAAGAACTCTAACAATATGATTAAATGCGTTATCATCGAGCTCAATAGCACTGTTAGGTAAAATAGGCGTTGGTTGAAAAATTCGGACCATAAATATAATTTTCAAATTTATTAGAAATAATTTAAATAAATTATAGCGTAATTTAAATAGATTGGGTAATCTCTTATTGGCTAAATAATTAGGGTACTTATATGAAAAATGATTGTGTTTTAATCGAAGGGCTAACTATCGTTACGACTATTGGCGTATACGATTGGGAAAAAAACATTAAGCAAAAACTGGTGCTTGATCTTGAAATGCAGTGGGATAATACCCAGGCTGGATTACATGATGATGTTGCATTTTGCCTGGATTATGCCAAAGTAACTAATGTGGTAGAAAATTACGTTAAAAGTCGTCAATTTGGTTTAATCGAGCGTGTCGCAGAGGAAGTTGCTCAGTTGATTATCAATGATTTTGGGGTGCCTTGCGTTAGAGTCAAAGTGAGTAAACCGAGCGCAATACCGAGCGCTCAGAATGTTGCCGTTATGATTCAACGCTGCAGGTGATAGGAGTGTATTGTGAATTACAAAAACCGCTATTACGATGTAACAAAAAAACATCACACTCGGCAAGGATTTTGTAATTCAGAACCATTTTCGATTAATTATAAGGAGATAAGGAAATGGCAAAAAGAGCGGAAAATTGCTCCACCAGAGGGCGGATACCAGCGGTTTTGCACTGATTGGTATCAGGAGGCTAATTTTTCTATTACTAATCGCGATGCTATTTGGTGGCTAGGCCATGCGACGGCACTAATAAAAATTAATAATAAAATAATATTAACCGATCCTGTCTTTTTTGATCGTGTTTCTCCTGTCCCTTTTATCGGGCCTAAGCGCTATACGCCTTGTGCAAGTTCAATTAATAATTTACCGCAGATAGATATTATTGTTATATCGCATAATCATTATGACCATCTTGATTATCGTAGTGTTTTACAGCTAATTGAGCGTTTTCCTTTAGTAACGATTGTCGTACCATTAGGATTGAAAAAGAAAATACAAGCCTGGGGGGCAACCAGAGTCATTGAACTTGATTGGTGGCAAGATGTGTGGGTTGATGATGTCTTACTATCGGCTATTCCAGCTAAGCATTGGAGCCGAAGGGGGCTATTTGATATCAATAAAACGTTATGGTGTGGCTGGATGATTGAATCTAATCAGCGCTGTGTATATTTTGTTGGTGATACCGGATATTCAGTTGAATTTACTTGTGTTAAAAAAAGTTTCCCAAATATTGATATAGCACTGATCCCTGTTGGTAGTTATGCGCCACGTTGGTTTATGCACAACCAACATATTGATCCGGCACAAGCATTACAACTTTTCCACGATATTGGTTGCAAGCGAGCAATAGCGATTCATTGGGGAACATTTGAACTTGCCGATGATTCGTTGGATGAGCCACCAAAGCTATTGAAACAATTATTACCAAAGTATAACCTATCAGAAAACGAGTTTTTAATTTTAAAAATAGGTGACCATATCCAACTAAGCGATAATTAATTTATTAAGCAATAATAGAAACATAATAACGCTAACAATCAAAAGCTAGGATGAAAAATAGAATATGAAAAAAGTAATGATAATATTAAGCGTTTCGTTCTTATTTTTAGGACTTACTGCTTGCGGTAGTCAAAACAGACAAGCTAAAGAGAATCGATGGTCAAAACCTCATATAGTAAAAGAAGAGTGTGTTGGGGTTATGCACAATTCTAAAATATGCCAAGAAAACCCTAGCATGCAAGAATCTATAAAAATGCTAAAGCGTGATGAATCATATCTAATAGGTAGTAAATAATATTATGAGCGCTTGGTTAATTTATGCTTTATTATCTGCGATAACCGCTTCTGCCGTGGCTATTTTAGGTAAGATTGGTTTACAACATTTAGATGCTAATACCGCAACGGCAATTCGAGCCGTTGTAATGGCCATTTTTTTAGTCGGTGTGGTGGTCGTTCAAGGAAAACTACAGTTAGTTCAGACTTTTATGGCTGACAAAAAAGCGTTAGTCGTTATTATATTAAGTGGGATCGCAGGGGCATTATCATGGCTGTTTTATTTTATGGCAATTAAAGTAGGTAATGTTTCACAAGTAGCCCCGATCGATAAGCTTAGTGTTGTTTTCGCCGTTGTTTTTGCGATGGTTCTATTTGGCGAAAAGGTTTCGCTATGGGGTGGGGTTGGTGTCGGAATGATCGCCATTGGGGCAATTTTAGTGGCACTAAACTAAAACATATGATTATAGTTACCAAAATAGCGCGTTATGTTTCTCTATTTTTAATTGAGTACATCCGAACTGGGCGGCCAATAGATAAATGGATTAAATAGCTCTCCAATTCGCCTAACTCTTCTAAATAATCAATATATTTTTTTAACGATATGCGAGATAGTGTACTGGAAGAGACAAGATCACTCATAGCAAAATCATGGGTATAGTTAGCTAACATGTCGCGTATAGCTTTTAAGGTGTCAGCTTCAATGCCCTTAGGTAGTTGATCCGATTTCTCAACACTTTTAGCAAAAAGTCGATTATCGAGCTGTTTTTGGTCTAATATTTCGCTAGAACTCAGTAATCTTACTCGTTCTAGATAAGTGATCAATGCGGTTCTAAAGCGTTTAAACGTAAAGGGTTTAACAATGTAATCAATCACCCCCAATCGTAATGCCGCTTGAATATTTTCGCTATCACAAGCCGCAGTAACCATTATAATATCAATATTTGGGTAACTAATGCGTATATGTTGTAGCAATTGTAAACCATCTAGTTTAGGCATAAACATATCTAATAAAATCAGTGAAATAGGATTATCGTGAATAAAATGGAGGGCAGTTTCACCATCCTTTACCTGACCGACTAATTTAAATCCAGGTACCATTTGTAAATATTTTTTATTTAATTCTGCTACCATCGGATCATCTTCAACAATTAGCACATTGATCATCTTATTTTTCCTGATAAATTTCATGTAATGGCAACAATACTTTAAAGCATGCACCTGTTGTCGTATCTGATTCGCATAATTCAATATGACCGTTTAGTTCATCAACACTCGCAAGAACTAGATACAAACCAAAGCCACGGTTGTCTCCTTTGGTTGAATAACCTTTGCTAAATATTTGTTGAGAATGTTCTTTGGTAATACCTTGACCATTATCCTTAACTTCAATAATAAAACAATCATCATTAATTTTTAAGTTAATCGTAATTTGTTTATCATCTAAAAATTGCACAGCATCTAAGCCATTATCGATTAAATTACCTAAAATTGTTACTAATTTATGCGCGATAGAGCTATTAGTAAGGATATTTAATTGTCCTGCAATATGAAAATGTAAGGTTACCCCTAATTCTCTTGCTCGGCTAAATTTACTATTCAAAAAACCAGCGATAATTGGATCATGTATTGATTGTGATATTTGTTCGTACTCCTTTTCTTGACTGCCCATCAGTTCTTCTAAATATTCAATGAGTTCATGGTTGTTTTCATTAAATGTTAAGCCATAAATGACATGGAGTTTATTATTAAACTCGTGTGATTGTGAACGCAGCGCATCGGTATAGCGGTTAACGCCGGTTAGGTTTTCGGCTAGCTGGCGAATTTCGGTCATATCTCTAAACGAAGCAATTGCGCCGGTTAGCTTGCCATTAACAAAAAGTGGTATTCGATTCGTTAAAATAATAATACCATTAATATTTTGTTCGCAATCGTATTCGGCCTCACCTGTTAGCATCACTTCATATAAACGCGTGTTTGGGATAATTTTCCTAACATGGCCACCAATGATTTTATTTTTGTTTTCAGTAATACGTAAGATGCGTATTGCTTCATCATTAATTTGAGTAATGATACCATCTCGATTGATAACTAAAACACCTTCCTTGACTGTTCTAATAATGGCATCTCTTTCCTCAAAAAGTTTAACCATTTCATAGGGCTCTAAGCCTAATAGAATATTTTTAATATTTTTAGAAAACCATAATGCTAATGATACGGCAATAATAAGTGACACAATTAATGTCAGTAAAATAGGTTGTTTAGTTCGTGAAGCTAAATGCTCAATATTATTGACTGTCTGACCAACCATTAAGGCGCCAATTTGAGTTTTATCACTTGAGTATATAGGTTTAAATGCTCTAATTGAGAGCCCTAATGTGCCTTCAGCTGTTGATAAGTAGGATTCGCCTCTCAACGCCGCGTCACCATCACCGCCGACAATTTTTTTACCTATCTGCTCTTTATCGGGATGAGAAAAGCGAATCCCTTGCATATCAAAAATGGTAATAAATTCGACTTGTGAAAGTAGCCTTGCATTTTCGGCATATTCTTGAATTGATACTAAGTTTTCGTCAGTTGAATTGGTGATATCATTTATAATATCAGGCGAAGTAGCAATAATATTGGCTATCTCTTCAACACGTTGACTTGCGTCATCATAATATTGATTATTAACGATTCGAATAATATAAGTATTTTCAGCGATCACCGCTAAGATAAAAACGAAGCAAATAAGAATGATTAATTTCGTTTTTAATTTTAATTTGTTAAATAATTTTCGCACTATATTTCCTGTATTGTATTTACCATAACTACAAGGAAAAATTTTTCGTTATAGATAAAAAAGCTGCTGTTTAAACATGTTAAACAGCAGCTATGTTATCGCGATAAATTAAATAATGATATTATTTTTTTACGGCACCGCGAACGCTTTCTGCTACAACTTTAGATACATTTGGTTCAAATGCATTAGGTAAAATGTAGTCAGGGCTAAGTTTATCGTCAGTAACAATACTTGCAAGCCCCTTTGCCGCAGCTAATTGCATTTCAAGCGTAATATCTTTTGCCCTAGCATCAAGTGCACCACGGAAAATACCAGGAAAGGCAAGCACATTATTAATTTGGTTAGGGTAATCACTTCGACCAGTACCAATGACATAAGCACCGGCTTCTTTCGCTTCTTCTGGGAAGATTTCAGGCGTTGGATTTGCCATTGCGAAAATAATTGCTTTGTCAGCCATAGTGGTAACCCACTCTTTCTTCAAAGCCCCTGGAGCTGAAACGCCAACAAATACATCAGCGCCTTTAACAGCATCTTGCAAAGTTCCCGTTTGTTTTTCTCTATTGGTTTTCTTCGCCATCGCTAAGTGGTGAGGTGGTAAGGATGTATCGTCTTCGCACAAAATACCGATTTTATCGACAACTTTAATGTTTTTTGCGCCAGCCGCTAACAGCATATCAGCAATAGAAAGACCGGCTGCACCTCCGCCATTAATAACAATTTTTACGGTTTCGAGCTGCTTTTTAGTTACTTTAATTGCATTATAAAGTGCGGCTAATACAACAATTGCGGTACCATGCTGATCATCGTGAAATACTGGAATATCAAGAATTTCTTTTAAACGTCTCTCTACTTCAAAACATCTTGGTGCACTGATATCTTCTAAATTAATACCACCAAAAGAAGGTGCAAAAGCCGCAATATGACTAACAATTTCATCGACATTTTGAGTATTAACCGAAAGAGGAATAGCATCGACATCAGCAAAACGTTTAAATAGTATCGCTTTACCTTCCATAACAGGGATCGCCGCTTCCGGACCAATATTACCTAATCCTAATACTGCAGAGCCATCAGTCACAACGGCAACTAAATTGCGTTTAGACGTATATTCATAAGCATCTTCTTTATTCGCCGCTATTGCACTACAAACCGCAGCAACGCCTGGAGTATAAGCGACGCTAAGGTCGTCCATAGAATTAATTTCTACTTTCGAACGGATTTCTAATTTTCCGTGTTTTTCTTTACTAATTGCAAGAGCCTTTTCTTGAACCGTTGCCATAATTTTCACCTTTTTATTTTTTAATTAACTAATAAAATCGCATACAATATATAAGCTATTATTAACTATGAAGATAACGTAATAGTGCTGTTGCACCAATAACCATTAATGCCCCTCCTAAACGAGTTGCAACTTGCGCAAATGGCATTAGATTCATACGATTTGCTGTCGATAAAATAGCAACATCGCCGGTACCGCCCATACCACTTTGGCATGATGAAATGATCGAGGCTTCGATTGGGTACATCTTGAAAAAGTAAGCACAGACAAATCCAGTCAAGCAGACAGTCAATACTACCGATACGATGGTTAAGAAATAAGGAATTGTTAACACATTAACCACGCTGCCTAAATCAATATAAAGCAAACCAAGTCCAGCCATTAAGGGATAGGTAAAGTGGCCTGAAATAAACTTATACCATTGTTGACTACCTTTTTCGACGCTAGCCGGTAAAATACGTAAATATTTAACAAGTGCAGTGGCAATAATCATTAATACTGGGCCAGGGAAATGAGTCAGCTTTTCAAGAATTAAGCCAATCATAAACATAGCAACCAGAATCATAACTGCGCCGCTCATCGCTCTAGCATCTAATGGGCTGGTATCTTCTTTTAGAGCTTCTTCCATGCCATCGAATTGAATTTTAACTAATTGACCTTTACCACTTAAGTGTGGTTTTAGCTCACCTACGCGATTAATAATTGCGGTATAAGTAATCGCAAAGAAATTACCTACAACAGTCGCAGGGATAAGCGCGCTGACAAATGAATCATAATCCATATTTAATATATTGCTATATGCATTTGCAAGTTGCAAAACGCCTTCACCCACTCCGCCAGCCATCACAGGGGCGATGGTATAAAAAAATGCGTGTTCCCATGTATCGCCAAATAAAACCGCAACGCTGACACCAACTAATGCAGCAAGGCACATACCGAGTAACATAGGGATCATCATTCGAATAAAGCCATTAACTAAAATTACGCGGTGCATGCCCAATATACTACCGCATACTAAACTGGCAATATAAAACAATAAGAAGTTCGATTCTTTCATCAGCATTTTAGCTGCCGCTAATGTGTTGCTATCAAACACATCGTTATAAACTAAAATTGACGGCACGATTAAGGCTAAAATTGCAGGGGCACCAAATTTTTTTAAAAATGGTAAGTTTTGACCAATTGTTCCAAGTAACCAACCTAACGGTAAAATAACCGCAAATCCACCAATTAAGCTTTTTGGTAAGATATTAAGCCAAGCTGAGATCATTACCACAATGGAACAACCGATAAAAACCGGTAGGGGTAATGACCCTACATAAAAATTGTTTTCTTTTATTTTTTGCATAATACTCATAATGAAACCTTGAAACCTCATGGTGGTTGTTTTACATAATTATTCTGAGGCGGCTAGTTTAAATTGGTCGTAAGGGAATGAATATAATTAGAAATTAATTGAATCAGTTATGTAACTAATGTAAGTCTCATGTGCTAACTTATATAACATACCATTTTCACTTTATTTAGTAAAAATGGCATATTTTATTTTTTGACTGTTAGAATGAGCTACAAAAGAAAACTATCGAACATTTCAACCGTGACTAATTCACCTTGAGTGATATTACCTCGCTCTGCTTCTAGCACGATAAAGCAGTTTGCCTGATTAAATGATGAGGTAATATGTGAGCCTTGCTCACCTGTTGAACTAACCACTAGCTCGCCATTTTCATTGGCATGAACATACCCTCGTTGAAAGTCTAAACGACCAACAGATTTTTTTAAATTTGATACCGTTTTTAGTATAAAAGTATTGGTATGACTATTTTGTTTATATAAGGCTAAAATTAACGGTCTAACTAATTGATAACACGTTACGAACGTTGAAACAGGATTACCGGGTAAACCACAAAAAAGGGCATTATTAATTTTACCAAAAGCGAAGGGCTTGCCTGGCTTCATGGCTATTTTCCAAAAATCAATTTCACCAATTTGAGCTAATGCCATTTTAGTATAATCCGCATCACCGACAGATACACCACCACTCGTCACCACAATATCAGCTTCTTTTGACGCTTGTTTTAATGTGTTTGATATTAAATCTAAATCGTCTTTGATAATACCAAAATCAATGATTTCACAGCCCAATGCTTTTAACATTAGCTGAACTGTAAAACGATTACTGTCATAAATACTATTTACTGATGGCAATTTTTCACCGATAGGGGTTAATTCATCGCCAGTTGAAAATATTGCAACTTTTATTGGTTTATAAACGGTTATCTCGCTTAAGCCTAACGTTGCTAGTGTTGTCAATTTGGCAATAGTTAATTTTTCTCCAGCGGGGAAAACTTCGCTACCCGCACAGACACTTTCGCCAATATAGCGAATATTTTGTCCCGCTTTTATTTTTTCAGGATCAAAGCGAATTGCCTGATCTATTTTTTGCACGTTTTCTTGCATAATTACCGCATAGGCATCCTTTGGAACTACTGCACCGGTCATTATGCGTAAGCAGCTATTTTTAGGCCAATTATTAATCTGCTTTTGACCAGCAAAAACACTATCTGCAATTGGTAATAAATGACTATTTTGTAGATCCGCTTCTCTTATTGCGTAACCATCCATTGCTGAATTATCAAAAGACGGAATATTCATGGGCGAAATAATTGGTTTGGCAGCGATTCGATTTACTGCGTCAAATAGTTTAATTGATTCCGTTTGCTGGTAATTTATTGATTGTGCCGTTTGTAAAATGAGGTTTTTGGCTTCAGAAAATGAGAGAAGAGGGGTGCTAGACATAACGATTTCCTTATTTTATCTACAATATAACCATTAAGTTACTTCTAATATTGAGCATAAATTTGATGTAAACAATAAAATAATACTCAAAAAGTTGAAGTAGATCACAAAATTGATTAAAAGAGGTTATAGATTCATAAAAATAGATTATAATGATTTTTATCAAATATAACTATAAAGTTTCATATTAAAGTGATATTTAATCATGAAACACGAAGTCTCTTATTAAAACTTAATCGTCAGGCTCGATGATTAAGTTTTTTTTTATATAAAATTTATGCAAACAGTTGTATCAGCGTGATACCAATAAAAATGCCGACATATAGTCGGCGTTTTTATCGAGATAGTTTTAAACATTAAAGAGAAAGTTCATAATATCGCCATCTTTAACAATATAATCCTTTCCTTCTGAACGCATTTTTCCTGCTTCTTTTGCACCTTGCTCACCTTTGTAGTTAATAAAATCATCAAAAGCAATCGTTTGCGCTCGAATGAAGCCTTTTTCAAAATCAGTATGAATTTTGCCTGCTGCTTGTGGTGCTGTAGCTCCAATCGGAATCGTCCACGCTCTCACTTCTTTTACGCCAGCGGTAAAATAGGTTTGTAAATTGAGTAATTTGTAGCCCGCACGAATCACTCTATTTAAACCAGGTTCTTCTAAGCCAAGATCTTGCATAAACTCATCTCGCTCAGCATCGTCTAGCTCGGCAATTTCTGCCTCAATTGCTGCGCAAACCGGTACTACAACCGCATTTTCTTTATTCGCAATTTCAATGACTCGTGCAAGATAAGGGTTATTGTCAAAGCCATCTTCATTAACATTGGCAATATACATTGTTGGCTTAAAAGTTAAAAAACTAAGGTATTTAATCGCTTCAGCTTCTTCCTTAGAAAAGGTTAATGTAATGAGTTTATTACCTTGTTCCAAATGAGGTAAGCATTTTTCGAGCACTTCTTGCTCAAATTTAGCCTCTTTATCGCCGCCTTTAGCTTTTTTTTGTACTCGTAAAATAGCTCGCTCACATGTATCTAAATCAGCTAAGGCTAACTCGGTATTAATTATGTCAATATCTTCAGCCGGATCTATTTTGCCAGCCACATGGATAATATTGTCATTTTCAAAGCAGCGAACAACGTGACCAATTGCTTCTGTTTCACGGATATTTGATAAAAATTGATTACCGAGCCCTTCGCCTTTAGACGCCCCTTTCACTAACCCTGCAATATCGACAAACTCCATCGTTGTTGGTAATATTCTTTGTGGTTTAACGATTTCGGCTAATTTATCTAAACGGGAATCGGGCATTGGTACGACGCCCGTATTTGGTTCAATTGTACAAAAAGGAAAGTTTGCTGCTTCAATCCCCGCTTTAGTCAGTGCGTTAAAAAGTGTTGATTTCCCTACATTTGGTAAACCGACAATCCCACATTTAAATCCCATGATTATACCCTAATTAAACATCAAAAAATGGCTGCGATTATATACTAATTTCAATGGTAACGATATAGCTAAAATAGTTACCTCTACCTCTCGATAACATTAATCGGATTATTTAATAATGGCTAATTGATTTAATGAGTTATCATAAAAATACCGCTGCGATTGAGTTAATATAAATAAAATATCTTTTTTTATTCTTTATTAACAAGGTGTATGATAGGCACTTGGTTATAAAGGAGTCGCATCTATGAAGCAAAAAACATCCGCTCACAAGCGATCAGTTATTAATGGCATATTAACCGTTAAACAATGTGAACGCTTATCCATTAACCTCATTCGTGTTATTTTTAATTGTGATAAAAAAATTGAATTTGATCCTCTTTGGATAGGACCTCATGCTAAATTACTTTTTCCCTCAGTAAGTAACGATGATATTATTTTCCCTCAGACGAATGAAGATAATAAAATTATTTGGGCAAATGGAACTCGCGAGCAGGTAAGAACCTATAGTATTCGCAACTATAATCAAGATAACAATGTGGTTGTCATTGATTTTGTTGTGCATGAGTCAGGGATCGCAACACAGTGGGCTCAACAGGCTAACGTCGGTGATAATATTGGTTTAATTGCGATGGGCGCTAAAAATCGATTCGATAATAATAAGCAATTAATATTAATCGGTGATATTGCCGCGATGCCAGCTATTTGTTATACATTAGAACATTTACCTCAAGGGCAAAAAGCACTGGCAATCATCGAAGTTCGAGATGAAAAAGACAAGTTACCTTTAACATTAACTCAACCAACTGAGCTGATATGGCTTGTAACACCACAGGGTCATGACACTAAATTAATTAGCCAATTGACCCAATCAGTCTCGACAGTGGATCAGGAAAACGCACTTTTTTGGGGCGGAATGGAGTCATCAATCGCGCAATCAATACGTCGATTTTTAAAAGAACATTTTACTGCGTTACCGAGCGATTCAATACACTTAATCAGTTATTGGCGAGAAGGATTTGCTGAAGGGCAATTTAAGCATCATGATTAATCAAGTATAATTATTGGGTCTATGAACATCTTAGCCCATCTTCATTTAGCGTCATTAGCGGGTAGTTCAATTATTGGCAATGCCGCGGCAGATTTTGTTAAAGGCGATCCCTATCGGCAATATTCAACGCTTATTGCTGATGGGATAATGATGCATCGTCGGCTCGATAAATTGATTGACCAACTACCGACAGTAAAACAAGCTAAGTCGCTTTTTTGTAGCAAAACTCAACGCGTAGCACCGATTACATTGGATATCGTTTGGGATCATTTTTTAGCTAAGCACTGGACTCGTTATGTAAAAAGTCGTAGTCTTGCCGATTTTAATTTGCAAATGAGGTCAATTATTGAGCAAGATATCGCAAATTTTCCGTCTCAATTTTGCCATTTTATGACTCATTTATGGCAGGGAGAGTGGTTAGTAAATTATGCTAATATTGATTTTATTGGTGGAGTATTAAATGGCATGGCTAATCAACGTCCCAAATTGGTTACATTGCGGGAAAGCTTTCTTGACTTCACCAATAATTATCAGCAACTAGAACAAATATTTTTCAACTTTTATCCTCAACTCATTACTCTAGCGACTAATCGTCAATTATAGTTTTCATTTATTGAAAAATCTTGCTTTATATTGTGACTGCCTATACAGCTTTCGTTATTCATTCTAACTCATAATTAAATACTGATAAGTTACTTATCTCAGATTGCTGACAAACCTCGATATTATTCGGGGTTTATTTTTTTATTTTAGCCATAAATACGATTTTTAATTGAAATTTTATTAAATCCATTCAAAAGTGACCTAAAATAGAGCAATAAAAATAGCTTTAACGCTATTTTCTTTATATTTTGTGCTGTTGCGGCTAACAAACACTGCATTTGAACCTTAGCAAGCCCTCTAAATCTCGCATAACGATGTCCATGATGTTGTTTGGCGTCAGCAAAACTTCGCTCGACGGTCTCTTTTCGTCTCGCATAAACTTTTTTACCCCATTTACTTAGACGAATATCATTCGCTTTTTCTTTATCGGCTTCCCAGATATGGCGAGTGATTATTTTCAAACTATTTTTACTTTGTGTACACTGTGATAATAACGGACACTGCTTGCAAACACATGCTTTAGAGTGATAATGACGGTAACCTTCTCGACTTGTCGTTTTATAAATCAGTGATTGCCCATTGGGGCAGGTATAGGTATCGCGTTGACTATCATAAATAAACTGCCGTTTTCGTATGGCATTCGCGCCATGATTCGGCCTGCGATAACCGATTACGGGATATATCTGCTCAGCTAACAATAAATGGCAAATAGGGGCGGTAAAATACCCCGCATCAAGACCCACACCAACAGGCGCAAAGTTAAACCGAGTGACCTGCCGTTTGAGCCGAGCAAGATAAGGTTGAGAATCATGAACATTTCCCGCCGTAACATGCGTATCGGTAATTAGATTATGTTTACCATCAACCGTTCGGTGGTCAAGATAAAAGAACCCTTTAGGTTTGCCTTCCCGATGCATAAAACCGCTTTCTCGGTCGGTGGTGCTGATTTTAACGGCTTTATACCGTGTTTCCGTCCTTGGCGCTAAGGCTTTTTTCCATGTGTAGCCCGCTCTTCCTCAATCGCGTTATTTAACTCATTAATATATTGGCTCGGCTCTATAATACGCTTTTCATTACATGCTTTTCCCTTATTGGCACTGGCTTTAAGATGCGTGCTATCCGAATATAAGATACGGCCGCTAATTAAGCCTTTCGCGATAGCTTGCTCGACAATATTATCAAAAATCTGTTGATAAATGTCACTATCATTAAATCGACGTCGACGATTTTGGCTTAGGGTTGACGCGTCAATCACTTTTTCGGTTAATCCCATCCCCAAAAACCAACGATAAGCTAAGTTAACCTGTATTTCTTGCACCAATCGCCGCTCACTGGGAATGCCGAAAAGATAACCTAATAACATAATTTTGAATAATCTGACGGGATCTTCTGCCGGGCGTCCATTATCCTTACAATAAAGGGACGCCACCGCATCGCGAATAAATTCGAAATCAATAATCTTAGCAATTTTACGGACAAGATGGTTTTGAGGAACAAGGGCTTCGAGCGATATTTGTTCTATTTTTTCAGGGGTTGCTGGTGTCGGTTTTCTAAGCATCGGGACATACCTTTGATAGTTACACACCACACTATTAGATCAAAAAACTCGCTAAAAAGCGAGTTCTTTGTCAACAATCTGTGATAAGTTACTTATCTCTTATATTCTATTTTATGCAGTGGTTAATTATGCAGAAAGTTGCACTGGTATTGTTACTATTCATTAATATGGTGTCGGCCAATTGCCCTGATTTTTCAAGTTATCAAGCCGAAAAAGAGTTAGGTTCATTAGCCAGTCAAATCGCGGTTTGGGATGAGGCCTATTTTACTAAAGGCGATTCATTAATTCCGGATGAAGTTTATGATCAAATGGTCAATCGTTACCAGCAATGGCTTTTGTGTTTTCCAAGTTATCAACCAAGCCGCTCCCAGCTACGAATTACTGATAAGCATAAAATTATTCATCCGGTTGCTCATACTGGCGTAAAAAAGTTGGCGTCAGCCGAGGCAGTAAAAAGCTGGATGGTTAATAAAGCTGACCTTTGGTTACAGCCTAAAATAGACGGCGTGGCGGTTACATTGATTTATGAAAATGGCATATTAGTTTCCGCGATTAGCCGTGGCGATGGCTCGTATGGTGAAAACTGGACGGATAAAGTTAAATTAATGCCAATGGTTCCGCAAAAAATAGCGACTGAGAGCCGGCAAATAGTCGTACAAGGCGAACTCTTTTGGCATGTTAAAAATCACATACAAAAACAGCATGGTAGCAACAATTATCGTTCAAAAGTGGCCGGAGCGTTGATGGCAAAATCAATAAATCCAGATAAACTAGAACAAATTTGTTTTTGGCTATGGGAATGGCCAGCCGGACCACTAAATATGGAACAGCGATTAGCTGCACTAAAAAGTATGGGGTTTACTGATGGAGTGGATGATACACAAGCTATTCGCGATTTTAATCAAGCGCAGCAGATGAGAGAGCAATTATTTAATGCCCCGCTCAATTATCCAACTGATGGTATTATTATTCGCCAAGGCACTAGACCCGCAGGGCAATATTGGCAAGTCAAAGAGCCGTATTGGGTTATTGCTTGGAAATACCCAATACAAGAGCAGTTGACTGTGATAACCGATATTAAATTTACGATAGGACGAACCGGCAAAGTATCAACTATTGTTTATATTGAACCGGTTATAATTGATAGTAGAAAAATAAGCCGTATTTACCTAGGAACGATTAATCAGTTAATGGAGACCGATATCGCTATTGGTGACCATGTTTTAATTATGTTATCTGGGCAAAGTATTCCGCTCTTAAAATCAGTTGTTTGGCGAACGATTGAACGCCGAATACCAACAATACCTGATGAAACAAAATTCTCAACAATGACATGTTTTACCTATAGTAAAGCGTGCCATCAGCAGTTTTTAGTTCGCCTAATTTGGCTAAGTAGTAAGAATGGTTTAAACTTCCACCATATTGGTCAATCCATGTGGTCAAAGCTCATTAAAGAGGGCAAAGTAACCACCTTAATAAATTGGTTAGATCTTGAACTTCATGACTTACTGAATATTTCAGGTATTAGTGAGCAAAAAGCCCATAATATAGTCAATCAGTTCCAATTAGCAAAACAGTCATCATTTGCTACATGGTTATCCGCTTTAGGTATAACGGGCTTATCTTCCAACATTAATCAATACCATTGGCAAGATCTTATAGTATGGCGTGTTGACGATTGGCAAACTAAAGCAAAGATCTCATTACCCAAAGCAAAACAGTATCAGCTATTAATTAATAGTGAACAGATGAGTGAGCTACAAAAAACGCTAGTTAGCCACAGGGTTAACGGTTTTTTTTAGCTAATTTTATTATGATAATAAATATGCTATTTCATCTTTTAAGTATATAATTTGCTAACGATTAAACATCATAGCAACTGTTAAGTTATCAATTATGGCTAAACCAATAAAATCGATTAAGTGCTTCAACTGTGGTAGTATTGCTGAAATAAAATTAGCTAATAATCGATATTATTGTAAAAGCTGTAGCGCTAATTGCTTGTTAGCAGATGATTCAAAGAATACTAAAATCAAGCAACCTCAGCAGGCGCTTGAAGCCTTAAATATTAGTAAAAATAAGACCAGTGTTGTTATCATAAGTTGTATTATTGGTTTACTTTTTCTTGTTATGGTTATTAACTATCTTATCAATCAAACAGCTCCGCAAAAGTATACAACCAATACCGATGATTCAAGCAATAGTTCATTAGCACAGCCAACAATAATTTCACCAACGACAAGTCAAAATAGTACTATTAGCAATCAGGCTCAAGATACCTTTGGGGAAAATAGCGAGTAATTTTATTAACTTATGAGTAATAATGATGAGTGAATCAAGCCAAACTAACAATACCAACTATGATGCAGAGTTAATAGCACCGGTTTTATCGATAAAAAATAGCTTACTTTTAGCTTGTGCACCAATATATAGTTGCCAGCTAGATGGCAAAGGAAAATCGATGGCAATTGTGGCAGACGGACAAGCAACGGTTAAGCAACCTTGCTGGCTACATTTAGATTTTACCAATTCGCAAACTATTGATTGGATGCGTTCGACGGAGTTATTACCAGAATTAGTAAAAGAAGAACTACTAAAACCAAATCAAATTGCCAAAGAAATACGCTTTGATAGCGGTATTCTAGTCGTATTAAAAGGCGTCAATATAACATCCAATGCTTTCCCTGATCCAATAGTCACATTTCGTTTTTATATAACGGACAATTTAATTATTTCAACTAGGCATCAACAAATTGATGCTATCGCGCTCTTAAAAGAAAACTTAGATAAAGGCATCGGGCCTGTTGATGTTGCGGATTGGCTGATTCAAATTTCCCAATTAATTAGCGACCAAGTTAACTCATCGTTTGATAACGTTCATAATAATATTATCAGACTGGAAGATAACGCCTTAAATCAACGTGCGTTTTCTTATAAAGAGATTGGACGGGTACGTAAACAGCTCATTGTATTAAGGCGATTGCTGTCACCACAACGGGATATCTTTGTGCGCATTTCGACCGAGCGAATATCGTGGATCGATGACAATGATCGGCAGCATCTACACGATATATCTAATCAGCAAAATCATTATATTGGTGATATTGATAGCTGCTTGTTAAGACTCGGATCATTAATGGAGCAAATTAGTGGCTTCTTGGCCGAATCAATTAATAAGCGTATTTATTTAATGACGCTTGTTACATTAATTTTTATGCCAATTACGTTTTTAACGAGCTTGCTTGGCGTAAATTTAGCGGGTATTCCATTTAGTGACGCTAAATGGGCATTTGGCGCTTTTGCGCTCATCATCATTGCGATCTGTATTGGGTCAATTATTTGGTTAAAGTCGAAAAAATGGATGTAGCAATGCATTTTCTGATTAGCGAAGCGCTTTGTCTTACTAATTATAGGGAGTTGTTCACTTGGTGTCATAAACCTCTTTTGCATTTCAGTAAAAGCGATCGTGGGCATTTGATTGGTGATTGTTATTTATGAGCCAGCTTTCTACGAACGGTTATAAATTATTTATTGCAGAAAAGCCGAGTTTAGCCAGAGCGGTTGCTGATGTTTTACCTAAACCACACCAAAAAGGCGATGGTTTTATTCGCGCCGGTAATGGTGATATTGTCAGTTGGTGTATTGGTCATCTGCTTGAGCAAGCGCCACCCGATAGTTATGATGAGCGTTATAAAAAATGGCAAATCAATGATCTACCGATTATTCCAGAAAATTGGATCTTATTACCTAAGAGTAGCACTCAAAAGCAGTTTAATATTTTAGTTGGCTTGATTGAGCAGGCGACAGAAATTGTTCACGTTGGTGACCCTGATAGAGAAGGGCAGTTATTAATTGATGAAGTGCTCAATTATTGTCAAATTCCCGCCGAAAAACGGCATCTAGTTCAGCGCTGTCTAATTAGTGATCTTAATGCTTCAGCAGTGGAAAAGTCATTAAATAACTTACGCAGTAATCGCGATTTTATCCCATTATCAACATCCGCACTCGCTAGAGCTAGGGCTGATTGGTTATATGGTATTAATATGAGCCGATTATGTACCATTAAAGGTCAAAACCGTGGTTATAAGGGGGTTTTATCTATTGGTCGTGTACAAACTCCAGTGCTTGGACTTGTTGTTAGACGCGATTTAGAGATCGAAAACTTTGTGAGTAAACCTTTCTATGAAGTTTTTGCTATTATTCAGACTAAAAACCAAGAAGTATTTAAAGCAAAATGGCAGCCAAGTGAAGCGTGTACGCCTTATCAAGATGAAGAAGGACGGCTGTTAGTTAAAGCGCTGGCTGAAAATGTCTGTGAAAGAATCAAAAATCAACCCGCATTGATTGACAATGTCAGTAATAAAAAGAAAGAATTAGCGCCGCCAATGCCCTTTAATTTGTCTTCCTTACAAATTGAAATGGCAAAAAAGCACGGATTAAGCGCCCAAGACGTATTAGATGTATGCCAATCGTTATATGAAAAGCATAAATTAATTACCTATCCCCGTTCAGACTGCCGCTTTCTACCAGAAGAACATTTACAGCAAATTGACGGCGTTATTGCCGCAATTAGCAATAACTGCTCAAGTTTACAAGATGCGATTGTCAATGCGGATTTAAAGATTAGGACTAAGATATGGAATGATAAAAAAGTCGAAGCGCATCATGCCATTATCCCTACATTAAGAAAAGCCGATACCCAACGCTTAAGTCGTAATGAATTTGCCGTTTATACTATGGTTGCAACTCAATATTTAGCGCAGTTTTACCCTAATTATCGTTATGCTGAACTACAAATTGATGTGGATATTGCCGGCGGAAAATTTATCGCTAAAGCAACCAAAATGTTAGCTGAAGGTTGGAAGCAGCTCTTTAAAAATAATCAAAGCGCAAATACTGAAGAGTCCGAGCCACTACTTACCAAACCAGTTAAAAAAGGCGAGCAAGCATTGTGTATTGATGCTGAGCTTATCAGTAAAGAAACCTCGCCACCTAAGCCATTTTCGGATGCAACATTATTATCGGCAATGACCGGTATTGCTCGCTTTGTTAATGATCCTGAAATCAAAAAAATCTTAAGGGAAACCGATGGATTAGGGACAGAGGCTACACGTGCAGGAATTATTGAGCTACTATTTAAACGCGAGTTCTTAACTCGCCAAGGTAAAACCATTCGTTCAACCGATGTCGGTCGGCAATTGATTAATATGCTACCAACGGCGATGACTGTCCCTGATATGACCGCTCATTGGGAGTCCCAACTTGACGCGATAAGCCAAAAATCATTTAGCTATCATCAGTTTATGGGCGAACTTACCGAGTCTATTTATCAGTTAATTGGAAAACTGACAAATGTTCGCTTTAGTCGTTAATTTTCTGCTTGGGATCGGTTAGAACATGTCCATGGCGATTTTTGATTGAGTTGAAATACCAGTGAAGCATCAAATAAGCGAACACGCTGGCAAGTAAATCAGATACTGGTGGCGCTAGCCAAACTCCGTCTAAACCCAAAAATTGCGGCAAAATATACAGTGTTGGTAGTAATATGAGTACTTGTCTTGATAAACTTAAGATAATTGATATTTTTGCCATACCGATGCACTGGAAGAAACTTGTTGCGACCATTTGAAAGCCAATCAGAATAAACAATAGCGTGATATAACGCAATGCGGTTGATGATAAGTTAATCATGTCTTGTTCTGCAGTAAACGCGCTCACTAATAAATTAGGGATAAACATTGCTAATAAGAAACCAACCCCGGTTACGATCGTTGCAACTTTAATTGCATAAAAAAATGTCTCTTTAACGCGCGCGTAATTTTGCGCACCATAGTTATAACCAATGATCGGTTGCATTCCTTGATTAATACCAATGACAATCATAACAAAAAATGTAATTAATCGATTAGCATTAGAAAATGCAGCAATAGCATCATCGCCACTAATATGGCTCAATGGTGCGTAATGATTAAGTTGCCAGTTAATAAATATCACCACAACAGACGTAGCAACTTGCATCGCAAAAGGGGACATACCGATCGATAAAATACCGATAATTGATTCTTTATCAAGGCGCAGGTTTTTTAAACGCAGCCTAACCTGACTTTTCTTGCTAGTAAAATGGATCATTACCAAAATAAAACTAAGCATCATGGCAAGCGTTGTCGCAAGCGCGGCCCCGCGCATACCCCAATCAAATACTTTAATAAAAATAGGCGCCAGAATAATGTTGGCAATTACCGTCGATAAGATGATCAGCATTGCTTTAAGCGGATAACCACACGCTCTCATCATATTGGCATAATTGAACGATAGCGTTAAAAATAGGCTACCCGGTAAAAATATCTGCAAAAACTGTTTAGCATAGTTATGCGTTACTTCGCTTGCACCAACCAGATAAAGTAGTGGATCAATAAATATCAGCAAAATGCTAAGTGTGATCCCACTTAATACTAAGGTTAAAACAAATGATGAGCCGATAATTCGTTCGGCTTTATCTTGTGCTTTTTGACCTAAAAAGATTGAAATTCGACTTGCAGAGCCTACGCCAACTAATAAACCAATTGCGGCCGCGATAATCATTACCGGCAGGATTAACCCTGCGGCACTTAACGCTTCACGACCAATCCAATGGCCAATGAAAATGCCATCAATAATATTGTAAAGGGTATTTACGGTCGTGCCGATAATCGCAGGTAAAGCATATTGCCAAAATAATGAACTAATTTTTTTATCGGTAAAATCTTTATAGTTGGTTGCCATTAGCTGATCTTTTTTTATTTATATTTAATATAGAGCAAAATAAATACAGTTGTAATGAATTAAGCCGAATCAATTTATTTAATTATCTCAATCAATTCGAGCTCTGATTTGAATTGAGCTATTCTAACAGACAAATAAATTGTTTATACGCATTTTTTTGATAATTTCTGTTAAAATAGCGACTAATTTTGATAAACAGAAGATAGGTTAGCCAATGAGTTTACAAATCGAACAAATTATACTTCACCAACTAATTAGAAAGAGTGAGAGCGAAATCGAAGTTGTACTACGCGATTCCGTGCTTGAAAACCATCAAGTTGTGACTGATTTAGTCGCCGATATTAATCGAGTTTACAGCAATAAAGCCAAAGCTTATGGTCTATTTCATGAAAATAGCTTATTTGAAACATCGGTTAAAGAACTCAAATTAGGCAATCAAGATTTTTTAAATTTTAGCCAGCAATCAGTAAAACAGTTACGTAATGAACTGGCTAAATATCCTTTTGCTGAAGGTGGAGCGGTAATATTTTGTCTTTACCGTTATTTAGCCGTCGAATATTTATTGATCGCAGTACTAAACAGCTGTCATAGCATGTTAGTTAATGACAAACTTGAAATCAATCAAACACAATACCTTGACATAGACCATGCTGACATTATTGCGCGAATTGATATTACTGAGTGGCAAACTGAGCCTGATTCTAAGCGTTATTTAACCTTTTTAAAAGGACGTGTTGGGCGTAAAGTGTCAGACTTCTTTATGGATTATTTAGGCGCGAGTGAAGGCTTAAATGCAAAAAATCAAAATAAAAATTTAGTGCAAGCGGTTGATGATTATTGCCAAGAGATTCAACTTGATAAGCAAGAGAAAAAAGCAGTTCGCGAACAAGTTTATGGCTATTGCAAGGGGCAACTAGAAGCAGGTGAAGAGATAAAATTATCGAACCTAGCGAAAGAGCTACCAGCATCAGATGATAATGATTTTACTTCTTTTGTTGCTGGCCAAAACTACGATCTTGATGAGGAATTTCCGGTTGATCGTTCAACATTAAGGCAATTAAAAAAATTCTCAGGAAGTGGCGGTGGGCTGACAATTAATTTTGATTCTGACCTCTTAGGCGAGCGTATAAGATGGGATGCACAAACTGATACGCTGGTTATCAAAGGATTACCGCCTAATTTACGGGATCAGCTGCAGCGCAATAATCAATAAATGGAGAGATAAAGCATGAAATATATTGGTGCTCACGTTAGCGCATCGGGCGGAGTGGATAATGCCCCACTTAATGCCCATCAAATCGGAGCGACAGCGTTTGCTTTATTCACTAAAAACCAACGGCAATGGCAGGCTAAACCACTTGAAACGGCGACGATTGATAAGTTTAAGTTAAACTGTGAAAAATACGGTTATAGTAGTAAGCAAATCCTACCGCATGATAGTTATTTAATCAATTTAGGCCATCCAGAGCGTGAACAATTGGAAAAATCACGCGCAGCATTTTTAGATGAAATGCTGCGCTGTGAGCAGCTTGGTTTAACGCTATTAAATTTTCACCCTGGTAGTGATTTAAGGCAAATATCTGTCGATGAATGCCTTGCTCGCATTGCAGAGTCGATTAATATCACGCTCGATAAAAGTCAAAACGTGGTTGCCGTAATTGAAAATACCGCAGGGCAAGGGTCAAACCTTGGCTATAAATTTGAGCATCTAGCGCAAATTATTAACCAAGTTGAAGATAAATCACGCGTAGGGGTTTGTATTGATACTTGCCATGCCTTTGCCGCCGGTTATGATTTACGCACACGCAAAGCGTGCGATGAAACCTTCCGTGAATTTGATAAAATAGTCGGCTTTAACTACTTACGCGGTATGCATTTAAATGATGCTAAAAGCGAACTTGCTAGCCATGTAGATCGGCATAACAGCCTTGGTAAAGGCAATATCGGTAAAACGGCATTTGAATATATTATGCAAGATCCTCGTATTGATGAAATTCCGCTAATTTTAGAAACTATCGATCCTGATATTTGGGTAGATGAAATTAATTGGTTAAAATCGCTAGCTTAAGCTCGCACTGCGGTTAATTTTTCAATTATTATATTACGGTTTGATCCTTGATAACGTCAGGGATCAAGTCAGCTACAACATTCTCGCCAAATAAAAAATAACAATGCCCAATAACCTTATTAAATTATATGGTAAAGTGTCTATGGATCCTCTTGCAACTATTTTGTAATAAGCGATTCCTTATCGATAATAGACAACAATATAAAATAATATTAGGAGATAATTTATATGCCGAGTAATAGTGATGAATCCAATAAAGTACCAATCAAGATTGGCATGAAAGCTTACCTTTCGCTAATTATCGCAATTCTATTCTTCTCAGGTCTTTTTCTGAATGTAGATGGCATGAAATGGCTTGGGGCATTTGATTTTACCACACTAGGCGGCTCATTTGGCACAATGCAAAATCCAGCTAAAAATACCTTTGTTGGTGAAGCCGGTATTAGTGCTAAGGCAGGTTTTTTATTTGCGTTATCATTGGTGCCAACAGTGATGCTCGCTCTTGGGGTGCTTGAGATCTTTACCCATTATGGTGCGATTAGAGCAGCACACAAATTACTGACGCCATTATTAAAGCCCATTTTAGGCTTACCCGGCTTAACTGGTCTTGCTTTAATCACTGACTTGCAAAGTACGGATGCTGGGGCGGCATTAACCAAAGAGCTCTATGACGAGAAAGTGATAGCTAAAAAAGAGTTAATCATTATGGGAGCGTGGCAATATTCAGGTGCAGGACTAATTAATAACTATTTTGCAATAGGATCGGCTCTTTTTGCATGGTTAACGGTGCCAGTTGTGATCCCTTTAATTTTAATGTTTATCATGAAATTTGTCGGCGCTATTTTTGTTCGTATCGCATTGACTACATTTTATAAAAGGGATTTCACTAATGAGTAATACCCATAAGAGAGAGACAAATAATCCCTTTGATATATTTATCATTGGTGCTAGAAAAGGCTTTAATATTGCCATCAATAACCTTATGCCAAATGTGGTAATGGCTTATGTTATTGCACAAATTCTTAATTTGCTTGGCTTAATGGATTTTTTAGGTATTGTTTTTTCACCAGCAATGACCATTTTTAGCCTACCAGGCGTCGCAATTACGGTATTATTAACTGCGTGGTTGTCAGCATCAGCGGGAACTGGCGTTGCCGTAAGCCTATTTGCTCATCAGCAATTGGGCATAACGGATATTACGATTTTGGCTCCGGCTATTTTCTTAATGGGTTCGCAATTACAATATATGGGTCGCCTTTTGGGCGTGGCGGATGTACCAAAGCGTTATTGGCCGTTGCTTATGGTGACGAGCATTTTAAATGCCATTATTGCAATGCTAGTTATGAGAGTGATTATTGCTCTCTAATTTAAAGGAGTTACTATGTCAAAAGTACTTGAGCACTATAAACATTTGCATACTATTCCCGAGTTGGGGTTTGCCGAGCATAAAACCTCTGCTTATATAAGCCAGTGCCTCAAAGACGCGGGATATCATGTTTGTGAAAATATTAATAACACAACAGGTATAACAGCGGTATATGATAGTGGAAATCCAGGCCCAACTTTAGTATTACGCGCCGATATGGATGCGCTAGGTCATATTATTGATGGTAAACATTGTGCAATGCATACATGTGGGCACGATGCGCATAGTTCGATTATTTTGGCGGCAGCTGAGCAAATTATGCAAAACAAGATCGTGCAGCAGGGTCGAATTAAATTTATTTTTCAACCAGCTGAAGAGCTTGGTTCGGGCGCTTTAGCGATGATTGAAGGCGGCGTGATTGATGATGTCGATATCATTATTGGTTTACATTTACGGCCTAAAGATGAATGTCCAAAGGGCTTTGCTTCACCAGCGATGTATTACTCAGCCTCGACGACCATTGAGGTAGATTTCATGGGGATGCCCGCACATGGGGCTCGTCCACACTTGGGTATTAATGCGCTTGATGCCGCATCGCTTGCGATACAAGCGGTCAATAGTATTCATCTCAACCCTGCGCTTAATTACAGTGCTAAAGCCACACGTTGTATTTGTGATGCGGGAGTGACTAATGCAATCCCTGCTAACGCTCATGTCTGTTGGGATCTCAGAGCGCCAACCAATCAGGCGATGGATGAGTTAAAAGCTAAAGTAATCGGTGCGATTGAATTTGCGGCGAAATCGATTGGCGCAAGCGCGAAGGCGATAGTCTCAAAAGAGATCCCCGCGGCCGTGATTAACGATGATGTTACAGCTATTATTGCGACAAGTATTCAAGAGGTGTTAGGTGAAACGGGCTTAAAACCACCAATTTATACCCCTGGCGGAGAAGATTTTTTTAATTATCCACGACAAAGACCTAACATCAAAGCTGGATTTTGGGGGCTAGGCGTGGATTTAAGCCCTGGTTTGCACCACCCCGATATGCATTTTGATACTGCTGCAATGGAGGATGGCGTTAGTATTTCTATAGCATGTGTTCGCCGCATTTTAGGGTAATTATTTTTCAATTAGCATTAGGTAAGTTTGTAGATTTTTACAAGCTTATTTTTAATTTGGTTAGTCATGTCTTAGCATGGCTAATATTTTTAATATTTCGATAACCATTAAGTGAACTGGCTCTGGACGAAGTATTTACTATTCTTATAGTGATAATGTTTGATTGAATAATCAAATGGCTCGCCTGCCGATGTATAAAAAATTTCTTCTACATAAAGTGTAGGCGAGTTTTGTGGCAATTCGAGGAGGATTGCACTCTCTTTATCAAGAGTCGTCACCTCAAAATGCTTATCAGAAAAACCAATATTAATATTAAAAACATGTTTTATATAGTTGAAGATTGATCCTGAAATGATCTCTAAATTCAGATAAGGGATGAGCGCTTTACGATAGTAGGATTGCTCAAGGCAATGAATAGTATTTTCAACATAGCGAATGCGTTTCACTGAATAGATATCTTCATTTAAATCACATTGTAATTCTTGGGCAATTTTTTTAGTTGGTTTAATGATTGATAATTCAATCGCTTTAGTTGCGCTAGGGATACGTTCTTGATCATTAGTAAAACCATGACTTTCGATAAAACTAATATAGCCGGCTTTTTTTCTTTGCCTAACAAAGATACCACTACCTTGCTGTTGGTAAATAATTCCGCGGCGCTCTAATTGGTCGAGTGCTTTAATGATGGTTGTTCGGCTAACATGATATTGCTTAATTAGCTCTTCAATATTTTCTAATCGGGTGCCGGCAGCTAGTTTTGTAGCATAAATCTGTTGTTCTATCTTTTGTGCTACTTCATCGTATTTCAACATATAAAATCTCAATTGTAAGTGTTTTTCCAAGCATCATTTATTAAAAAATAAATATCATTAAGGCGCGTTTAGTTTAGCTTTAATTAGTCTATTTTTACAATTCAAGATAATAATAGTTTGTGACTAAGATCTCAAACAATAAAATTGTTAGTAACTAATTTTATTGTTTGCGTGTAATAATTGAGCTTCATTAATAATGAGGCTATCTTATGACCAAAAAAATAAGAGATTATGACAAACTCGCGGCGCAGATTTTACACGAGCTCGGTGGTGAAAAAAATATTATTAGCGCCGCTCGTTGCGCCACTCGTTTAAGACTCGTAACTCAAAATCAACCGATTGATGCCAAAGAAAAAATTAATGCCTTAGCAGGCGTAATTACGGTAGTTGAAAAAGGAGGACAATTACAAATTGTAATTGGTACTCATGTCGATAAAGTTTATGATGCATTTTTAAAACTGGTTAATTTAGACGACACCGCATCAAGTGAGCAAAAAAGCTCGATGTTAAATCGTGTTATCGCAACGATGTCTGCTGTTTTTGCACCGTTTGTCTATATCTTAGCAGCAGCTGGAATTTTACAAGGCCTTTTAATTTTAATTTGCTTGGCTTATCCGTCATTTAATACTACAACCACATATAGTGTCTTGAATTTTATGTCTTGGACGCCATTTCATTTTTTGCCAATCTTGATAGCGATCACCGCATCAAAGCACTTTAAATGTAATTTATATATTGCGCTTGTTTGTTGTGCCGCGTTAGTTTCACCAGATTGGTTTTCTATTGCTTCCTCAATTAAAAGTGGTGAAAGTCTATATTTTCTAGGCATTCCATTGTCTGAAACGGTTTATTCCTCAAGCGTGTTACCGCCACTTTTTTTAGTTTGGCTACTTTCTTATCTGGAACGCTTGCTTGAACCGCGTATTAATAGCGTTATTAAGCCGTTATTTTTACCACTAATTTGTATGCTAATCATGATCCCATTAACGATTGTGTTCATTGGGCCAATTAGCTCAGCAGCAGCAAGTCTTATCGCCAATAGCTATAATGGTTTAGTCTCGCTTTCAGCACCATTAGCGGGAGGCGTGATTGGTGGTATATGGGAAGTGTTTGTGATCTTCGGCGTTCATTGGGGGATAACGCCAGTAGTGATGGCAAATTTTGCCATGTACGGTCAAGATTCTTTCCAAGCTTTCCAAACGATCTCTGTCATTGGCCAAGTCGGCGCAGCATTAGGTTTTTATCTCAAGTCAAAAAATCATGATATGAAAGGTGTCTCCTTGTCGGCCTTTATTACGGGTATTTTTGGTATTACTGAGCCTGCAATTTATGGTGTTAACTTAAGATTTAAAAAACCATTTATTTATGGCTGTATTTGTGGTTTGATTGGCGGCGTCATCTCTGGATTTTTTGATCCTTTTTATTTTGCTTATGCTGGTTTACCTGGACCGTTAACTATCGTGAATGGAATTAGTGCCCAGCATCCTAGTTCAATCATTGGTATTGTAATTGGTTCTCTAATTGCCTTACTTGGTCCTGTATTGTTAACTCAATTTTTTGGCACAGGAGAAAAACCACTGGCAAGTGAGACACGCGATGAAGTACAAAAAATAATATTTGATAGCGTAGAAGTCAACAGTCCAATGATTGGAGAAGTATTGCCACTATCAGCGGTACCTGATCCGGTATTTGCTGAAAAAATGATGGGCGAAGGCGTGGCGATTGAACCGACTGATAATCATGTTTACGCACCATTTGATGGTGAAGTTAAAGTGTTATTTGATAAATCACGCCACGCGGTTGGTTTACGCTCAACACAAGGGGTTGAATTGTTAATTCATGTTGGTATTGATACCGTTAAATTGACGGAATCTTATTTTAATTATCATGTTTCACTTAATCAACAGGTGAAACAAGGGGATTTATTAATGAGCTTTGATATGGAAAAAATTAAAGCGAGTGGTTGTCCATTAATTACTCCAGTTATTATTACTAATTCGACTGATTATCAATATATCGATCCGATTGATCAGGGCTCGGTCACGATGGCGGACACGATATTAATTATTAAACAATAAAAGGATAGCGTATGAAGAAGAGCGAATTTTTATGGGGGGGCGCCTTTGCCGCTCATCAATTTGAAGGTGGATGGGATCAGGGCGGCAAAGGTCCAAGCGTCGTTGATGTGATGACTGCGGGCGCTCACGGCGTGCCACGGCAAATTACTCAGGAAATTGATCCTAGCAAATTTTATCCAAATCATACCGCGATTGATTTTTATCATCATTATAAAAGTGATATTAAATTATTAGCTGAATTAGGACTAAAATGCTTCAGAACATCAATTGCTTGGAGCCGGATCTATCCTAAAGGTGATGAGTTGGTAGCAAACGAAGAAGGATTACTATTTTATGATAATTTATTTGATGAACTAATTCGTTATGGTATTGAGCCCGTAATTACGTTATCTCATTTTGAAATGCCTCTGCATTTAGCGCGTCATTATGGTGGGTTTAAAAATCGTAAAGTTGTTGAATTTTTTGAACGATTTGCCACAACGTGTTTTGAACGTTATAAGGCAAAAGTTAAATACTGGATGACATTTAACGAGATCAATAATCAAATGGATACCGCCAATCCTATTTTCTTTTGGACTAATTCAGGTGTAAAAGTTGAAGCTGGTGAGGATCCTCAGCAAGTACTATATCAAGTTGCCCATTATGAGTTACTTGCGAGCGCTAAAGCGGTTATAGCTGGCAGAAAAATTAATCCTGATTTTCAAATTGGATGTATGATTTCTCATGTCCCAATCTATCCATATTCATGTAACCCCGATGATATAATGGCGGCTGAAATTGCTATGCGTCAACGTTTCTTCTTTCCTGATGTCCATGTTAGAGGCTATTATCCTGCTTATGCGATTAAAGAATTTGAACGCAAGGGTTATCAATTAGACATTACTCAAGATGATTTAATAATATTAAAGCAAGGTACCGTAGATTACATTGGCTTTAGTTACTACATGTCAACAGTGGTTAAAGCGGACGTTAATAATGATAATAAAGAAAACATTGTTAATGGAGCGTTACCTAATTCGGTACCAAACCCTTATATCAAAAGCAGTGATTGGGGGTGGCCAATTGATCCCGAAGGTTTGCGCTATACGCTTAATCGTTTGTATGAACGCTATCAACTGCCGTTATTTATTGTTGAAAATGGATTTGGTGCGATCGACGAAGTTGATGAGCAATTCAATATTCATGATCCTGCGCGTATTTCTTACTTAGCTAAGCATATAAAAGCCATGTTAACGGCGGTTGAACAAGATGGCGTTGATGTGATGGGTTATACGCCATGGGGGATCATTGATGTGGTTTCATTTACAACAGGTGAAATGAAAAAACGTTATGGTGTGATCTATGTTGATCGTGATAATGAAGGCAACGGCTCGATGAAACGTTATAAAAAAGATTCTTTTATGTGGTATCAAAAAGTTATAGCGACAAATGGTAGCTCAGTTTGTTCTGACTAGAGATCTGTAACAGATAATCAGATTGATTGCTAACAATCAATCTGATTATTGTATGGTGTGTTATTAATAAACTCTCTAGATATCGCTAAATATTATTGAACAATCCTCAACTAACTCGCCAAAATAATAGCCTAACATCATGATATTATGCTCATTATTATCAAACTTACCACAAGCTAATAAACAATAACTAGCAATTAACCGTGCGCTCGATATCATAAGCATGTATATACATTCACTAATTAAATCAATAGTGAACTTAATTATTAACTAAATGATGAAATTTTCACTTATAAATTTATTATTGTAATATAGTTGTAAAATAATTTTATTTTAATTTTTTTTGTAATAGAATTCGCACTTTTATAAATCAACGTTAAATTTAGTGCAAATATGTCAATAACATCATTCAGTTGGCTAGGTTATGTAGGTGGAGTCTGTAGCCTAGTTGCCTTACCGTTTTACACGCTAGCCGCACCATTACCGACAGAAACGGAAAACGCGATAAGTAACCAACAGTTAATTTATCAGCAAGAGCAACAAAAAGCCTTACAAAATCGTTTATCACCGGTTCGTCCTGATATTCGCTTACAGTCAGGGTTAACCAGTGCGCGTAAAATCACCTTTCCAACTGAGTCACCGTGCTTTGTGATTAATGATGTTGAACTGCGTGGCCGAGAGGCGCTACCGTTTACCTTGCCCTTATCGGTGTTATCTAACCAAGCCAAAGGGCAGTGTTTAGGCGGTAAAGGTATTTACCGCTTATTATCTGAATTACAAAATCGCATTATTAGTTACGGTTATATCACCACTCGAATCGTGATTCCTGAGCAAGACTTAAGCAGCGGCACCTTAGCGTTATTAGTGGTCAAAGGCACGGTCAGTGATATCTATTACACCGAAGGCAGCGACACGCGTGCACGTTTATACACGGCGTTACCGATTAACAAGGGCGAGCTACTTAATTTACGTGATATTGAGCAAGGGCTGGAGAACTTAGAGCGTATTCCAACCGTCAATACCAATATCCAACTGGTTCCCGGCAAAGAAGCCGGTGAGAGTGATATTGTGATTAACCGCACTCAGTCAAAATACTGGCGTATTGGCATGTCACTCGATGATTCTGGCTCTAAAGAGACTGGGCGTTACCAAGGGGGATTGACGCTTTATGTTGATAATCCACTGGGGATCAGTGATTCGTTTTACGTCTCGGGTGGCCATGATTTAGAAGGTGACAGCAAGTATGGCTCAAAAAACTACCTGTTTTCCTACTCGGTGCCAATCGGCTATTGGACCTTAAACACCTCACTGAGCAATAACAACTATCATCAAAATATCGCCGGCCGACCCGATTATCAATACAGTGGTCGTAGCCGCAATACCAATGTGCAACTTAGCCGCGTTATTCACCGTAATGCCACTCAAAAAACCACCTTAAGTTATGGGCTTAACTTTAGGGAATCGCATAACTACGTGGAAGATACTGAAATCGAAGTGCAACAGCGTAAAACCACCAGTTGGTTACTGGGGATTAATCACCGTCATTACTTTAATGCACTGACCTTATATATGGGCGCCAGTTATAAAAAAGGCGTGCGCTGGTTTGGTGCGCATCAAGCGCCAGAGGAGCACAGCGGTTACGCCACGGCGTTATCTGATATTTTCAATCTAAATCTATTTATCAATATGCCGTTCACTGTTGGGCAACAGCGCTTTCGTTATAACCTCGATTATCAAAGCCAATTTACGAGAGGGGGCGCGTTAACGCCGCCGGAGCGTTTTTCAATCGGTGGACGCTGG
The DNA here is from genome assembly GCA_036251875.1 of Orbaceae bacterium lpD02. Classification (NCBI taxonomy): domain Bacteria; kingdom Pseudomonadati; phylum Pseudomonadota; class Gammaproteobacteria; order Orbales; family Orbaceae; genus Orbus; species Orbus sturtevantii. The sequence goes on along the minus strand of CP133960.1, from coordinate 798,526 downwards.
ACGGTCAGGGGCTTTGATGGTGAGCGTAGTTTAACCGCCGATAATGGCTGGTATGTGCGTAATGAAGTCTCTTGGGGTACGCCACTGAATAATGAACTCTATTTAGGTCTCGATTACGGTGAGATATCCGGCGAGAACACTCAATATCAATTAGGTAAAAAGCTAGCCGGTAGTGCGATTGGGCTACGGGGCAGTGTGTTTGGCATTGCGTATGATGGCTTTGCTGGCGTGCCGATTTATAAACCAAAAGGATTTAAAACCAATGATGTCACCCTTGGGTTTAATGTAAGTTGGAGTTATTAGGTGACAAATTTAGTGTAAATAGTTACACGAATAAACACAGATACAAACGGAATCAATTATGAATAAACATTTTTATCGTATTATTTTTAACAAAGCGCGCGGCATCATGATGGTGGTAGCGGAAATCGTTAAGCGTCACCAAGGTGAAGGGCGCAGCAGCCAAAAAGCCACCAGCACCGCTAGCCATAGTAAAGTGACTGCAGCATTAAAACCACTGAGCTTCTTAACCTTTGTGGCTCTCGGTATGGTGAGTATCGTAACCCACAGTCAGGCGAGCACCATCATCAGTGATAACAGCGCTGCACAGTCACAGCGCCCGACCATTATCGAGCGTCCCAATGGCCCAACGGTAGTCAATATTCAAGAAGCCAATAAAGCAGGCGTTTCACACAATAAATACAACCAATTTGATGTATCACGAGACGGCGTAATTTTAAATAACAGCGCGCAGTCATCAAACACTCAGCTAGGTGGCAATATTGCCGGTAATAGCAACTTAGCTCACTCTGGCGGCGCTAAGGTTATTTTAAATGAAATTAACTCAGCTAATGCTAGCCAACTGAACGGTAAAATCGAAGTCGCCGGGCAAAAAGCCCAAGTGGTCATCGCTAACGCAGCGGGTATTACCTGTAATGGCTGTGGCTTTATTAATGCCGATAGAGCAACGCTTACTACCGGTAGCGCAATTATTGGTGAAGACGGCAAGTTAGTAGGGTATCAGGTTGAACAAGGTAATATTACTATTAATGGTGAGTTCGATAGCCGTGAACAAGATTATACGGACTTAATTGCCCGGGCGGTAAGCATTAATGGCAAAATGCACGCGAATGACTTAACGGTTATTGCCGGTAAAAACAAAGTCAGTCAGGATTTGCAAAAAATCGAAAAACTGGAAAGTAATGATGCTAAACCCGAGTTAGCCATTGACGTTGCCGCTTTAGGGGGGATGTATGCTAATAAAATCATACTGATGAGCACTGAAACAGGCGTGGGTGTGTATAATGCAGGCAAGATAGCTCGTGCTAGTACCTATGATACCTTTAACACTGTCTCGATTACAGCTGATGGTAAAATCACCAATATTAATAGCGGCTCTATCGGTAATGAGTACAACTACGATTCAGGAGAAGGTTTAAATCTTAATATTAATATTAACGGCTCTCAAGGTATTGATAATGAAGGCGGTATTTATGGTGGAAATGTTACCCTTGTTAGCCAGCAAACTATTAATAATAACTATTTGATTTCTAGTCTTAATAACCTTACCTTGCAAGCCAAGGATGTATATAATACCAGTTCAATCTATGCAGATAATGTAAATGTTATTGCTGATGGTAAAATTGTTAACACTAAAACAGGATTTTTATCTAGCATATCTGGTGATCCTGAGGCCAACGTGAACTTTAATGGCCAAAAAGGAATTGAAAATGAAGGGGTAATTTATAGCGGAAATATCTATTTAGCCAGTCAGCAAGCCATTAGTAACAGTGGAAAGCTCAGTGCGGGCAATTTTGCTATTGCGAGGTTCGATTCTTTGAGTAATTATAGCCCGTCCGGAATTAATCTTACTGGTTCGAAAGGAATTGTTAATGAAGACGATTTTCATGACATTATTATCGATGGCAAATTTACCAATACTGGTAGTATTTGGGGGGGATACGGGGAATTCAATTTAATTAGTTCGCAATCAATTGATAATTTTGGCAAAATTTATGGCAAAAATGTTAATTTAGTCAGTCAACAAGCGATTAATAACCAAGGCTCTATCACTGCTGATAATAATGTAACTTTGCAAGGCTCTAGCGTAAATAATGCAGGATTGATTGATAATTCTTTTGGTTATAGTGATTTAAACATTACAGTCGATGGTCTATTTAATAATACGGGTCGCATTGAAGCCAAGGATAAAGATATTAATTTAAGTAGCTCACAAACAATTAATAATAAAGGCGAGATTAGTGCTAAAAATATTAACATAGCTAGCCAGCAAGCCATTAACAACAGTGGTAGAATCAAATCAGCTGATACGATGAATCTTGCGCTAACAACCCTTAATAATAACGTTGGCGGTTTAATATATAGTGGCGGAGCTTTAAATATAGGTAAGAGCCTTAATAATCAAGGCAATGCGACAGGTAAAGCGAATGCAGTCAATAACCATTCAGCCACGATAGAAGCAAAAGGTAATGTGACGATTACGGCGAAGGAAATTAACAACATTAATGATACGTTCAAAACAGAAGAGACGTTCCTTGGAACCCAAACTGTCAAAGATTGGTCCTTGGATGAGGGGCGTACAAAAGTCTATACATCAGCAACCGCCTCGGAAGTGCCCGGAATCGGCAAGATAAAGAAGCTAAATGTAGCAGGAGAGGGGTCGTATTTTGACTATTATGCTTTTGAATATGATAAAACAACCTATGAAACGCAGGTGGTAAATAAAGGTATTCAAGCTAAAATTAGTAGTGGCACAAATCTTACCCTGTCAGCAGATAAGGTAACAAACTATAATAGTATACTTGGCGGTAATAGGCATATAACAGGCACGTTAAAAGATGAAATGTTTGATTATAATGCAGACAATAAAACAACCATTGTTGATGGCGGTAAGGGGTATAGTATGAAGCTTTATAATGTTACTAGTAAGCTCCGCTCAAGCAAATGTGAATCATTCACATTTGTGGGGAATTTTGGTGATAAAACTAAGACAACCACTGGCTGCCCTTAATTTAAAGTATATAATCCTAGGTAATAAAAAAACTAGTTAACGGGTGTTTATAGCACCCTTAGTCCAAGCCCAATACAACGTATTGGGCTTTTCTATTTAGCTCCCATAAGACAGCGTTTTTTCATATTAATCTTAGCTATTTTAGGATGCTAAAGTTCCTCACATCAGAATTGAACATTGAATAGTGTTGATTTTTGCTTTAAATGGTTGTTGTAACGTGGCAGTTAGCAAAAATAGCTTAATAAAATTATGTAACAAAAACTATTTCAATCTTATTCGACTAACGTCAAGACCGGTAACAACTAGACTTGATTTGTGCTAATCTCACTGATATTTTTAGAATAAACGCTCGATGACTCGCCCCATGGATGATAGCCTAAACCATTATAGGTAAAACCTAATTTTTCATAATAACCGATTAAATCCGTGCATAAATGAATATCACTAAAACCAAATGATTTTGCCTCACTAATAACATGATTGACTAAATATCTACTTAATCCAAGGTTGCGATAATTTGGATCAATATATAACGCACAAAGCCAAGGATATAGCTCACACCGGCTAATAAAGTCATTAGGGATAAGTCCGGCACAGCCTATAATTACTTTTTTATCAAGCAATAAGTACCATTGCGGTAAGGGATTTTGGGCATTAATCGAACGCGTGATTGCATCTTGATATACCATCATCGATTCTTCAGTCGCCCATTTTTGCTGAAAATAGTTGATTGCTTGGCTTAACAACTCAGGTTGCTGACGGATTGAGATAATTTTCATACATATGACCTAAAATAAATATCTACCTGTTTTGCCAGGCGGTATTTGAGTAAAAAGAATTAAAGTGACCGTTTTAATCTATATCGCTATAAATATAATGGGTTGGTAACGTAAATGCAAAACAACTTCCGTCACCTAATTCGCTTTTTATGTCAAGTTTGGCATTGGCATGATTAAGCAGTGCGTGTTTTACAATAGCCAGACCTAATCCGGAACTATCTTTTACTTGCGTTCTTGCTGCTTCAACCTGATAAAATCGTTCGGTTAATCGATGAATATGGTGTTTAGCGATACCATTGCCATTATCAGTCACGCTAAAATAAGCCCCTAACGCTGTTTTTCGCCAGCAAATGGTAATATCGGTCCCGGCTGGATTATGCTTAATTGCATTATAGATCAAGTTACTCACAACGCTATAAAGTTGCTGTTTATGTCCCATTATGCATAATTTATCATCAATATTGGTTTTCAAATGGTATTGCGGGTAAATTTGCCTAATATTTTGTATTATATTCTGTAATATTTCAGGCATGGCAACTAATTGGAGCTGGTTTTTTATCGGGTTATTTTCAATTTGGCTCAAAGTTAAAATCTGTCCGATCAATGATTCCATTCGTTCAACCTGTCCTTGCATTGTGGTAATGATGTTTGGTTGTTTATTAACGGGTACTAAATTTTCGCTAAACATCGCTAAATAGCCTTTTACTACGGTTAGCGGTGTTCGTAACTCATGACTCGCATTCGTGAAAAAATCACGACGCTGTTTTTCGGCTAAATAGAGTTGGTCGACATCACGAATAATCATCATCCAATGCTCAGCACTATAGGGAATAATACGAAATTCAATATAGTTTTTATTATTAAACAGTAAGGTAAGGGGAGCTGTAAAATCCTTTTTTTTAATATAATCAGTAAATTCAGGATGGCGAATTAGATTGATAATATTTTGTCCTTTATCGCCAGGCCAGCGGATATCAAGTTGATATTGAGCAATTTTATTGCACCAGTCTATTTTGCCATTTTTATTTGTCAGTATAACGGAATCAGGGATAGATTTAGCTCCATAATGCAGCTGTTTAATAAACTTGCCGAGCATCTGTTGTTTTTGCCGTATCCGTTTTTGGCGCTTATGCAATCCGTAAAAAATAATATTAAAGCTACCAATACTATTAGGTGGATATGGTGTCTTTTGCTGCCAAACCCATGAGGATAATGTATAAAGATTATAACTATGCCAAAGCATTAAAAGTACAAAGGCTAATAATAAAAATAGCACTATTTTTTGATAAATAGCGCCTAATATTAGTGCGATTAATAATACTATTGCGATCTCGAGTAGCATTCGGTGCCAAAATTTTTGCTTTAACAAAATGTCTCCTGCTATTTTTCTATTTTAACTGAAAATCTATAGCCACTGCCTCGTATAGTTTGAATATAGCTGTGATAACCAGATATTTCTAATTGTTTACGTAAACGGCCAACATGAACGTCAACGGTCCGATCGTCGATATAGCTATCTCGTCCCCATACATGATCAATTAACTGCTCTCGAGTAAATACTCGCTCAGGTTTGCTCATAAAAAATGAGAGTAATTTATATTCGGCAGGGAAGAGTTCAATCTCTTGATTATTTACACTTACACGGTGGGATTGTGTGTCAATTTTTAGGTCGTTAAATTTAATAATAGTGTCATTTTCAGGATACGCTCGGCGCAATATTGCATTAATTCTAGCGAGCAACTCTTTATTGGAGAACGGCTTAGTAATATAATCATCAGCGCCACTATTAAGGCTGGATATTTGGTCGTCTTCATGCTGCCTTGCCGTTAGCATTATGATGGGAATATGCGATATTAGCGGTTGCTTTCTTACATACTTTATAAACTCAATCCCGCTGCCGCCAGGCAACATCCAATCTAATAAAACTAAATGAAACTGTGCCAATTGGCTTTGTTTAACCGCACTGGCATAGTCTTTAGCCTCGAGGATATGATAGCCATGTTGTTCGAGTAACAGTTTGACCAGTTCACGAATAGTTTGTTCGTCTTCAACAACAAGAATGGTTTTAGTCATAACAGTAATTATCACTCAATAACGTTATATTAATACAACAATTATCAGACAATTATATGACAGTTTTATGATATGAGTAAAATACTATGAATAGTATTGATAAGTTAACAGCAATAGCCCGATCTATCAGGTCGGGCTATTGATTTTTTATTTATTTGCCTTTTTCGATATAACTCATATCGCCAATAGACTCAATAATAAATTTGCCCTCATCGGTGTAACGAATTTTTGTCACACTGGCATTGCCTAGCTGGCTAGTCAGCGGTTTATCTGTCATCTCATTAATCATTGCTGAAATAGCCATACCATGAGAAACGATAAGAACATTTCCGCCACCTTGTTCTTGAGCTGATTTAGCGATCATGGTTAGTGCATTTTGCATACGCTCTTTCACTGTTTGATAGTTTTCAGCTTGCCCAGATTGCTCAACGGCGGCGATCGCATCCATCATGGTGTTGATGGTTATCTTGCCAGCAGAGAAATCCTGCATTAACTCTTTATCTGAGTTATAACCTAAATGTTTAGCTGCAGGTCCCCACATATTAGGATCTAAGTCACCCTCGAAAACGCCAAAACAGGTTTCACGCAGTCCTTCAAGCTCCTTAATCGCAATTTTATCGCCTTTTGCGGCTAAAATAACTCTTGCAGTTTGTCTTGCTCGGCCTAAATCACTTGAATAAACCTCAATAAAATCAGTGCCTTTTAAACCGCGACCTAACTGCTCAGCAACCTCAATACCTGCTTTAGTCAGTGGCGTATCAGACCATCCTTGTGCTCGATGAGTGGTATTAAACATGGTTTTACCATGGCGAGTTACATACAAATAGACATCAGCAGCAAATGCACTCGAACACGAAATAGCTAATAGTAAAATAATACTGGTTGATTTGAATAATGCTTTCATACTTCTTTCCTTAGTTTACTTAAATAGACATAATCACTTTATTTGATTAAAGCAAATTAAATCGGTACTCAATAATCACTTCACCTGATAGACTTGGTGAACGTTGGTACTTATTATTGTGGTCTAACGTCGGGGTTTTATCATCCCGACCATGTTTATATGACCAACCATAGCCAAACATAGAGAAGACCGATAAGTTTTTTAATCTAGGATCAGTTGGAGCCCAGCGATTAAAAATATTGAGCTCTCCCGTTCTAACGGTATTATCTTTATAGTCAAATTGACCATAGTTAATTTGCAATCCAGTGGTTAGTTCATCAATAAAATTATATGTTCCTACTGCGGTTAATGCTAATTCACCATCCCGCATATAATCAACACCAGCAGAGGTTAGCGCATTGAATCGTCCGCGTGAATTGCCTGCAATATGGCGACCATAGTTACCGACTGCATTCTCTTTTTTCGCTTGGGTATAGGCGATACCAAATTTCATACTCCACACTTGTTCTTGCCATTTGGCATCGGCCGCATAATGCCAAGCATGGTTGTCGTACTCTTTCTTGCTTGCTGCCATATTTTTGTATTCATCCAAAGCATAGCTACCATAAATTTGGCTACCTAATGTTAATTGTTCTGTCGGTTTATAGGCGGTTTCAATGACATGGCGACGTTGATAATCTTCTGCTTCACCATAATTGTAGGTCAAGAATAAATCTTGATCTTTATAGGTTAAGCCACTCGTAAAAATATAATCAATATTTTTCTTATCTTTGGTTTGAAAATGGACTTTATTTGGTGAGTCACGGTTGATCGCGGACGTTACGTAAGCGGTATCTAATGATAAGTGACCATAAGATAATATGCCGCTATAACCTAAATAGCTATTTTGTGATAGACGATTGGAGGCAGTTAATACACCATAATTTTTGAGTATTTGCCAGCCATATTTACCGTTGAATTTCACCTCATCGTTGCCAAGTTTTATTTTGACATAACGCTGACCTATTTTGCTGAAGCCTTTAGCATTATCTTTATTCATGCCAGTGCCATCATTATACAGTAAACCACGAGTGGAGAAATAATCACTCGCGCCTAACTTGATAACACCAGTATATGTGGCATCAAAGCCGATAAAGTCTAAAAAATAGCCCGATTTATAATCCAGACCAAATGCTTGACCCCAAGCACTATGAACCTCTTTAGGCTGAGCTTCGTTTTCTTTCAAATACTTCCAATAGTTTCTTAGCGTTAAATCAACTTTCGTATCTTTAAAAAATGAGTTTTCAGCTAACTTATCAAGGAATTGATAATGGCTACTCTCGGCAGCTTGTGCTACACATGATGCCGAAATTAAGCCTAATAGTATTAGTTTTTTCATAATTTTCCCTTAAAAAAACCCAACAATCCAAATAAGCTATTTTATCTAGACTATTAGGTTTTGCCTGCATTACAGTAACAATCCTATTAATTAAATATTTTGTTTTTATACGATCGCACAATTATTTATTTAATAAATTTTTACCTTTGTTTATATAATTTGAACTGCCAATTTCATCAATATGATATTGACCGTTTTTGTAGGTTATCTTTACTACAGTGGCATTGCTCAATGGTTTATTGCGTTCAATACTATCTGTTAAGTCAGAGATCATAACTTGCATCGACATTCCGGATGAAATAGCGAGTACATTTTTTTCACCATTGTTTAATGCATTTTGAACCATGGTATTGAGTGCATCTTGTGTTCTTGATTTTACTTGCAAATAAGTCTCAGCTAGGTGTTTTGGATCAATTTTTGCAATTGCATCAACCATTGGTGCTATTGCTAGCTTTCCAGCTTTGTAGTCATTGAAGTAGCTATTACTAGTTTTGTACCCCAGCAAATGCATGCTGTCAGCCACAATTTTAGCGTTAGCCCCGCCTTCATAACCGCCGTAAAAGACTTCTCTTAGCCCTTGCAACTCATTAATTGTATAATTTTTAACACCCATCTGTTTTAAGATAACTTGCATCGTTTGGCGCTGACGCCCCGCATCGCTCGTATAATAGGTATCGAATTTGATATCTTTAAGGCCTTCACCTAGGTAACGAGCAACGTCAATACCTTGTTCTGTTAATGGTGAATCAGCCCAACCTTGCACTAAATCAAAGCTGTTAAACAATGTTTGACCATGTCTTGCAAAATAAATCGTGACAGTATCATCATTTTTAGATTGATTTGAACAACCGACTAAAGCGGTTGTAATGCTAAGTAATACAATGATAATCAATTTTGATAATTTCATTATAGCTCCTAATATCTTATGCGATTATTTTAAGGTACCGCCATTAGACTTAATCACAGATTGGTACCAATAAAAGCTTTTTTTACGGCTACGATTTAATGTGCCGGTACCGTCTTCGTTAAGGTCTACATAAATGAAGCCATAACGTTTTGATGTTTCAGCTTTTGAAGCGCTAATTAAATCTATTGGTCCCCAGCTAGTGTAGCCAAGTAGTTCAACACCATCTTTAATCGCTTCATGTACTTGTACCAGATGATCATTAATGTAATTGATGCGGTAATCATCGTTGATCGAGCCATCGGCCTCAACGTTATCTTTAGCACCTAATCCATTTTCAACGATGAATAACGGCTTTTGATAACGTTCATAGAGTAAATTAAGTAAATAACGAATCCCAACTGGATCGATTTGCCATCCCCATTCGGAGGCTTGTAAGTGTGGATTAGGGACCATATCTAAAATATTGCCTTTCTGACGTAGCGAGTCATCAGCGGTGCCACAACAGCTCATATAATAGCTAAAGGAGATAAAATCGATAGTTTCGGTTAGGTCTTGTCGATCTTGGTCAGTTATTTCAAGGTTAATGTTATTTTCTTTAAAATAACGAGTCATATAACTAGGGTAATAGCCACGGGCCTGTACATCGCCAAAGTACAACCAACCATGATTTTCACAATGGGTAGCCCAAACATCTTCTGGTTTAGGGGTAAGAGGGTAGGCAAGGCCGCCAAGTAGCATGTTACCAATTTTTGCATCAGGCATGATTTGATGACATAATTTAACCGCTCTTGCACTAGCAACAAGCTGGTGATGAATAGCTTGGTATATCTGCTCTTTGCTACTCGTTCGATCTAAACCAACACCGGTAAACGGTTCATGTAATGACATATTGATTTCATTAAACGTTAGCCAATATTTAACCTTACCTTGATAACGATTAAAGACCGTTTTCGCATAATTTGTGAAAAAATCAATAAGTTTACGATCTCCCCAACCACCATATTTTTTGATTAATTGGTATGGCATTTCATAATGCGACAAGGTAATCACTGGTTCAATATTGTGTTTTATCATTTCAGCGATAAGTTTGTCGTAAAACTCAAGTCCTTTTTCATTAGGCTGATCTTCATCGCCATTAGGAAATATTCGCGTCCAAGCAATTGAAATTCGTAAACAGCTAAAGCCCATTTCGGCAAATAGAGCAATATCTTCAGGATAACGGTGATAAAAATCAATCGCAGTATCTTTAATGCTTGTCATGTTCGTTTGGTTACGATCAATAATGTCGCCGAAAATGCCATAAGGCGTACAGTCTGAGGTGGATAGCCCTTTGCCATCCTCTAAATATGCACCTTCAACTTGGTTTGCCGCGATAGCACCACCCCAAAGAAATGTTTGTGGAAATTGTATAGTCATATATTGCTCCTTATTTTGGTTGTAATGCTAATAGTGATTCACCCGATTCAATTGCTTCGTGGCTATTTATCGACTTAACATCGGCATAGTCATCACTATTGGTAATAATAATTGGTGTCGATATTTCAAAGCCAGCCTGTTTAATTTTCTCAATATCAAAGCTGACCAGTTTTGTTCCTTTTTTTACTTTATCGCCCATTTCAACATGAGCTGCAAAATATTTTCCGTCAAGCTTAACCGTATCGATTCCAACATGAATTAAAATTTCAACTTGAGAATCAGTCATAAAGCCGATTGCATGTTTGGTTCTAAACAGTGATACAACTTCCCCATCTTCTGGCGCGAGCACTTCCCCAACACTCGGTATAATAGCAACTCCTTTACCCATTAATTCGCTCGCAAATGTAGGATCATTGACTTGCGATAAAGCGATACATTTACCCGTGATTGGGCTACTAATATTTATCGCTTGTATCTGTTCATTTTCAGCCGTAACGTGTTGAGTATCGCTAGCCGCTATAGATGCATCGACTGCTTTAGGTAAGCCCCAAATATAACTGAGCACTGTGGCAACAACAAAAGCAATAATCGTTGCAATAATTGCCGCATAAACCGTCGCATCAATACCGCTGGACGGGATGAGCTGGATAAAAGTAAATACACTTGGAAAACCAAAAGAGAAAATCAGCGTGTTATATAAACCAACAACGCCTCCTCCAATCGCAGCGCCTACGCAGCCAAAAATAAACGGTTTTTTATTAGGTAAATTAACGCCATAAATTGCCGGCTCGGTAACACCAAACAATCCTGATAACACCGATGAGCTAGCTAATGCTTTTAAGTCCTTATCTTTAGTTCGTAGCATTACGCCAAACGCCGCACCGGTTTGCGCAAATACAGCAGGAATAAGGATTGGAATAATAAAATCAGATCCGGACACGGCAATATTATTCATAAATACTGGGATCATTCCCCAATGAATGCCAAAGATGACTAATATTTGCCAAACCGAAGCAAGGATCATCGATGCAATAACCGGGCTAGATTGATAAACGATCATAATACCGCTTGCAACAGCATTACTTAAAAAAGTAGCAATCGGGCCTATAACAATAAATGTCAATGGTACGGTAATGATCAAACCACAAAGTGGTGAGATAAATTTTTTAAAGGAATCATGAAAAATTTTATTACAATTTTTTTCTAACAATGAATAGAACCAAGCAGCTAATATTACTGGAATAACTGATGATTGATAAGGAACTAACATGACTGGAATTGTAAAAAAATCAATAGTATTTTGTAGTGCACCGCCTAACATGCCAGAAATTCCAGGATGAAGCATTGCTCCACCTAAGGCCATACCCATAAATGGGTTACCGCCAAATTTTTTAACGGCACAGTAGCCTAAAATAATCGGTAAGTAATAAAATGCTGAATCAGAAATAGCATATAAAATATTATAGGTTGGTGATTGTTCAGTAATAACATTACTAATGACGAGAAGTGAAACAATTCCTTTTAAAATACCTGCCGTAACTAAAACGGCTAAGGTTGGTGCAAAAATACCTGAAATAATATCGATTAATTTAGCTAAAATATTCTGTTTGTTTTTTGCCGCGGTTGGTTTAGCGTCAGTATCAATTTTAGCGATTTCCAGGATATCGTTATAAACATCACTTACATTATTGCCAATGACGACCTGAAACTGACCGCCACTTTCAACCACCATAATAACGCCTTTTTGTTTTTTTAGCGTTTCAGCATTTGCGATAGCGTTATCTTTAAGCACAAATCTTAGTCTAGTTGCACAATGAACAAGGCTTATGATATTACTATCGCCCCCGACATTTTTAATGATTGCATCAGCCAGCTCTTTATTTTTCATAATCCCCCCTATATTGAAAGCAAAAAAAAACCTAAATCCCCCGATTAAGAGGGATTTAGGTTTTGCCTGTATTTATAATAAATAACAGTAACAATCCAAAATTTAAATGTAGACTACCATTATTTTTATATTATTGAAAAGCAGAATTTCATTATTAACGTGTTTTTTTTGATCTATGTCACATTTTATCTAATTTAGTCTGATTCTGTAGCTCTTTGCGTAAACGTTCGATATGTATTGTTAAATAGAGGCTTTCATCATCAGTTAAAGGGTGCTCATACTGTTGTATGAGATGTAAATCAATGCGTTTAGTACATAGGTAAGATTGATGATACTTCTCTTTCACAATTTCATATAAAGAAATATCTTGGCTTGCGGCAAAATTACCATTAATGACTCGCTGGGCAAAAAATTTAAGATGAGTAATAAAGCGTTGATAGGTTAAGCTTTCTTCATCATATTCCAATTTGAAATGATATTTAACAATATTTAATATTTCACGCATCACTTTTGTTAGCGTGACAATATTTGGCATGGTATCATTTAGTTGAGCATTAATAATATGAAACGTAATAAATCCAGCTTCATCCTCTGGTAAATCATAACCTAGTCGCTTCTTAATGATTTTTAAAGCATATTCACCAATGTTGAACTCTTTAGGGTATAGCTTTTTAATTTCCCATAAAAATCCATTCGGAATATCAAAACCTTGTTTATGCCGTTCAATTGAAAAATTGATATGGTCGGTGAGAGAGATGTAAATACTATCTTGTAGTTTTTCACCAAGAACCGATTTGGCATGGTTGATAATTATTTCGCTGACGGTAATTATCTCGGCTGGGATTTCGGATAACAGTTCAGCAAAGCGAGGTAGAGCCTCTTTATTATTAAGTGAAAATTGCTTTTCAATTAAAGACTCATCAATAATATCGCCTTCTTTTTTCTTAAAAGCAATGCCTCGACCCATAATAATTAATTCATTATTTGATTTATCGAGTGTTACAATTACATTATTATTTAATATCTTATGTACTTTCATTACTGTTTAAAAAAAATTTCTCAAATTAGGGGGCTATATTATTGTGATGCATTATAATACGCAAAGAAAAAATAGTTCATAGTGTGACTTATCTCTTATTATTTCCAATAATCGTATTATGTAAATAAGCAATTTAGCTAATTTATATTACATATTTAGTCTTTAATCATTAATTTTTTCATTTTTTTTACTTCATCACTATCTATTGTGTAACAAAGCGACTCATTTTGTTTTGTATGACTCATGTTCACCTCACTATTTTGATACAACATAGGCGATGGCATCACTTTAGTTGCCGATGAGTGAAATTCACTTAGGCCTATATCAATAAAGCGTTGTAGGTTACTCGATTTAACGCCACATCCGGGCATGATAGTTAAATGTTCGCTATAATGATTAAGCTGTTCAATTAATTTAATTCCTGCTGTGGCAGTCGCTTTTTGTCCCGATGTTAGTAAACGATGAAAACCTAATGTTTGTAGTTGCTGTAACGCCATTAATGGATGTTTACAGACGTCAAAAGCACGATGAAAGGTAAGCGATAAACCTTTAGCTGCATTGATTAAACGACTTAAGTTTTTAATGTCTAGTGTTGCCGATAGTGTCAAGGCGCCAAACACGACACCCGCAAAATTAAGCTCGCGTACCAGTTCAATATCATGAATCATGGTGCTAATCTCTGTTTGGCTATAATAAAAGTCTCCACCTCGAGGTCTAATGATTGGATGGATCGGAATGGCTAAATTTAGTTGAGATAATTGTAATAAATCGCCGTAACTTGGCGTCAAGCCGCCATCGCTGCGGCCCGCACAAAACTCAATACGATCAGCACCGTTTTGCTGAGCAATCATCACGTCATCAATGCTATAACAGCAGATTTCAAGCTTCATATTGATAAAATCATAAAAAAGTATAGTATGAATTTTATTATATCGCGTCTCGTTACACAATACACGGCTATCATGAGCGAGATTAACTTGAGTAGATCTAATATGTTTTATGATTCAGCATTTCGACAGAAAAAAATAATAATTTTCACTGCATTTCTAATTAGCACTTTTATTACAGGTATAGCCGGCGCATTACAGTCGCCGACATTAAGTCGTTTTTTATCTGATGAAATTAAAGCTGCGCCTATCTTGGTGGGGACATTTTATTCTATAAATGCGATAGCGAGTATTATCGGTAGTTTTTTACTCGCTAAATATTCAGATCAAAAAGGCCAGCGGCGTTATATTGTTATATTTTGCTGCTGTATGGGCATTTTCAATAGCATTACGTTCGCTTTCACGCGTTACTATTTTATTTTAATTACTGTCGGTGTTTTCTTTGCGGCACTCGCTTCAGCCGCTATGCCGCAAATTTTTGCCTTAGCTCGGGAGTATGCGATAAAAACAGGACGTAATGTTGTGGCATTTAATTCTTTAATTAGAGCACAACTATCATTGGCATGGGTAATTGGTCCTCCGCTGTCATTCGCTTTAGCGATTAATTATGGGTTTACTACCATGTACTTAAGTGCTACGGCAATGTATCTATTGGCAATTATTGTCATTATGCTGTTCTTACCCTCGGTCGAACGTAATCCCGCTCCACAATATGCTGCAACACCAGCACTTGGCGATGCCAATGAAGCACTAATCAAAAATAGCAGTGTGGTGTTCCTCTTTTTGGCAACGGTATGTATGTGGACGGCTAACATGATGTATATGATTGATATGCCATTATACGTCGATAAAGTATTACATTTATCAAGCTCGTTACCAGGTAAGATGATGGGGCTGGCAGCTGGAATTGAAATTCCAGTTATGTTGATAGCGGGTTATTTAGTTCCTTTTATTGGCAAGCGTAATTTAATCTTTTTTGCTGTGATATGTGGATTGCTGTTTTATATTGGGCTGATTATTTTTGATAATCAATTTGCCTTGCTTGGATTACAAATTTTTAATGCCTTATTTATCGGTGTTGTTGCAAATATTGGCATTATCTATTTTCAGGATTTATTACCACATAGTGTTGGTATTGCATCGACGCTATTTACTAATGCCGTAACATGTAGTGTTATCATTGGCGGCTTAATTCAGGGCATTATTTCAGATCTTTATGGTCATCATGCCATTTATTGGATTGGGCTTGGTATGTTAATCGTTTCGTTAGTATTATGCACTCAGGTCAAAGCAGTTAAATAAAATTTAACTGCTAGACAAACGTTATTTCAATTTGGTTTTTAACTCTTCAATCTCTTTGATCCACTGTGAATTAAGTCTTTTAACGTGTTTTGGCATCAGCTTTAATCTTCGTTCATAATCATCGATTAGTTTTTTAGCTTCGGTAAATTCTTGCCAGTAAACTAATGTTTGCAAATATTGCGATAATGCATCTAAACTTGGGTAATAATCGATTAATGCTTTATATTGTTCTCTTGCTTGTTCTTTTTCGCCTAACTTCGCCAAGGTATTAGCATAGAGTAAATTACGTTGGTCGGAACGGTAATTAGGATTGGTTTGGCTTAAATATTCTAAGGTATTTTTAGCTTCAAGGTAATTATTGGTTTTGAATAAGGCATAAGCATAGGCTAATAAAATATCTGGGGCCGTTTTATAAATCCCCGATAATGCTTGTTGATAATAACCAATGGCTTCTTGCGGACGGTTGTTATCAACCAGGGCTTTTGCTAAGCGAACTTGATTGTCTACAGTTGGTGATATGTCAATTGCATCTTGTGCTGCTTTCAACTCTTTACCAGGACTTAAGATGTTACGAACTTTAGATTCAATTTGATAAGCTGAACGCGTATTACGTAGCGAAGGCAGAAATATAGCAAAAAAATAGACAATGCTACCAAGAAAAGGGAAGAAAAACAGGATAAACAGCCAATAATAACCTTGCCCAGATCGTATTGCATGTATCGCAAAGCAGATGGCAATAATAGTACTCAGTCCAATTCCAATAAATGGCATAACGTAAACCTATAGTAGTAGAAGTATAATGCGAATAAGCATAAATCTAACATAGATTTTTTAATAACGAAAATTTATATTAAATTGAAGCATTGCAGTAATATTGTAACGAATATTATTTGCTAAAATAAAAGGGCATTTAAGCCCCTTCATTGTCGATAAGCAGTTTGTGACTAAACTAATTGATCTGCTGATTTTAGAATTGAGAGTAGTAGCTGCCAATATTTTTCAACGGAATGAATATTGACTCTTTCATCAGGAGAGTGGGGCGATACAATGGTTGGTCCGATCGAAATCATATCCATATAGGGATAATTTTTGGTGAATAACCCACATTCAAGCCCAGCATGGATCACCATTATTTTAGCGTTTTGGTCAAAAATATTACGATATCTATTTTCGGCCAGTTTCAGTAACTTTGATTCTAGGTTAGGCGTCCACCCGGAATAACCGCCGTTTATTTCATAATTAGCACTGATTAATTGACTATGAGACATTAATGATGACACGACCGCATCTTTGGCGGAATCAACTTGCGAGCGAATTAAAAAATAAGCCGCGATTTGATTATCTTTGATCTCGACAATTCCTAAATTTAACGATGTTTCAACCACGCCTTGGATATCATTACTCATTCTAACTACGCCATTTGGCGCACTATTTAGCCAATTCAGTATTTTTTGCTGCTGTTCCGCCGTAATGATGCGCTTAACGTTAGCTTTTTCAAGTTCACTATAAATAAGCGTAATATTCGGTTCTACATGGTTAAATTCATTTTGTAATATTTGTTGAAACTGCTTAATAAGCGTATCGAAGGTCGGTAAGTCTTTTCGATTGAGGGTGATTTCAGCAAATGCTTCGCGTGGAATTGCATTGCGTAGGGTTCCACCAGAGAAGTTAGAGAGCCTAAATGGGATATCTTGTGCATATTCGGCTAAAAAGCGAATTAACAATTTAATTGCATTGCCTCTACCTAAATGGATGTCACAGCCTGAATGGCCGCCTTTCAATCCTTTTAGTGATAGGCGTAAAAATGTGTCCTGATTGTCTGGAATAACGGCATAGGTAATTGGAAAACTTGATTTAAAATCTACTCCACCAGCGCAACCCGTAAATATTTCGCCTTCTTTTTCTGAGTCAGTATTAATTAAAAAACGACTTTTTAACCAATTAGGTTGTAAACCAAAAGCACCAAACATGCCAGTTTCTTCAGAGGTGGTTACCAATACTTCGAGTGGACCATGTTCGATTGTCGGATCGATTAACGCGGCTAGCGCAGAGGCCAGCCCGATCCCATTATCCGCCCCAAGCGTTGTACCTTGCGCTTTTACCCATTCACCATCGATGTAGGGCTTAATTGGGTCGATCAAAAAATCATGAATAGTGTTTTCATTTTTTTGCGGAACCATATCCATATGAGCTTGGAGCGCGATAGAAGGATAATGTTCCATTCCTTTGCTAGCCGCTTTGGTTAACAAAATATTGCCTACTTTATCTAATTGGCAATCAATTTTATGAGTTGCAGCAAAATCGACGATATATTTAGTGATCATCTGTTCATGATGAGAAGGGTGGGGAATTTGACAAATATGGTCAAAAATAGTCCAAAGTGACTTTGGTGGCAAAGAAGAAATCATAAGAACCTCTATATTCTATCAATAAATTAGTAGTTTTTATTTACTACTCACTCTATAATTAGGTGCAATTTTACATTCATTTTGGGCGTATTGATATCGTAATTTATTGATTTACGATTATTCAATCTGCTCCACTATCTAAAATTGTAGGTCATTATGTTAACAAAAGAAGAATCATTGCAAGAAGAAATTAAGGCAAAAAAGCAAATCAAAGCCGAGCAAATTGCTGAAAAGAAAAAATACACAGTAACATGGGATATGTTACAAATGCATGGTCGGGAGCTTTCGGCTCGCTTATTACCGGCCAGTCAATGGAAAGGCATTATTGCGGTTAGTCGAGGCGGACTCGTTCCAGCTGCAATTTTAGCGCGAGAATTAAGTATCCGCTATGTCGATACGATCTGTATTTCAAGTTATGACCATAACCATCAACGAGAAAAATTAATTTTAAAACACGCTGAAGGTGATGGTGAAGGATTTATTGTTATCGACGATTTAGTTGATACTGGCGGAACCGCTCATACTATTCGTGATATGTACCCTAAAGCACGCTTTGTTACCATTTTTGCCAAGCCAGCAGGAAAACCACTTGTTGATGATTATGTTATCGATATTCCTCAAGATACTTGGATTGAGCAACCTTGGGATACCGGGATCAGTTTTGTTTTACCATTAAGTGATAATAAATAACATAGATAGTACTTTACGGTGCTATTTTGATGCGTTCCACCATTATCTGTATTGATTTTGAGTATAACCATTATGGCTGCGAATAAGAATTTATCTGAACAATTATTTAAACCTAAGTTTGATTATCCTGAAACATCATCTTTAATTCAGCGTAGCGGTTCGTTTGGTTACCAAGCGGGCTCTGTTCTTGATGGTGAAAATCGTCACAATTGGTACCGTATCATAAATCGGTTAGCTTGGTATTGGCGGGGGCTCCCCTTGCTTGACGTTGAAGACGTTTTATCGCGTATTGCGGCATCAACGCGTAAACATAGCCATGAGCAATGGTTAGATACTGTCATTGGCTATCAAGCGGGTAACTGGATTTATGAGTTTTTAGCGCAAGCGGTAATATGGCAGCAAAAAGCTGAAAAATGTCAGCCATCTAATGATGAATCCCTCGTGAAAACTGACTGTCATAAAGCATGGTTAACGGCAAGCTTATTTGCTAGCTTGGCTAGCTATCCTTATTATCGTAATGATGAGTTGGCTAATCAAGCACAAATGTTTGCTAACCGCTATTACCGCGAAGCAATCAATCATTGTGAATATCAAATTAAAGAATTTGATTTTATGGTTGATAATAAAACAGTGAAAACGATTTTGCATACACCATTAAAAATTAATGATACCCCAAAAGCTTGTCCTGTAGTATTTTTGTGCGCAGGATTAAGTAATTTGCAAATTGATTTCTACTCTTTTTTTTCGCAATATTTAGCGCCTCTTGGCGTGGGACTATTAACGGTTGATACTCCATCTATTGGTTTTAGTCGTCAATTTAACCTGTCGCAAAATACCAGTATAATCCATCAGTCAATACTTGAGCAGATTAAAACGGTACCCTTAATTGATTATGATAATATCATTTTGTTTGGTCACCGATTTGGTGGCAATATTGCAACAAGGTTGGCTTATTTAATGCCGAATAAAATTAGAGGTGTTATTAATGTTGCGCCTATTTTGCATCAACTATTTACCGATTATCAAATGCAGATAACATTACCGCCAATCTATCGCGATATCATTGCCAGTCGTTTAGGCCTTAACAATATTTCCGATCAACAATTGATGGCGGAGCTAAAATTCTTTTCATTAAAAGAGCAGGGCTTATTAGCAAGACCGTGTTCAGTGCCCATATTAAATATTCACTACGAAGGAGATGTTATGAGTTCTCTCGACGAGATCAAGCTCATAACATCGAGTAAAAAAGTTTCATTAGTTCAACTAAAAGCACTCTCTTTAAAAGAGAGTTTAAAACAATCATCTGCTCAGTCAGCGAAATGGATTGAAGCGTTAATTCAATAATAGATAAACAATTAAACGGTTGTAAAATGAAACAACAGACTATTGTAATAAAGCTTGGCACCAGTGTATTAACGGGCGGTTCTAAAAAATTAGATCGTTCTAAAATTGTCGAGTTAGTTCGGCAGTGTCACCTATTGCATCAGCAAGGACATAAAATAATTGTTGTTACCTCGGGGGCGATTGCGGCAGGCCGTGAGGAGCTCAATTATCCCGATCTCCCTAAAACGGTTGCGTCAAAACAGCTACTCGCATCAGTAGGGCAAGGTAAATTAATCCAATTATGGGAGCAGCTGTTTTCTATTTATAATATTTTTATTGGCCAGATGTTATTAACTCGGGCTGATTTAGAAGATCGTGAACGTTTTCTTAATGCACAAGATGCTTTAAAAGCGATGCTTGAAAACCAAATTATACCGGTTATTAACGAAAATGATGCGGTTGCAACGGCTGAAATTAAAGTGGGTGATAACGATAATTTATCAGCACTCGCGGCGATCTTAGCTCAGGCCGATAAACTAATTTTATTGACGGATCAAGAAGGCCTGTTTACAGCTGATCCACGAAAAGATCCTAGCGCCAAATTAATTACTGAGATTGAAACGATTGATACTACATTAAAATCGATGGCAGGTGACAGCGTTTCAGGGTTAGGTACAGGCGGGATGGGAACAAAATTACAAGCGGCAGAAATCGCCGGTAAAGCGGGTATTGAGGTCGTTATTGCAGCAGGTAGTCGGGCTAATGTTATTGTCGATATTGCTAATAATATTGCCGTTGGTAGCCGTTTTATTGCGAAAAAAACACCTCTTGAACATCGTAAGCACTGGTTATTCGGTGCACCACCAGCGGGGACTATTATTCTTGATGATGGCGCCGTTAATGCTATTTTACATCAAGGCCGCTCTATCTTGCCTAAAGGTATCGTTGGCGTTGTCAGTGATTTCTCACGCGGCGAAGTTGTTGATATTTGCGACCAAAAAAAGGTGAGTATTGCACGAGGCGTTTCTCGTTATAATAGTGATGCGTTAAGACAAATTGCAGGCCATCATTCACAAGATATTGCTCAATTGATCGGTTACGAGTATGGGCCTGTTGCGGTTCATCGTGATGATATGATAGTTAAATAAACTTAAGGAAATAGTAAATGGGCTTAGTCGAAATAGGTAAATCAGCGAAACAAGCTGCATTTCAGTTATCTCAATGTACTACGTCTCAAAAAAATGCCGCATTAAACGGTATTGCCGATTTACTCGAGCAAAAAAGTGAGTCTATTTTAGCCGCCAATCAACGCGATATACAAAATGCACAAGACAATGCGCTTAGTGCAGCAGTATTAGATCGGTTATTGCTAACGGGTGATCGATTAATTAGTATCGCTAATGATGTTAGGAAAGTCGCAATGTTAACTGATCCCGTTGGAGAAGTTATTGATGGCAGTATATTAGGCAGTGGCTTAAAATTGCAGCGCCATAGAGTACCATTAGGTGTGATTGGCGTTATTTATGAAGCAAGACCAAATGTTACTATTGATATTGCGTCATTATGTCTAAAAACTGGCAATGCAGCCATTTTGCGCGGTGGCAAAGAGACGGTTCACACTAATAAAGCGATGATTGATATTATTCAACATGCTCTTGCACAATCTAAATTACCGACAACAGCTATACAATCAATAAATGACCCTGATCGTAAGTATATTAATGAGTTACTTAAACTCGATCAGTATGTTGATATGATTATTCCGCGTGGCGGAGCCGCATTACATAAGTTATGCCGTGAACAATCAACTATTCCCGTCATTACTGGGGGAATTGGTGTATGCCATCTTTTTGTCGACGAAAGTATGGATTTTGCCAAGGCACTACCAATTATTATTAATGCTAAAACTCAGCGGCCGAGTACGTGCAACACGCTTGAAACATTACTTGTTCATGCAAATATTGCCAAACAATTTTTACCAAAATTAAGTCAAGCTATGGCTGATAACGCGGTGGTTTTACATGCTGATCCAGAGTCGTTTGCGATATTAAAAGGATTGCCGGCTAATGTTTCCGTCGTTACAGATGAGGAGCTGCGGCAAGAGTGGCTAGCAAAAGATCTTAATGTGGTGATTGTCGATTCATTAGAGCATGCAGTCAGCCATATTCGTGAATATGGCAGTGCACATTCAGACGGAATTTTAACCCGCAGTTTAGCTAATGCAGAAAAATTTGTTAACTTAGTTGATTCAGCAGCAGTATATGTCAATGCATCAACTCGTTTTACTGATGGTGCGCAATTTGGACTCGGTGCTGAGGTCGCAGTGAGTACCCAAAAACTTCATGCCAGAGGACCGATGGGGCTTGAGGCTTTAACCACCTATAAATGGGTTGGCTATGGTGATGATTTAATTCGAGATTAGTTTTATCTGCAAAAAATCAAGGCGACATAGGTCGCCTTGTTGCTATTTACTTTGAGGATTATCGGTTGTTGCTCCATCAGGAAAATTACGCATCAATAACGCAAATTCGAGCGAAATCTCATCGGCTATTGGTAAATAGACTATATGCCCATCGCCAAGTCCAGAAGTGATATCTTGGCCTTTCTTATTTTGCATGCTTTCAATAATAAACTGAATATTGCCATTAGGTGTCATCATTTCAACACTATCTCCAACTGAAAATCGGTTTTTTACAATGACTTCCGCAAGACCATTTAGTCGCTGGCCACTAAATTCACCGACAAACTGCTGACGCTCTGATACCGAATGGCTATGAATATAATTCTGCATATCTTCATGATTATGACGACGCAAAAAGCCTTCAGTGTAGCCGCGATTAGCTAGCGACTCAAGTTCAATAAGTAAACTAGGATCAAAAGGTTTACCTTCCGCAGCTGCATCGATAGCTCGGCGATAGACTTGTGCTGTGCGAGCGCAGTAGTAGAATGATTTTGTTCGACCTTCAATTTTTAGTGAATGCACCCCGATTTTTGTCAGATCTTCGACTAGTTCAATAGCTCTAAGATCTTTCGAATTCATGATATAAGTACCATGTTCATCTTCAAAAGCTTGCATATACTCGCCAGGGCGGCCAGACTCTTCCAGCATAAAAACTTGGTCGGTAGTATTACTGGTTGTAAGTGTAGGCTCGATTTTTGTGATCGCAATCGGTTCATGTTTATGAACAATTTGCCCTGTCTCATCTTCCTTACCTTCGGTAATGTTGTATTTCCAACGGCAAGCATTGGTGCAGGTACCTTGGTTAGGATCGCGTTTATTGATATAACCAGATAGCAAACAGCGACCAGAATAAGCCATACATAATGCGCCATGGATAAATACTTCCAGTTCCATTTCAGGTACTTGCTGTCTAATTTCACTGATTTCATCTAATGAGAGTTCTCGAGATAACACCACACGGGTTAACCCCATTTGATGCCAAAATTTTACCGTTGCCCAGTTAACCGCGTTTGATTGAACCGAAAGATGGATCTCCATTGCAGGGAAATGTTCACGTACTAACATAATTAAGCCCGGATCAGACATAATAAATGCATCAGGTTGCATATCCACAACCGGTTTTAAATCGCGAATAAATGTTTTCAGCTTTGAATTATGGGGCGCAATATTGACAACAACATAAAATTTTTTGCCAAGCGCATGCGCTTCATTAATACCGATGGCTAAATTTTCATGATTAAATTCATTGTTACGCACACGTAAGCTATAACGTGGTTGCCCTGCATATACTGCATCGGCGCCGTAAGCAAATGCATAGCGCATGTTTTTAAGCGAGCCAGCAGGGGATAGCAGCTCGGGTTTTAAATATTGAGTTTTCATTTAATAAAATGCCTCTGATTCCAGGTCAGTGAACTAACTTTTTAAAATAGGCGTTAGTTTGTTACAAAGCATTAATTAATAAAGATTAATAACTAATTACTTCTTTGAATATTTGTGACACACCAGCTGATTGTGCCGTAAATGTGACATTGTTAGAATATTCTATCATATGTTCAGCATTTAAATGAGCATATTTATTTACCATTTCTAGGCTCTCCCAGCCGCCCATAGTTTTTAATGTATAAAGAGGTGTTCCAGCTTGAACATGCCAACTTGCCCAAGTATGGCGCAGATCGTGAAATCTAAAATCATTAATTTCTGATTCTTTCACTGCTAACTGAAAAAGCCTGTGGTCTATTTTGCTAACCCTCTTTCCATTTTTTCTAGTAAAGACGTACCCATCACTACTTTTAAACCTAAGTCCTCTTAGTAAGTCTATTGCGGATTGATTTAATGGTAGTGATCTTGCTCGACCTGATTTTGCATTTTCAGCTGTAACCGTTGCTAGTTTATTTACAAAATCAACATTATGCCAAGTTAATGACAATATCTCATTTTGTCTAGCACCAGTAGATAAAGCAAAAAAACATACATTATATAGCCAATCAATTTTAATGTTTTTTAGTAATAACGCTGCTTTTTCTTTCGTTATCCACCTAACCCTAACTTTAGGTTCTTTTTCGGTCGGAACAAATGGAACTGAATCAATCCAGCCCATCTTGTGACTGAGAGAAAAAATCCTTATAATGTCGGACCTGTAACGATTTCTTGTTGCGTTTGATACTAATTTACCATTTAACATATTAACTTTTGGCAGGCTTAAAAGTATTTCCTCTCCAGAAATTGAAGATAATGCCCTATCTTTAAAGTATGATAAAAAATACTCTGCCTTTAGTTGTTTATAGTTATAGTTACTTTGCCCCAGCCCATCTTTCAAAAATAAGATAACACCTTCTTGGAATAACCTTTCCGGCTTTTTATTGAGTCGAGAAACTTCCCACAGTTCATGCTTCAGCTTGTCGTGATATTCTTGTGCTTTTCTTTTTTCTGACGTACCAGTAGATCGCCTAACTCTTGAGCCATCTGGCGCGACGATGTCAATGTGCCACGTATCACCGCGTTTTTTAATTGACATTTTATTACCTCCTTAGAGGTTAGCCGATCGGAATTATTAACGCCTTTTAGTTTTTCTTCAAGCGTTTTTTTATCAGCTAACCATTTTCCTTTTTCCAGCAGTTGAAAAAATCCTAGTTTTTTGCGGTTTTCGTATAGATATGTATAAGAGAGGGAAGTTATGCGAGTTGCTTGTTTAAGCGTTATTAGCTCCATATTTATTTAACCTTTCAAAATCATTACAGCACTTATCATTACAAAACGGATAGCCGTCAGGTGTTGGCTCTTTGCAATATCTACACAATTGATAATAAGATGCATTTTCCGGTATTTTATTATTTAGAGCGCTATCCATAGCTCTTTGTACACATTCATTTGCTTCGTCTGCTATATCAGCCATTGCCACTTCCACGATTCCAAGTTAATTTTGATAGTATTTCGCTTTCTTTTTCGCTACCTCTAGCGTTACAGTTAAAGCAAACTACGGCATAGTAAATTCTATCTCCAAATTCTTCAGGAATATCCTCATTAAATCGATAGTCAATATCATCAACCGCTAAATCAGTACTTTTACAAAAAGGGCATGGCAATAGTTTAATCTCCATTATCTTTCTCCGCATCTTTCATAAGTAAGTAACATTCTGCTATAGCTCGGCAGGGGTTTATGCTATTAGCGATAAATTTATTTCCTGTAGAGTTAAATGCACTAGCTGACCATTCAGTTTTATTTGAGTATGCAAGAGCGGTTAAGCTGATATTGTTATCAATCATTAAATTAAAAGCATCAGGATAATAAGAGCAATAATTTTTTCCTATAATTACGGTTTTAAATCCACCATAACCACAAGATACAGATTCAACCAAAATTTCTTGATTGCTGCTTTTTGTGATATTTTTAAACCCAAGGAGGTTTGCTATTTTTTTATTAACCTCAAAATCACTCATTTCGCTATATTTGTTCATTACTTTTAAGCTCCTCAATTCTTTTCTCAATATCAAAAACGGATATTGTTTGTTTAGTTATTAACTCTTCCAACGCTTCAATTTTTACTTCATTGATTGCTTTGTCCCAACCTTGCATACGTTTCTGTAACTGCTCAATTTTAACTTCAAGCATTTGACATCTAGCACAACCACAATCTCTCGACTGCGGTATAGTGTCATGTAAGAATTGGCTTGATACTTTAGTCATCATTGCCCCTTAATATTTTTACGTACTCTTTAAGTGATTTTTTATACGCTCGAATAGTATCGTCTGGTGTGAAATCTAATTGATACGTTACAATTGATTTACTAATTGCCTCTTCAATACCCTGAGCTTTAATCTCATTGATAACATTTTTTGATGATGAGTAATGCTTGGTATGTCTGCGTAAATAGTTAGAGACTATGTCAGATAGTTGCTGATATTGCTCACCCATACCGACTACATCACTAAATAAAATTTCACTGCACAGTAATTGCAAGTCTTTTTCTACTATTTCTTTTACGCATTCTGCTGTTGTTTTTAACTCGCTTTCAAGCTCTTTTATTCTTGCTTGGAGTTGTTCTATTTTTCCTCTGTGTTCACCCCACGTTACCCAATCACCATAGTTATTAGGCATCATTCCAACGTATAGTTTTTGAGGCTCTTCTCCTGTAATCATTGGTCGAAAATTTTCATACTCAAGGCTATATCGTTTAATCTCTTTCACTTAATCACCTCTATTGACATAATTATGTGGTTTGGTTGTGTGTATTGCTCATCATCAAGAATGTGAGTAACTAAAGCGTTAACTTTCTCGCCCGTAAAGTTCAAATCCCACTCATTTAAAATCAATGTATCGCCGACTTTGTAATCGCGGTCGTTTACTCTAGCCTCGCATTTTTTAGCGCCTGATTTAACAGGGCCAAACCATTCGGGTAATATTTTTAGTTCGTGAATCATATTTAACTCCGTGATAATAGTTATTCACACAAAACACATTCCTGTATCGCAGAACTGAATTAAATCCATCTGAGAATTTTTGCCATCAATTTTAGTCAGCGGTGCTTCTGAGAGAGGTACTCCGTATTTTGTAAGATAAAGATGAGGTTGTTCTTTTTGTATTTCCTTCTCATGCTCACAGGCTTTCAAAAAGTCATCAGGACAATTTTCTTTCATATAAAGCCAGAGGTTATCATCGCGGTTCGGGCACATCCAACACAATGAAGGTGGGGGAGTTGGTAATCCATAATCTTCAACAAACTGAATGCACATTTGTTTGGTTATCATCATTTCAACAAGTGGATATCGACGCTGCCACTTTCCTATTGTGACCTTTGCTCGTCTTTTAGCTTCTTCAATGCTAATACCCATCCACATATCAACTCCGCGTTCGGTAAGATATTTTTGGCCAAATCGTTCGTTTAGATATCGCTGAATGACTTCTCGTTTCCACTTATCAGAACAAAAAGCTGGCTTTTTACCAGTGCAATAACCGTTATTATTTCTACCATTTGCAACACTATAATAACCAGGCAATACATCACCATTACTAGAATACAGGTCAAATGTTGCATATTTTGATTTTGGAATAATTACATACTCAACATCCATGTCATCGCAAAGCGGTTGAATATATTTTTTCTGATACTCAAAAACATTTGAAGCTTCGCGTTCTGTGTCAGACATCACTATAATGTCTGACTTTGGGATTATTCCAGCATGCATCATACAGATTAAAGCGTTTGACTGCGTTCCTCCACCTGAAGAGTCAACATTCAACCGATCAGGGTTATACTTAAATTGCCGCATTGGAATAAAATTCCGCGTTGATTTTTTCATATTTACTCCATGCTTGATAATATGTGAGCGATAACATCTACTGTCCAGGCGTTACCAATCGTTTTACATGCTTGTCCGTATGAGACGCCATCGGTATAACCTATGTCTAGTGTTTGAGATAACTCTAATTCTCTTCGTGTCAAATATCTGCAAAATCCATCAAATTCAATTAATCCACTATTTTTGTGCCTATCTTGCTTTAGTGTTATGCAATTAACTTTATTTCTATTTGTTACATTCGGGCAATTGCCTCTCACCCCCTCTCCCCACATCTTTAATCGTGATGCTGTTTGGTTAACTTTAAATTGAGAGCAATAGTCAAAATTAGTATCTTTATAATCTTGAAATGAAATGTTCTTATCTTCTGGAATTGATATGTCTGGAATATTAGTCCAATACAGGCGTTCTCTATTTTGAAAACTCACTAAATTACTATTAATCATTATCGGTTCAACACCAACAACTGACGTTATAACGCGTTCAAACTCTTTTTTCATGCGAACATTTTCGAGTAAGAATTTAACATTAGAATTTAATGATTTTATGTTTTCTAATATCTCTGCAAAACGGAAGAATAAAGCTGAACGCTTATCATTAAACGCTAATTGTTTGCCAGCAAAACTAAAACCCTGGCACGGAGAGCCGGCAAGAATTAAATCAATACTAGCCCAATCAATATCCCAAGATTCCCAATTATTAATGTCACCAAGGCGAATAATACTAGGGTAATTATTATCACTTACTTGGATTGCGTATTTATCTATCTCTGATGCGTAATACTTGTTTACTTTAATATTTGCTCTCTCAAGCGCAACTCGACCGCATGATATGCCGTCGAATAGTGATAAGACATTCATATTTACTCCATAGCAATGCACACCGATTGATTGGCGTGACAAGGTTATTTAGTTAAAATAATAGGTTATACCTAATTACGTATGATAATTAATCAGGTTGTTAGTTGCTTGCTAAGTATAAGTTTTAGGATGTTGATACATGAGTTATCAACAGATTTTGGGGGTTAAAAAACCGCTACATGAGCGGTTAGTTTACTTAGATTTATTTTTTATTTTATCAAGCATTATTTTTATGTATAAAAGCTCTTTCAATAACTCACTAGCTTGCTCTTTATCAAATAAAACATATTCATATTTTGTACTAAAAAAAGACGTAATTTCGTTTCTTGTTGCTATGTATGGAGTATTTTGATTATCAAAATAAAGATGAAAATACTCATAATCTATATTAGGTTTATTTTCTCTATTTGATTCAGGTGAGTCGGCCCATCTGACAAATTTGAGTATATCTTTAAATCTATCATTAAATTTATCATATGGCATATACATTGTTGAAAGTACATATGTATAGGCCGCATCAATTAAATAAACAGAATAATCACCGGAATGAGGTATTTGAAGAACCAGTGAAGAGTCTTTAATTATTTTTTCATTTACGCATCGATCGTTTTCTAATTCACAATGACTTGCTTTTACGTCAGATCTATATAAATCGGTTCCAGTTAAAGCACCATGAATTGCATTACCAATAGCGTTGCATCCTTGTAATAAAAAACAAGAAAGCAGTAATATTATTATTTTATTCATAAGGTTATTATCCAAAAAAATCAAACAGATAATTTTATCTTAAAATTGAAATTTGTAAAATAAAACCGCACTAGGCGGCTTTAAAATTAAATTATGTATAACTCAAAAATGCACATGATCATCGAAATCTACAACAGTAGATTTTATTGGAACTAAATTAGCTATTAAATAGAATGTAATTTTTATAAATCCATTTAATATATACAAAAGATGATTTATATAATAAATTTAATATCTTTCCCTTTGGGCCGAGATTTAAAGACATAAGTTATTTTTCCTTTAGGAGATGGTTGTGCGAGTTACACAAGAAAAAAAAATGCTTACTTCAATTATTAAAATAGTTAACTACACGAATGATAAAAAAATCAATTACATACCCTTTATGATAACGTTAATAGTGGCTACGCTATTAGCTTGCGTAATAGTAGGTTGGTTTTATTTATTTAATAAGGAAGCTATTATGTATTTTTTAGAAACAGGGCATTCTTTTGATTCAATAATAAAGTACTTATTGCCGTATTCTATAAAAGCTTTCTTTCCGCCATTGCTTATAGGCTGCTTTTTGGGTATTGCCTCGGTATGCCTATATTCTAAGTATTGTGTATGGTATGAATTGAAAAAATATATAGATAAAGAAAAGGTACTAAGGCGTATTTTAGAGCTTGAAAATGAAGTTTCTATTGTCAGAAAAAACACAACAAAATAGTTATCATCGTATGCATATTGAAGGGCTAACGCAGCTCTATTTTTTGCTTGTTCTGCTGTGCTATGTAATTCAAAACCCCATTCGCCATCTAGCGGATCATAACTAAAATATTTCATAATCATTCCTCTGGTAGTGGGATGTCAGACAAATACAAAAAATGTGTTATATCTTTATCATCTGAGTAGTCCCTAGATTCATCACCGCACATAAAGTAAAACCCCTTTTTATCATGATGCAAAAGAGATACCCAACCACTTTTATGCAGGGTGATAACTTCATCGTCATTAAACTCTAATTCTGGCAACTCTTTGCTAGCATCACGCCAATTTAGTTTTGTAGCTTGTTTCATTTTTTCCATCCTCATTTAAAAATTCAGCTTTTAAAACCATTGCCGTGCCATCATCTAATTCCCAATGAATAGATCCGCCATTATCACGGACAAGCTCCCAAACCATCATAGCCGCTTCATTAGTAACGTCTTGACGTTCTTTACCAATACGCACTTTTGTACCATTGCCAAAGTCTTTCATTTTTGCTAAATAAATTTTATTAGTTAATGGTGAATAACCAAGTTGTAGTTTTACTGTATCACCCATTACAAACCTCTCTTATAATTAACTATTACATTGCCGCATTTAAACGGAACAATAAGCACTAAGCATGTTTCAAAGTTGCATGAGTTTTTCGGCTTAGTTCCATCAGGTAACAGATATTGATAGCGGCCGTCTGGAACGTAAATAATGCAATTTGTACTGTGAACATTTTCGTGCCATTCTTTGGTACATGGTGTGTAGGGCATAACCATTAATATGTTCTTTTTTGTTTTATTGACCACTTCAACCGCAGCATTAAAGAAAATCCATTTTTTGGAAAAAGGGGGGTTAATAAAAGAGTAACTACCTCTATCAAACCAGCAATCGGTTAATTCGAGCGCGTCATCTTTTTCTGAGATAAATTTTAATGCTTTGCTTATCTTTTCATTGTAAGAAGTACAACAAATATCTACATCAAACATATAAATATTAAGTAATTTTAATGCATCATTAACTAACTCAGGACTAGTACGCCAAAAGTCTTTAGTTTCTTTTGATGTGTTGGATTTATTCGTTATAGCCATATTTGCCTCATTGGTTTATTACGTTAAAATCACCATCTAGGACCATGTCATTGTCTTGACTAATTCCTGCTTCGGCTTTTTCATCTAATACGACAGCTTTTTGAATTTCAATGGATACTGGTAGGTATTTAAATAATCGACGAATAACTGTTTTCTTCGCCATTTCTTCGTAATATGTTTTCCATGGGCCAGTATCACCAGCTTTACTGGTTTCCTTTACTTTATCGATTTGGCTTTTTGTCATAACTTCAAATTGAACACCGCCGTCTTTTAACTTAGCAACAGCATAAATATGAGTAATGGGTGCGTCATCGTCAGCTTTAGGGGTGTGCTTTAATGATTCTTCAAGCCCGTATTCAAAGTTAAAATCGTCACCCTCTCGAACCGTCCTCGCTGATATACTGATTATCTGGCCGGACCGTCTAGCTAAGTCAATCATTCCTCGGTAACCAATAATTAACTGAACGTTAGGCTTTCCATCATCAGCTTTGCCATTTCCAAATGGTAATAGATAAGCATGGCCTAGTGCGCCTCCTGGTTCTAATCCTAATTGCGAACATTGAACCGCTGCGCCTAGAAAACTCTGTAAATTACACTTTCCAAGAGCAGGAAGTTTTCGTAACTCGGTTGTAAGAATCCTTGCCATTCGATCGGAATTCATGTGCCGAGGCAGGGCCATAGCGAACTGGTTTTTAATTTTTGGTGAGTTAATTAGGTCAGTTAATGTTTCAGGTTTTTTTTGCTGCGTTGCAACTTGGTTTTTGTTTAAATCAGCTTGTGCAATAGGTGGTTGATTTTGTTCAGTCATTTTTTAACTCCTTGGCCCAATAGGGCAGTGATAAAGTTTGCAATGCTGGAAATTCACCATCATTTAAGCATTGCTTTAATGTTTGTAAGTTCGATTTATATGAGATCCTACCGATATCTTTTGCTATATCATCAAATTCGAATGTTTTTACAGGGTATCTGCCACAATTAATCGTCGTACTCACAACTAAGAAAATAAATCTAGGCTTTTCTCCTGTGAGTGATTTAACCCCATCACTATAAAAAGCGTCTTGAACGTGATATCGGAAATCATAGGAGTGAGCGTTAAATCTATTAATATCTGCTGAGGTTTTCACATCACCAACCCAATTAAATTGCTCTATAAATTTATCAGGACGACATCTACACAAAATATCCGTGTCGCTGTCAGCCCAATAAATAGATGCCTCTGCTTTTCCTTTAGCTTCGATAATCCACTTAGCTAATGGGTGGGCCATGGCACTGTCACGCATTAGCATTAATTTTGCGTGGTCCTCACTTGTGATAAGTGTTTGATTAAGTTCTTCCGCTCTCTTTATCAACTCTGCATATTCTTCTTTACCTGCATTGGTCCGCATATTTATAGGCTTAGGAATTAGGAATCGTTTATTAAATTCGTCAGGCTCAAGTAGTAGACAGTGGAAAGCGGTACCCATATCAAGCGATGGCACTTTATTCTTATCTACTGGTGCAGATTTGGACCATTGATAAAGGGCAGGGCATTCAGCTATAAAATCAAGCTGAGACTTACTAACGCCCTCGCCAGAGTGATAATCCTCATTACTAAGGTCATAATAGATGCCTTGCTTCATCATCTATCTCCTAAATTGCATCTTGATATGCTTGATCGTATTGCGCTAGAGTCATATTTCTAAAACCTCGCACCGTATATTTGTCATTTACAAGTAGGTCTACGGCATCATTAAGCAAAGATCTTGAATCTTCATCGACAACATATCCGCGTGATGATAATGTTTTCTCTAGCTCTAAAAGGATTGATTCTATTTCTAGATCAATTTCTTGTGCTCTATCTTCTTTATCCATCATTTGACCGTATGACATACTCATAAATCACCTCAATTAGTTGCTACAACCATCATTTGATAAATAGTGAAGCAGCATAATGCAAATACCGCTATCACTCCGCAGGCATTAAAAAAGGCGCTATTTACGCCTTTCTTGTACTTAGTTCTATTTCTCATAATCTTTCACCTGTAAAAAAGCCAGCTACTTTATTCACTGGCGGAGTTGAGGACTAACGTAATAATTCAGAAAACCACTCGTAAATGGGTTTGTGAATGGTACGTTTTTAAGTATATAATTCGCCTCAAAAATTATATTGAGGTTTATATGGGTGTATTAAAAAAACTTGCTAACGGTGAGTTTAGCTTAGCGGCTATTTTTTGGGGATTTGGGTGGTTAATTAATGGGGTACTTTTAACTTCTTTACTTAGACTTTTCTTATTTAATGTCTATGGGCCTACTAAATTATCAGCTTCTATATTACTAGTTATTATTGTTATAAAAGTATTCTTATCGATAATAATTTGTATGGGGATTTACTCCATAATAAAAAACAAAGGTAAGACATTTTGGAGTGTTGTTGCCTTAGTTTTGCAAATTTTAACCGTCTTAGTTACATTACTTTTTGCTGTAAAATTCGTGCCTTCAATATTAAAAGCATTGATTTTTTTATAAATTATAATAGTTGGTATAACCAAAGCCACCTCACTTATTATCAAACTAGATAGCTCTCATTGAAAGCTATCGGATTTGAATGCTCATTTATCTCTAGAGCAGAGTTTTGATATACGTTGATTTTTATCGCTCACTAGTTAATAATTAGCTTTTCATTTTTATGTGGTTTAACTTATGTCTGAATTACTTAAAAAACCGTGTTCTTGTGGTGGAAATAATCCAAACTGCTATATCTGTGGTGGTTGGGGTTATATTGATTCAGTAAGTGAATCTAGAATCCCTACAGGGCAGGGGGAAGCATTTGTTAAAATTAACAAAGTCTCACGAAAGCGGAAGAGCCTGTCAGATGATGAAATTGTTAAAAGAATTCTTGCTAGTGACAAAAAAACCATAAAACAAAAAAGTAATAAAGTAATTGCAAAGCTAGAAGAGAGATTTCCTAAGGATATAAAATCAACTCTAAAAAAACAAGTTTGTAATATTTGTGGTAAAGAAATAAAAGATAATACCGAGCATATCCCTTGTTTGTTTGATAAAAAAAATTTAGTCAAACAAAATAAAACTAAAAAAACTATCAACGCTAAAATTCACAGAATTAAAGAAATTAAGAAAAATTGTTTATTCTGTGGTCAATCTATATTCAAAAATATTATTGATGCTCATATTGAAAGAGTGCATAGTAATTCATCTATTAAAGAACAAGAAAAAATCAGAATTGCTTTAAGTCTGCTATTTATTAATTTGTCATAAAGTCTAATCATAAAGCAGGTTACCTTTTATCCCTTTTGCCTAAATACTTTTACGTCATCCGACGAGGTTACATATTCGGCGCTATGTTCGATTTGCTGGGTAATAACCTTTACTCGCACTGCTGGTACTATTCTTCGCAGACTTGGCGGCTTTTACGTTACTTTCGACTTTTCTAATTTTTAAAGAGCGATCAACTTGTTTGTTGTTTCGTGTTGATGTGCACATAATAGCCAAAGCGATTATTATAGTCAATAGCCAAAGCGATTAATATTTTTCAAAAAGCGATTGATTGGTTATTTTTTAAACGATAAAGAGGTGTGAGATAAATTTTAGGTATGAAAAAACCGCACTAGGCGGATTAAGTTGTATTGCTTTAAAGTTCTACGGCATAATGAAAAACTCTGCCAATGATTTGGATATTAGAAATATCGTCTATTTCATCAGGGTGATCAATTGAATTAAATGAATTAATTCTTATCTTATTATTTGGCATTCGGTAAAGCCTCTTTAATCTGCATAAATCACCTTGGCATATTGCATATATATCACCATCAATAACGTCTTTTTTTCCTGAATCAACAGCAACAGTTGATCCGTTCGGAATTTTGGGCTCCATACTATCTCCATAAACAGGAAAGCAGATAACATTTTCTTTTTGCGCCCCTTTTCGCCTGAAAAAAGATTTTCCAAATCTTAATTTATGTCCATTATAGTCTTCACCACTTACCGCACCATGTCCTGCTGCTAGCTCAATAGATTTAAAGTAAGGCACCTCGACTTCATCATCATGAAGTGGTGTATTACTATCCCATTCGGATGCTTGGTTATACTTTAATTCAGACAACTTTACTACATCTGCATCCATTACCCCTTCGCCTGTTGATAGCCATGTAGGATTAATATTTAATGCTGCTGCAATGTCTATTATTCTTCTTGAGGATTTTGCCTCTCCTGATGTTAATTTCCAAACACTCGACTGAGCCATACCGACTTTTTGGGCAAGTTTACCTTGAGTGTAGCCCTTCAAGGACATAGCTTTATTTAGCCTATCTGCAAACGTCATTTCATATTCCTTTTTTTGTTATTCGATTATCTGTTTAAATTATAGCCTAGGCTATTGAAAAGTAAAATAGCCAAAGCGATTGACAATTATGTCACAATGAAATAATATACCGCCAAAGCGATTAGAAGAGATTTAACATGATAAATAAAGCAATAGAAAAATGTATTTCTATCACGGGAAGTCAATATGCGCTTGGTAAAGCGACTAAAACTGCCCAGTCAAGTGTCTGGAAATGGTTACACAATAAAGCTAAGCCCTCTCCACAAAAGGTTTTATTAATTGTTAAAGCGACAAAGGGACAGGTTAATGCTAGCGAGATAAGACCAGATTTGCCAGATTTGTTTCCGGTAAGAAAAAAAGCCACTAAATCCAATTAGTGGCATCGTGAGTAACTATTGGAGAGTTAAACACATGAGTAATCTAACAAATATGAATAAATTAAGCAACGATGAATTAACAATGTCTAGCCGTGAAATTGCGGAGTTAGTTGAATCTCGTCATGACAGCGTTAAAAGAACTATTGAACGATTGATAGATAAAGGTGTTATTCAACTTACACCATTGGTGGAAGTTACAAATCACCTAGGGCAAACAGTATTGGAATACAGATTAATCAAGCGTGATTCTTATATCGTTGTTGCTCAATTATGCCCAGAATTTACTGCTCGACTAGTTGATCGATGGCAAGAGTTGGAAAACAACCTAGTGCCAAAAACGCTACCAGAAGCGCTACGTTTAGCTGCTCAAGCTATCGAAGAAAATATACAGCTTAATGAAAAAATCGCGTTAGATGCTCCAAAGGTTAGCTTTGTAGATAACTTTGTTGATGTTGGTACCACTAAGTCATTACGTGAAACGGCTAAAATATTAAAAATGTCTGAAAGGGCAATGATTGATTGTCTTGAAGATGATCGCATTCTATTTCGGCAATCAGGTAATTTGCTTCCTTACGCTAACCATATCAATAACGGCAACTTTGAAGTTAAAACTGGTGAGCGAAACGGGCATGCATACACACAAACTCGCGTTTCAACAAAAGGCATGGCTTACATTGCTAGACGTTACGCATCTGAATTAATGGTGGGTTAAATGAGTATGCTATTAATGGTAAAAGCAATGGAATTCAAAGTCGGTAATCCTTTGCGTAAATTGGTACTTATTAAGTTAGCTGACAACGCTAATGATAAAGGTGAGTGTTTTCCTAGTCATAACACCATCGCTAAAGCTTGTGAGATTAGTAGAAGTAGCGTTCAGGCTCACATTGAAGCGCTTATAAAAATGGGCGTGGTAAAGAAAATTAATCGTAAGAAAAATGAGAAAGAAAATACTAGTAATCTTTATATTTTAACTATACCAGCAAATGGTATAGGGGTTATACCAGAAGATAACACAGGTATACCGGTAGCTGGTACACCTATACCGACAGATAACATAGGGGGTATACCGACAGATGAGCAGGAACCAGTCAGTATTGAACCAGTCAATGAATCTAAAAAAATAAATAAAAAAGATTTGTCATCTAGCAATGACATACAAACTGAAATTAAACCTAAAAATAAAAAAGCCAAATATGACTATCAAGGGATCATTGAAGCATATCGTGATGTAGTTCTTGATGGATTGCCCGTGCCTGATGAATTGAACGCTAAACGTAAAACTCTAATTAACAAGTTAGCACCTAAGTTAAAAAACGCTGAAGCTAGCACGTTCAAAGCTTACTTTGCCAGATTCATGGATTTAATCGAAAACAACCCATTTTATTTTGGCGGAGAGAACAGGAGAGCATGGAAAGCAACATTTGATTACGTGTTACGCATTGAAACGCTAACCAAAGTTAAGGAAGACGCACTATGAACACTATTCCTCAAGATTTAGCAGCAGAGCAAGCAGTGATTGGCTCACTAATGATTGATTTTACCTCTGACCGCTGTCAGAAAGCGATTAAGTCACTAAAACCAGAATCATTTTTTAATCGTCGTCATCAAGTTATTTTTACTGAAATGGCAGAGTTAAATAATAAAAACTACCCGATAGATTTAATTACTTTATCCGACAGCTTAGAAAGTAAGGGCTTGTTAGATGATTGTGGCGGATTTGGTTATCTTGCCGAAGCATCAAAAAACACTCCATCAATGGCTAATATAACCGCTTACGCTGCCATTGTTCGCGACAAAGCTATTGAGCGCTACGCATTACAAAAACTACAAGATTGTGCGGCCATGATTTTAGAGAAATCAATGCTATCAACAAGCAACAAACTATCGGCAATTCAATCGTTATTTACAAGCATTGATGATTATAACAAAACAGGTAAGACACTAGGGCTTAAGTCACTGCAAACAATTGCTAATAAATGGACAGATACGTTAGAAAAACGATTAAACAATGACGATAGTGCGAGAGGACTTAAAACAGGCATTGAAGCATTAGACGCTAAGTTATTCCCTAAATACGTTGTCAGAGGCTCGTTATTCGTTATGGGCGCACGTCCTAAAATGGGTAAAACAACACTAGAAATTCACATGGCAAGGCATTGCGCAATGGTTGAAAAATTACCTGTATTAGCTTTCTCGCTTGAAATGCAAGATGAACAAATGCTTGAAAATATCTTAGCTCAAGAATCGGGGATCAATAGCGATATTTTTTACGATGGTGGATTAGGCCAAGGTAACGAATTTAATCGAGTAATGCACAATCTTGCTGAATTAACCAAATCTAACAATATTTTCATTGATGATACACCTGCGATCACTCTATCGCATATTCGTTCTGAATCACGTCGCATGGCAAGAGAAAAAGGCCAGATAGGCATGATAATGGTCGATTATTTAACGCTAATGGATAAAGAAAAAGACACTAATGATCAGCGCAATGACTTAGCTTATGGGTATATCACTAAAGGGCTTAAAGCATTAGCAAAAGAGCTTAATTGCATAGTCGTTTTATTAACTCAATTAAACCGAAACTTAGAAAGTAGAACAGATAAACGCCCAATTCCAAGCGATAGCCGTGACACTGGCCAGATAGAACAAGATTGTGACTACTGGATAGGTTTATACCGCGACGCTGTATATAACGAAAATGCAGACAAAAACATCATGGAAATTAACATTGCATTAAACCGTCACGGCGCAGGTAATTTCAAAGTTTATGCAGGCATCAAAAAC
Organism: Orbaceae bacterium lpD02; assembly: GCA_036251875.1. NCBI lineage: Bacteria > Pseudomonadati > Pseudomonadota > Gammaproteobacteria > Orbales > Orbaceae > Orbus > Orbus sturtevantii. The sequence goes on along the minus strand of CP133960.1, from coordinate 759,829 downwards.
GGTCGTATTTATGACATAAACCAGAATGAGGCCGATCAAAAATCACGAATTGAACCAGATAAGAAGAAGCGCAAGTATGCAAAAGATGAATTTTAACCACTGCACACTAGCGCATCAGAATCCTGAGCTAGAGCAGAAGTATAAATATGCACATAGCATCAGATATAGATTACAGAAAGGGTTAGCTACACAGTTCGATATTAAGCAAGAGTTAAATAAACGTAGCGATCAGTTAGAAATTAGGCAGATTTTGGAGGAGTTAAAGAATGATAATAGAACCAAATTTATTTTCAATAATGAATTACAAAAAAGATAAAAATTTAGATGTCATTTTATCAAGATGTTGCGATACGGGGATAACCGAACACAAGTCGATAGATCGCTACTTTTCAACGGTTACTTTTGGCAATGGATCAGAGTTTGTGTATTGGGACAAGAATAAATGGTATGCGTGGCTAAGCGACGGAAAGATAGAGGGTTATAGATACCAAAACGCAAGACCCTCAACAAAAACTATGCGTAAATTTAGGAAAGAATTAGCTGGCTTTTTCGGAAAACACAAGGACACAAGCAATGACTAAACTAACAAAGCAAGAGATAGAGAAAGAGCGTGAGGAGTTTGAATTATTCATACTTGATTCTTTTAAAATTGATGTAAGTGGCCTTTATCGAGAAATAAATAATTGTTATTCAGAATACTCAGAATTTAAAGATGATGATTTAAATATTGATAGCTACTGGACTGGTTGGCTAGCACGAGCAGAGTTAGCAAAGGGGGAGTGATGATCAAAGAAATCCGATTAACTCATGAGATAGCAAGAAGTAATGCTATTAATTTAATTAGCCAGTTACCAGTTGATAGTGATCATCCGTTGCGCGTAATTGTTGAAGAAGATAAGCGTAGCAATGCACAAAATCGCATGATGTGGGCTGTTTTAGGTGACATAGCAAAGCAAGTTACTTGGAATAACGAAAAATTAACATCAGAAGAATGGAAGCACTTAATCACTGCTAATTTGCACGGTCAAAAATGTGTACAAGGTATTCAAGGTGGCCTAGTTTTTATGGGCCAATCAACGCGCAAGATGAGTAAGAGAGAGTTTGCCGATGTAGTTACATGTGCTGAACAGTTTGGGGCAGAGAATCGCGTTATATTTAGCATAGATGCACAAGAAGCAATTAATCTTGCTAACCAATACAAAGACCAACTATCAAAGGTGAAATGATGAAATTAGAAAAGGGAAAGCTATACAGAGTTGAATCGGATTATTTCATGAAACATAACCGGGCTGAGTACCATTCAACTTATTTAAGATGCTGTGATTGCGCTAATTTACACAACATGATTATAAGAACTGTTGAAGATGATTTTGAAATGATGATATTCACGGATAAAGAAATATTCGAACAATTACCAGATGAATGCAGATTATAGGTGAAATAATGGGCAAGTTAACTAAAGGCGAGAAGTTCAAACCTAGTAAACCACCAAAACCGAAGAAATGCCAAAACAAGGCTTGCGGTAAATTATTTACTCCAGTTCGCATTGGACAAGTTGCTTGCTGTTGGTCTTGTGCACTAATAACTATCAACTCACCCGAAAACAAAATAAAAGAACGAGTTAGTAGAGAGCTAGCCAAAGCAGCAAGGGCCGAACGTAATAAGCAAAAGGATAGTGTTAAAACTCGTGCAGAGCATTTACAACAAGCTCAAACAATATTTAACAGCTTTATACGTGAAAGAGACAAAAATGAGCCATGTATTAGCTGCGGAACAATGAAGCAAGATATCCAATATCATGTTGGGCATTTTAAATCAGTCGGTGCACATCGTGAATTACGATTTAATGAGCTTAATTGTCATAAACAATGCTCTAGATGTAATAACTATCTATCTGGCAATTTGAACGCTTACAGAGAGAACTTGATTAACAAGATAGGGCTTGAAAATGTTGAATTATTAGAGCGTCAGCATGAACCCAAAAAATACACAATAGACGAAATAAAGCAGATTAAAGCTGAGTACAGATTTAAGCTTAAAAATTTAAAGGCAAGAGGTGAGCATGCTAGTTAATGAATATGTTGAAGTGCAAGCGGAATCTGACTACACTCTAACTAAAAGCAATAATATCACATTTACACAAGATAGAGACTTAACAACTAGAGCTGTGGAAATGCTTGAAATGTGGGGAATATATAATTCTTACTCAAGCAAGTGCGGTCATAAACCAGTTAGCGCAATGTTTGCAGTGATGTTCACTCAAAAATGCTATGATTTTATAGAAAACGAAATTGATTTTATTGAATCATGTATGCTTGATGCTAAAAAATCAAATCAAGACCGCTTAAAAGAACAGCAAAAAATAGCAGAGCTTTATTACAAGGGTTATGACATTGTTGATAATGGTTGTGATTGGAGTGAGCGGTTAAATATTTGTGATATAGCAAAGCTACTAGATACATCAAAAAGCACTATTCATAGAAAATTACGAGAATTTGATGGCTATATTGTAAGTAAGTTAATAAATTTCACCGAAATTAGCATATAAAAATTGACTTGGGAAAAATATTTAGGTAATATTGCATTATCTAATAGTATGTAAAAAATTCAAGCCCTAGAGAAATCTAAGGCTTTTTTGTTTATGGTATATAATAGATTACACATGCGGCAATGTGTAATCTATAATTATTATAAAGGTATTAATATTATTCTCTTACGATTTTTTTATAAAGCTCAAATCGAGAATGTATCTCTAACTTAGAGTATATATTTTCTCTGTGTTTAGCGATAGTTAAGTGGGAGCGGCATAAATTTCGAGCAATTTCTTTACAACTTAATCCTATTATAATTTGTTTTACTATCACTAATTCTTTTTTTGTTAACTTTTTATTTTTTTTTTAAATTTTTTTCAGGTAATAAATAACATTTTAATTGTAGCTCATTATGAATATTTAATTTATGAAAAATATTAGTCTTATGTTTTAAAGTGGTGCAAATACTAATACCGAACTTTTCGGAAATTTTTTTACAATTCAGTCCTTTTTTTATCAATTCATATACATCTTTCTCTCTTTTGGTTAATTTTTCTAACATACATTTACTCTCTCAAAATAAGAACCATCAATTTTGCTATAGAGGATTACAATAATTATTAGATTAATAAATAATCTAAATAACGTATTTTAATTACGCTCTTTAGATTATTTATTTAGTGTTTAGGAAGGCATAGCATTAACTCTAGCAAATATAACTATTTGTGAGTAAAAAACGTAAATATTAATATTTTTATAGGAGATAGTCTTATGACCATAATCGTTAAAGATGTAAATACTAAATCAGGCTCTTTATTCGTTAGCAATAATGATTTATTGAGTATCGGTAACGAAGAATTAAATAATTTACTTACCGCTGAAAATTGGGAGTTTAATCTTGGAATTGTAAAAGCTAGCTTTTCAGCTTCGCTTAAAAATTTGGAGCTTAAAGCTCAAGTATCTATTTTGGGGATAACTGTTATTAATCAAGTGTTAAGTAAAGATCATCCTTTTATTAGTATTGATCCTAATCTTGGTATTGTATCTGGGCACTTAGGATTAGGTTTTGATCCTAATACTAGAGATATTTTTATTGAGTTTCACCTGTATCTACCTTTTGGTAAATCTGTAGATTTAGATCGTAAAGTATTATTTCGTTTTTAATTTGAAATAAAAAAATCAACTACGAAATCTAATCGTAGTTGATTCTACTACTTAGAACTAGAAGTTATTTTATTAATATAAAATACGGAGACAAAAGTATGACTAAAATATTATTTATAATCCTTTTATCTTTTATTAGTATTAGCGCTATTGCAAAAGATAAAAAAGCAATAATTTTTGAAAAAAATACCCCTGTAAAATTATATCGTTTAGGGGGGGATATGACTAATGTAAGAGAGAATGTGGACTTAAATGTAGATCCTTACAAAAAAGCAGTTGGTCATAATCAAAATTTAGTTGAGGGAATTTCGACTACTAGCAAAGAACCATCGGGTACTAATTTTTGTACAATCGAATCTAAAAGCAAAATTCCCAAAGATATCAAACTTATTAAAGATCCTGTTGATAGCGAACACTACTTGTGGGCACCAACTAAGGTTATGAGGTTAGAAGCCTTTAAAACACTCATGGGTAATATACCTTGTGAACCAAAAAAATAATAATCCAATATTTCCATTAAGCCCTTCCTACGTAGGGCTTTTTTATATCCAAAATTTGAGTAAGTCGATCACACTAACAGAACTGTATATAGATAATACATTTCGGCTTACTCAATCTAGATGTTTCGCTTTAGTTAAGTTTCGGTTTTCTTTATGTTTAATTCAATTATTTGATTAATAACAAATTATTAAAATTATTAATAATCTATACCATGTATATTTTGATTGACAAAATAGTGATTAAGCTGTATATTTATACAGTATTAAGTGGCCACTTAATTCACAAGTCTAATCCAATAAATATAATAAAAGGAATCAAAATATGAAACAAACTTCAGCTTCGGGAACTTTAAAAGTAGGTAAAATTGCACATAATGGTTATGGCTATAGTATTTCGAATTGGGATAGCCCTAACAATGGTAGAGATAGCTCTTTTTCCTCCAACTTAGAAGCATTAGGATTGTGGGGGAGCACTCTTGTATTAAGATTATCTGGTCTTAATGATTTGTCATTGTATCCTAATTTTTGCAAGTTATACGTTAATGATGAACTCGTTTTTGTAGCAAAAAAGGGTTACAACGCAGGTGAGTTTTTTGCATATAACGCATACCCATTAGTAAACTCATATGACTTAACTGAAATTTTTTCCGAATCGAAAGTTGGTATTTCTTATAACGTTCAAATAGAATTTTTTGATACTTTATAACATTATAACTTTTTAAACCCTCACTTAGTTTTATCAATTACGGCGGCAACACTAGACACACATCTAAAACACTTGACTTAAGAGCTAGTACGCCGCCACTTTTCAATTCACCGCTTCCAAATAGGAGGCAATCATGAAGATTTTCATTATGGATAGATATTCATCGCCTGTCTCTTATTTTTGGGGAGCTATATGTACACTTTTTGGGGCTTTAAGCCTTAATGATATCGCTCTAATTGTTGGTATTATTTTATCAATTGCTACCTTCGCGATTAACTGGTGGTATAAGCGAAGAGACGCTATACACAAAGAGAAGCTAAGAGAAGAATATTATGCCAAATATAAAAAAGATAGCAACAACAACGATTTGTAGCGTATCGGTAATTATTGGTATTGTTCTCGGTAATTACTCAGATGAAATTAGAACAAGCAAAGCAGGACTTGAAATAATCGGCAATGCTGAGGCTTGTAGAAATGAGCCTTATAACTGTCCAGCAGGTATTCTGACTGTAGGCATCGGTTCTACGACTGGCGAAATAGAATCGCGTAAATACTCTGATGATGAAATTGCAAAGCGCTGGGTAGATGATATCAAAAGTGCCGAGGATTGTGTTAACCGGTTCGCTAATGGTTTTCATCTGCCGCAGTCGGTATTTGATGCTACGGTATCAATCACGTTCAATGTTGGCTGCTCAAAGATGAAAAGCTCAACGATGTACAAATATCTCAACTCTGGCAACTACCAAAAAGCTTGTGATGAGTTACCGCGTTGGAATAAAGCAAATGGTAAAGTATTAAATGGTCTCGTTACTCGTCGTGAAAAAGAGCGTGCATTATGTCTAAGTGGATTATAACTGTATTAACTGCTGCTTTATTATTCGTTAGTTATTTTGCTTGGAACTGTTGGCTAGATGAAAAGGATGCTTTGAAAGAAGTTAATTCACTTAAAAGCGATATAGCCGAGTTAACTAAAAACAACGAGAAAAAAGAGTTAATTATTGCCGAGCGTGAAAAAGAAAAATCACAAGCCATTAATGACGTTAAAAAACTACAGGAAAGCTTAAAAAATGCGCTTAAAGATAATCAGTGTGCTTCTGAACCTATACCTAGTGATGTTATTAACTGGATGCGCAGTGGAAAGAATTAAGTACGTTTATATTAATGCGCCATCTTCACTCACTCAAGAAAACAACGAGCCGCATATTGAAAAAGTTATTACATGGGGCGACTGCCCACTTTTGTATGTGGATTTAAAAAATAGCTTAAAACAGTGTAATGCAGATAAGAAAGCGATAAGGGAGTTAGATAATAATACTAAAACTAATAGCTAAATTGTAAAAAAATCGATTAACATATTGAAAAATATATTTTTTAGTTTAGCATCCTTAACGCTATATGTTAGTTATAGTAAATAATAGCGTGAATTGTAATTAGATAGTATTACAAAGTTTGTGTTTTTTAAATTAGGAATAAAATAATGAAATTTTTAACATTGGTTTTTGTCTGTATCGCTTTCCTTTCTGGATGTTCTTTTTCAACAAAAGATGCAACGAAAGATATAAAACCTATTAAAAATAAAAATGAAATTAAAGAAATATGTATATATCAACCTGAAACAAGTATTCTTGATTATGGTGATGCAGGTAAAGTTATTTCAAATAAGCTAGATAGTTTAAATATTACAAATAAACTTGTAACCGCTGACTCATTAAAAAAATGCGAGTTTAGTTTATCTTATATTGTAAAAAAAGCAGGTATCCCCCCATACTTAGCTAATGCCTTTTTTGTTGTTTCAAAGGGAAGTGAAGAAATAGGCTATGCAAAATATTTTTATAGCGTAAGCGGATTTACTATTACTGGAGAAAGAAGCAAAGGAACTGATGAAAAAATAAATGAACTTCTTAGCTCATTGTTTGAAGCTAATTAGCTGTATTTAAATTCTTAGTTATTCTAGTATCTATTACAAACCGCTTAATTGCGGTTTTTTTACATCTAAAACAAGGGAAGATATGACAAATTTAACACAAGGGCAAAAATTAGTCGGACTAGCATTTAATCCATCTGGCGATGATAAAGTAACTCGGTTTAAACAAGCTATTGCATCGGCAATTGATATTCTGCAAGAAGGTGGAACAAATGAGGGTTACAAGGAACATAGCAAAAACTTAGCAGTAGATACTTTAATTGTCGGTCAAATGTTAGGTGTTAAGTCTATTACTTGGAAAGAGTAATTAACTATTAAAAGACAACATATTTCAAGCCGACAAAAGTCGGTTTTTTTATGCCCGATTTTTACCCACTGAACTCGGTCAACTGCTCCAATTTTCAAAAATAAATCATACTGCCAATCACACGGCAAATCATCAACAAGACCCTAATTAGAAATAAGCCTTAGCAGAGCAACTTGCGTTTTATTCATTTGCGCTGTCTTGGGGTTGTTTCTGGTGTGACTAGGGTTTATTTCTAATAAGGACTCTAAATGAATATTATTAAGGCAGAAGTAAATTTCGAACAATCTAAATTAATCACAGTTAAAAAAGATGGTATTGAGTATGTGGCAATGCGCTCTATAGTCGAAGGCATTGGCTTAAATTGGAAAACGCAATACCGAAAACTTATTAGCCAAAAGCATAAATTCAGCTGTAGTCATATGACCACGACTGGAAATGATGGCAAAAAATACAATATGTTATGTATGCCAATTAAAAAACTAAACGGCTGGTTATTCAGCATTAACTCGGAGAAAGTAAAAGAAGCACTTCGAAGTAAGCTAATCAAATATCAAGAAGAGTGTTTTACTGCACTGCATGATTATTGGACACATGGACAAGCCACTAGAAAAGTAATGCCATTATCTGCGGCTGAAATTGAAGCACATGAAATAGCAAGATTAGATTCAGTAACGTTTGTAGCAGCGAGCAAAGGATCGAATGCTATGACAAATAGAAAGATGGCTAAAAAGCTAATTAAGTCACGGATTGAAGCATGGCAAAACAAATACCAACTACAGTTTAATTACCAACTTATTGATACTTCAATTAAGGCGATAGCTTATGCTTAATAATAAGAACCCTTATTTTTATGCTCAAATGGTTAGCTCTTCATATGTGGAACACTTAATAAGAAAAAATGGCGATAATATTTATAAACACACGCTTGGTAACCTAGAAGTTGATTCATATTGTTTATCATCTTTTCTTGAAGGATTTTATCAAGAAGAAGGTTTAACCGAATTCGAACGGATTTGCCTTTATGGTGAGATGATAGATATGGATAAGAAAAAGATAGGTTGTAAATATAAAATTGGCACAACTCATTACTTAAACGAGCAAGGTATAAGCAAACTTAATGAATTAATGATTAATTACATAACCATGCTAGCAGAGCAAGGGATTGAAGAGCAAGTTATCAACTATCACTAACATACCGACTTAAACCAGAACAGGAATAAACAAATGACAAAGCCAGACTGGGAGGCTATCGAATCAGCCTATAGGGCTGGGGTTATGTCTCTAAGAGAAATGGGGAATAAATATAACATCTCTGAGGGAGCAATTAGAAAAAGAGCAAAGCGAGATTATTGGGTTCGGGATTTGTCTGAAAAAATAAAATCAAAATCAGATGATTTGGTACGCAAAATAGAAGTACGCAATAAGGTACGCGCTGAAAGCGTACTTAATGATCGCATACTAATTGAAGCTAATGCTGAAGTAATAGCCAATGTAAAAATGGAGCAAAGAGGGGATATAAAAAAGGCAAAAGGTATTGCTAATGCTTTGTTTGATGAGCTTGGCTCCGAGTGTGTCGATATTGAGTCATTCAGGAAGCTTGGTGAGCTACTATTATCACCAGACCAAAACGGTAAAGATAAACTAAATGATATCTACATGGCCGTTATTTCAATGCCAGAGAGAGTTAAGTCCATTAAGGCACTAAGTGAAACACTTAAAAACTTAATTACCTTAGAACGTCAAGCTTATAACATTGATGACCAGCCAAAAGGTAATTCTACAGATCAACTATCAGACTTAATGGACAAGCTATCACAGGAGGCTTAATGTTAACTCCTGAGCAAATCAAAAAGCTAAGCAATAAACTTTGGCGGCTAAATAACCTTTACTACATTACGGACAAAGAAGGTAAGCAAATACGCTTTAAAATGACACCTGAGCAACTCGAATACTTCGAAGGTATGCATACAAGGAATATTATTTTAAAAGCTCGTCAGCTTGGTTTCACGACAGAGGTTTGTATTATCCAATTGGACGCAGCATTATTTGAGTCTGCAAAATGTGCATTAATTGCTCACACGTTAAATGATGCTAAAAGACTATTTCGTGAAAAAGTAAAATATGCTTATGACAGGCTTCCTGATGAAATAAAACAGGCTAACCCAGCGAGTAACGACGCGGCTTGTGAGTTAGTATTTAATAAAGGCGGTTCGCTTTATGTATCAACATCATTTCGCGGCGGCACATTAAAGTACTTGCATGTATCGGAGTTCGGCAAAATATGTGCTAAGTATCCAGACAAAGCAAGGGAAATTGTAACAGGTGCTTTTGAGGCCGTATCTACTGATTGTTTTACTACAATAGAAAGTACAGCTGAAGGGCGAGCAGGTTATTTTTTTGATTACTGTGATGAATCAGAAAAAATGCAAATACAAGGCAAGCCGCTTTCCAATTTAGACTGGAAATTCTTCTTTTTTTCATGGTGGAAAAATCCACAGTATGCAATCAAACCTCTAGAGAAACCGCCGACTAGGCTAATTGAATATTTTGATGAGTTAAAGTCTAAATACGGCATTAACTTAACTGATGAGCAAAAAGCATGGTATCACGCTAAAGAAAAAACACTTGGCGATGATATGAAGCGAGAATACCCATCAATCCCAAGTGAAGCATTTAAGCAATCGGTTGAAGGTGCTTACTATGTCAAACAGTTTAGACAACTCTACGAACAAGGCCGAATAGGTAAGCTACCTGATAACTCTCATCAACCAGTTATTACATTTTGGGATTTAGGTGTCGGAGATTCAACGGCTATCTGGTTTATTCGTCAAGTTGGTAATGAATACCACGTTATTGACTATTACGAAAATAGTGGCGAGGGCTTGCGTCACTATATGAAAGTAATTAAAGATAAAGGGTACGAATATGCCGAGCATTGGGCGCCACATGACATTGATAACAGAGAGTTTGCGGGTGATGGTAAAAGCAGGAAAGCTTTAGCTTGGGAAGGCTATGAAATTGATGGTGAGATTTACCGAATTAAATTTAATGTTGTGCCTAAGTTAAGTATTGACGAGGGCATAGAGTCAGTACGCGAGATACTACCGTTTTGCGCTTTTGATGATTATAAATGCAAAGAAGGTATAACTCACTTAGAAAGCTACCGCAAAGAGTGGGATGATAAAAGAGGCTGCTGGAAAGACAAACCATTACATGATAGCACATCACATGGAGCTGATGCTTTTAGATATTTTGCCGTTGCAAATAAACGCATAAAACCAGCAGAACCAATTAACTTCAAATGGACCTAAACATGCCAAATTCAAATATTAATTATCATCATCCTGCATTTAGTGAGTTCCTACTCGAATGGGAATTGATTAGTGATTGTGTAGATGGTGAAAGAAAGGTAAAACAAAAAAGGAAAAAATATCTTCCGCATCCAAGCAGTGACAGTGCAAATGATGATCCTGTTGATGAGCGATACAATGCATATTTAAATAGGGCTGCATTTATTAACGCCACTGGTAGAACGTTATCAGGGTTACTAGGAATAGCGTTTAATAAAGCACCGAAAATAGAATTAAGCGGAGCAATTGATTGCATTGAGAGTGATTCAGATGGAGAAGGACAACCACTATCGCAACTCATTAGAGACGCGTTGAGCCAAACATTAAAGCGTGGACGAGCAGGCATTCTTACTGACTATACAAGTGCTGGTATTCAAACAGAGGCTAGCAAAGGAAAACCTATTCTTAGATTATTTACGGCTAAGCAGATCATTAATTGGCGCGTTACAAAAGGTAAAACTTCTCTTGTAGTTATTTATTATGAAGAGCCGGTCGAAGATAATGAAGGATTCAATGTTGTGATGGAAGGGCATTGGATTGAATTACGTCTTATTAATAATTTTGCTTACGCTCGCCGATGGGATAAGTCTCATGAAGGTTTAATCTGCGGTGAGCTTATAGAGTTAAAGGATGCAAACGGAAAAACATTAAACGAGCTTCCATGGTCATGGATTGGGTCATCTAATAATGATCATACGCCAGATTCTCCACCGCTTGCAGATATTGCTTACGTTAACATTAAACATTATCAAGCAGAAGCAGACATATCAGAAGCAGCGCACACAGTTGGCCAGCCAATGGTCGCTTTAACTGGTCTTACTGATGATTGGGCAACTAAGTATCTTTCAAATGGTTTTATTGTCGGATCGCGTAAAGGGGTCATGTTACCAGTCGGTGGTGATTTAAAATTCGCTCAAGCCGAAGACAGGAATATTGTTATAACTGTTGCGGAAAGACGTGAAAAGCAAATGGCAATGTTAGGAGCAAAATTAGTTGAGCGCAATAGCTCAGCAAGAACAGCAACTCAAGCAGGAGACGAAGCGCAAACAGATAATTCAATTTTATCATTATGCGCAGGGAATGTTGAGCAAGCTGTAAATAGGGCCTTAAAATTTGCAATCCAATTTGCTGGAAGTGGTGAAGGGAGTGTTGAACTCACTAAAAAGTATGATATTGCAAATCTTGATTCTCAAGCTATAACTGCATTAATGGCTGCTGTGCAATCTGGTAGTTTACGGCTTATTGATTTTATTCGTTATCAACAGCGCATTGGTTTAATACCTGCTGATGAAAAACCAGATGATATTGTTGATCAGTTAAATGAACAAGATCCACTAGGACTGAATAATGCTTTATTTTCAGCAACTCAATAATAAGGCTTAATGATGTCGAACCTAATACTCGATAACGCTATTATGGCTCAATCCATGCTAGAAAGGTTAAAAGCAGAGAAAAAGCAGGAAAGAGTTAAAGTATGGCGGCGAATTAAAAAATATGTTTCCTTAGTTCTTTCTGATTTTGGTGGAGATATTAAATCAAAAACAAAGTCAGAAAAGATAATAAAACAATTTAAACACTCACTTAAGCCGATTTTCGATAATGAGGTTAGTGATTTAATCGCTCACCTTAAAGAGGTTTCACTGCAGTTAGCTATGATTGAGTATGCGAGTTTTACTCAAATGTTTGGTGACGATGTAGTAAATAAAGTCGATAAAAATAGCTTAAATAGTTCACTGCAAAATCGTCCGCTTTCTCTAAAAAATTGGAATGGTCCATTATATCTGCCACAGTTTATTGCAGCATGGGGAGCTTTGGCTCTCATTCAAATAACAAACTCTGTAACTAAAACTTTTGCAGAAGGTGGAAGCATTAGAAGCCTAGAAGGGTTGCTTTATAGCGATGAAGCAGTTGGCTATAGCGTCATTTCAAAAATTGCAAATGATTATGATTCGATTATGAGTACTGCTCTACAGCATGTGCAAAGTGTTGCTGCAACTGAGTTTTATTCAGTTAATCCTGAGCTTGTTGATAAAGAAGAATTTGCTGCGATTCTTGATAGTCATACCTCAGTGGTATGCAGATCGCTTGATGGCTTAACATATTTAGTTGGAGAAGGACCTAGGCCGCCATTACATTTTAGGTGTAGAAGTAGAATGCTACCAGTTATTAACAAAAAATTCATAACATTATTAAATGAAGGGCAACCAGGCAGTTCAGTCTATGGAGAAGAAACTTACTATCAATGGCTAAGTCGTCAAACACATAAAAGACAAGACATTATTCTAGGCCCAACAAGAGGAACGCTATTTCGCGACGGTGGTTTAACCCCTGAGCAATTTGCAAAACTTCAATTACACAAAAACTTTAAACCTATGACACTCGAAGAGATGAAAAAGGTTATACCTGATGCTTTCGAGCGGGCGGGATTAAATTAACAACACACTAACAGGCTCATTATTATGGGCCTTTTTTATAACTAGGGATTTGAGATCCCAACATTTAACCAGAGGCTTTAAATGCTTAAATTTAAATTAACAAAAGATGAGTTTGATTCAATAGAAGATGCTCAAAAAGAAATGTATACCGAGACAGCTAACGGTTATCAATTAGCTATTGACGGATTACCTGATGTAACTGGATTAACTAAAAAGGTTGAGGAGTTGTTGGGTGAGAAGAAAACAGAGCAAGAAAAACGTAGAGCGGCAGAGGAAGAAGCAAAGAAATTTGCGGAGGAGCAGGCGCGCAAAAAAGGCGACATCGATACTTTAGAAAAAAGCTGGCAAGAAAAGCTGCTAACTAGAGAAAAAGAGCTAACTGAACAAATTAAAGAGCGTGATAGCCGTTTACATACCCTCCTTGTTGATAACGAAGCTCAACGATTAGCTATTTCGCTTGCTGGTGATTCTGCTGATTTAATCTTGCCTCATATTAAAGCGCGGTTAGCTGTTGAAGACGGGAAAACACGCGTCTTAGATTCTAATGGTAAGCCGTCCGCATCAACGTTAGAGGATTTAAGTAAAGAGTTTCAAAGTAATAAGTTATTTGCGCCAGTAATTATTGGCTCAAGAGCTAGTGGAACTGGTGGTGATGCTAGCAAAAAAAATCCAAATGCTGGAGGCGATGGACAACAACAAAATAAGCACGAAAACCCAATGGTTGCGCGTGCTCGTGAAATTTTATCTAAAACACAGGAATAATTATGACATTACATATTTTTCAACAACAAGTATCAACTGCGGCTACTGAGTTAGTCGCGCAATCAGTACAAGAATTCAATGCTGCATCTGGTGGTGCTTTAGTGCTCGGTGGAGGTGATCATATTGGTGATTACGTAGAGCAAACATCATGGCAATTGCTCGGTGGACTTGCTCAGCGTCGTAATGCTTATGGTGGCGGAACATTAGTACCTCAAGAATTAGGACAGCTATTAGACCGCATGATTAAGGTTGATGGACGCATTGGTCCTATCTCTGTTACTCCAACTATGATGAAACGCTTAGGTAAAGATGTAGCAGAAGCGGCAGCAGTTGTTGCCGCTCAATCAGCCGAAGCAATGATGCAAGATTATTTAAATACTACAGGGGCTGCATTAAAAGCTGCTATTTCAGCTAATAACGAAGCTGTAACAGACCTATCCACCGCTGCAGGTGTATCACCTTCTCTAAGAGGATTAAATAAAGGAGCTAGACCATTTGGTGATGCTCACTCTCGTTTAGTTACATGGCTAATGGATGGTGCGACTTATAATGATTTTATTGATGAGACACTGACTAATGCAAATCGACTATTCCAGATTGGTAATATTTCTATAATGCAAGATGGTATGGGGAGACGCTTTGTTGTTTCTGATATTCCAGCGTTATCTGATGGTGATAAACAAAACGTATTAGGATTAACTGTTGGCGCAGCTGCGGTAGCAACTTCACCATTAATCATGAAAGCACAAGATGTTTTAGGCCAAGAGAACGTTAAGGCCTTAATGCAAGGTGAGTATGACTTTACCCTAGGTGTTCGCGGTTATCAATGGGCTAAAGATAGTATTAAATCGCCAACAAATGCTCAAATCAGTGATTCTGCTAATTGGGGTAAGATTGCGACAAGCATTAAAGATACAGCAGGCGTATTAGTTACGTTTGGTAAATCAATCACAAAATCTGCTCCAGCGAAATAATAAAGGGGTTCGCCCCTTTCTTTAGGTGAATTATGTCAATCGAAATTACATTAGAGCAGGCAAAACAACAGCTATCTTCAATGGGATTTGTAGCAACTGATTTCATTTTGGAGTCACTGATATCGCTCGTTAATACTATTGATGGTTGCCTTGATGCTACAGGTTATTCGGATTATGTCATTAAGCTTATTAAAATGTATTCCGTTATGCTCTTGCTCTCATCGTCAGATGTAAGAAAAGTATCATCAGAATCTGCCCCGTCGGGTGCTTCTCGTTCTTACCAATATTTTGATGATGGGAGATCATCTTTGCTGTCAATGTTAAGTAAGTTAGATACGAAAGAATGCACCTTGGCACTTCCTATCGTTAGAAGTAATAGTTTATTACAGTTTAATGTAATCAGGGGGTGATTCATGTCTGATTTAGCTAACTGGTCATACACAGCAAAAGCTACTATTTGGCGATGCATAGGTGAAGATGAATATAGTAAAAAAACATTCAGCGGACCGGAAATAATCACTTGTGATTATGGCATGGAGGCATCTAATAAGCTTAATAATATCGGTTTAGGGTTTGCGGTTAAAAACACATTCTGGACTGAGTATGATAAAGCCAAGGTAGATGATTATATTTTATTTGGCGAAAGCATTGAAGTTGACCCAATAAAAGCTGGGGCAGATAGGATTAGGCATATCATTCGATATGCTGATACTTTCGGGCGTTTAGCTGATGATTTTACACTAATAACGGCGGTGTGATATGGGTGTTAATGTGAAAGGCGTTAAGCAAAGCATTGATAGGCTTAATGCAATTATTGAAGATGTTCAAGGACGTAAAGCAGTAAGAGCCATACAAGCAACATTAATGATTGGCGCTGCTCAAGCCGCTATTTACACTCCTATTGATACATCAACATTAATTAATAGCCAGTTCCGTGAAGTATCGGTTAAAAAGGGTTTGATTACAGGCCGTGTTGGCTATTCAGCTAACTATGCGGCTTATGTTGCTGATCCTAGTATTCATATGGCATTTAAACGAGCAACAGCCAAGAAAGACTTTTTGAACAAAGGATTTGAAGATACAGCAAGGCTTAGAGATGAAGTAATAAGAAAGGAAATGGCATTATGAAGATGTATAAGCAGCTTAGGGAGTATCTTGCCAAATCTGGCTCTATTAGTAATGCCGTTATTCAGTATCTAATTTGGAAAGATAAAGGAAAGGATAAAACCTATATTGTATTTAGACCTAATGGCGGCTCTATATTAAGCAGTACGTTAGGTAATGAATATCATGTATTAGTCGATTTTATCGCGCCAGATAACGACCCTGAGAGCATTGATGACTTAGTTACTAATATTGTTGATTACATCATGAAAAATCAATTTGATGAGTGTTTAGGCTCAATTCAGGTAGTAGGAGCAATACCGACGCCAATAACAACTGAGGATAGTAGAATCGTTTATCGATTACAGGTGTCCATAAAACACGGGAATTAAACAATTACATACCGCTTCGGCGGTTTTTTTATTTAGGAGAATGACATGGCTGTATGTGAACTACAGAATAATAAATTATTTGGGGCTGCCGTGGTGCTGGAAGTTTGTGACGGTTGCCCTGATTCAACGCCAAAGGAAGCTGATTGGAAAGCACTAATGGCGGGGACGTCGAAAGGCTTGGATTACAGTCCAAATACTGTTACAAGTGATGCAGATGACCAAGGTGGCTTTGTTGAAGCTATCGTGACTAATGCCGATATTGCACTCTCATTTGAAGGCGAAGTTAGAATCAATGATAAGCTTGATGAGTACGGTTTCTATAAGTTGGAACGATATTTTGTAACAGAAATTTCAAATAAGAGACAACCGAGTATATGGGTGCGTTTAATGTATGGCAATAATACGTTTGTTGGGTATATGGCAATCACGTCATTAAGCTGGAGTGGTGGATCGAATGATATCGTTAGCGCATCGTTAGAGTTTAAAGTAGCCGCTTCTCAAACCGTTAAAATCACATCAGTTACCACTAGTAATGTAACAGGGGATTAATCAATGATAAGGGTTGATATAGGCGAAATATTAATAAAACAAAGGTTAAAGGGATTTTTAAGCGATAAAAATATAGAGTTTAAACTAACTCCATCATTTGAAAATATCTCAAAAATTGGAGATTCAGAGCAAATTATTGATATCTATTCAACCCTCGTCAATAACCGGCACATGCAATTATTACAATCATTTAATAAGAGCATGAATAAATTAGTAACTAAAGAAATAAAAACACATATAAAGCGACAAGAAAAGCTAGCTAGTTTAGTGATTGATTGCTGCTGTGATGAAGATGCAAGCGAATTAGCGCTAAGTTCGGATACTAAAATAAACATAGCCATATCGCTTTTGAAATACGGTATAAGTGGCCATGCGAATATAAGAGTATCTCAACGTAACGAAGTTAAGCAATACCAACCAAAATTTGATGTAAACCAATACATCAGTAATGCTCGTGTTCATTTAGGCTTATCGCTTAATGACGCAATGAGGCTCACAATGACTGAGTATATTATTCTGATGGCAAATAAATATCCAGACAATGATGGCTTTACCGCGAAAGAATACGATAGCGTGATGGACGCTTACGAAAAACGACGAGCGGAACGACTTAAAACATATCAATGACAGCGGCTTTGGTCGCTTTTTTTATGCCTGTCGCTAGGCAGTAACAATCACAACCCTATTAGAAATGAACCCTATGAAAGTAGTTAGGTTATTGCTTTCCTGTTGTGGGCTATTTTCTTTGCGACTAGGGTTCATTTCTAAAAGGAAAAAGCAAATGAATATTATTAAATTTGATTTTAAGGGACATCAAGTAGGCTTTAATAATGATGGGTGGATAAATGCAACTGAAGCAGCAAAAAAGTTTGGTAAAAAACCAGCTAAATGGTTAGAGCTTCCAAGTACGGGTAGTTATATTGATGCGCTAGCTAAGGCTCTAGGGTTCGATGTCCGAAAATCGGACTTTGAGTTAGTTAAAACAACTAGAGGTGGAGCAAAATCAGGAACATGGTTTCATCCAAAGTTAGCGGTAGCATTTGCTCGGTGGTTATCTGATGATTTTGGAGTTTGGTGCGATTTACAAATAGATAAATTAATTCGCTCACAGAAAGTCAGTTACACCGATGAACAAGTTATGGCAATTTTAACACATAGAAAGCCTCAATCATGGGATAAGAAATTTCAAGATCCGTTCTATCAAGCATTATCTAAAATGACCAGTTTACCATTCAATAATCATATTGGAGGCTGTCCTGCATTATTCGGGCTAATTACTCAAAAATGGGTATATGGAATCGTGTTACCTAAATTTGTTTATAAAAGCATTAAAGACAAATTAAATAAAGGTGACAAGATCCATCAGTATTTAAAACCTGAGGCTTTAAAGTCAGTAGAAGATCAGTTAATCGCTATAACGACTATTGCAAAAGGTTGTATTGACTATAAAGACTTTGAAGCGAGATGCTCAACCATCTTTAACATTCAAGGACAAATGAAATTTATCTTAGCCGCCTAGTGCGGTTTTTTAGTGGGTGAATAAATGGCGACTTATACAGAAGGTAATATAGTTTACGAGGTATCACTTGATACTAAAAACTTACTTGAAAACTCAGGTAAAGTTAGAGAGCAGTTACTAAAGTTAAATGACAATGGCGAAATAGCAGCCAAAGGGCTTAAGAAGGTAGAATCATCAGCAGCAAGCGCAGGCAATTCACTAGGTAAACTCACCACTGTTGCTAAGGCGGTTAGTGCTGCTCTAGTATCAAGCCAAATACTAGCTTATGCTCAAGGCTGGAATGAACTGGAAGATAGAATCGGTAATACTGGTGCTACAGTTTCACAAACCAAAGATATAATGGATAAGCTACTTGAAACTTCAAACCGTAATGGGCGCAGCATAGAGGAATCATCAGAGTTATATATTAAGCTATCCAATTCGATGAAAGAGTTAGGCTATAGCACTAATGATACATTGGATTATATTGATACATTATCAAATTTAATGACCATCAATAAAACTAGTTCGATGGGCGCTGAGTCAGCTATTAATGCATTAACTAAAGCACAAATGAAAGGCAAATTGTCTGGTGTTGAAGCTATGGCTGTATTTAATGCCATGCCAAGCATATTAAAAACACTCGGCTCACAGCTAAATAAAACCGAATCAGAAGTTAGAAGCATGGCTGATAGCGGTAAATTATCTATGCAACAATTTTCCCAAGCAATGATTTCGGCGCAAGATGAAACAGCTAAGCTTGCTGATAACATGCGAAATACGGTTAATGATGGTTTAACACGCGTAACTAATAATCTAAAAAAATATCTAGGAGAGCTGAATAACTCAACTGGCGCGACAGGGTTACTTGTTGATTCTCTTGTGCTAGTTTCTCAGCATGTCGATATTTTAGCTAATGGCTTGGGCATTCTAGCTGCGGTTTATGCAGGCAAATATATTACATCAATGGCAGCAGCAACTAAGCAAAGTGCAGAGAAAGTTATTGCGACATTACAAGAGTCAGCCGCGACTAAAAAATTAGTAGCTGATGAGTTAATAGCTTTAGAAACAGAAGGTAGAGCGTTAACTGTAAGAAAACAAAATCTATTAGCGACAAAAGCCATAACAACATCGAAATTTCAATTAAAAGGAATTAATCAGCAACTAAATGCTATTGAAGCTCAAAGAACTATTTTAATTGATAAAGAAACAGCCGCTCAAGCAAGACTCGCTACAGCTACCAAAGTATCAACAGTCGCCGCAAATGGATTAAAAGGCGCTATGTCAATGTTAGGTGGCCCTGCTGGAATTTTGTTAATTGCTGCGGGGGCTTTCATGAGTTGGTCGGCTAGCGCTGAAGCAGCGAGAGAAAAAGCTATAAATTTAGCTATAGATATAGGTAGCTTAACTGCCGCTTATAAAAAAATGAATAATATTCAAAGAGAAGCCGCAAAGGTTAGGCTTTCTGAGGATATTGCGGAGCAGCAAAAGCAATATGATAAAGCAACAGATAAGGTAAATGAATTTAAGCAAGCTGAAGCTGATGCTGCAGCGCAGTTTAACGTTGAAGGGCATGGTGAACGATACCAAAACCAATTGAAGTTATTGCTAGCTGCGCAAGATAAAATAGGGCAAGCTTTAACTGAGCAAAAAACCACATTAGATAATTATAATAAAATATCTAACGAAGCCGCTAATGCAACAGATAATCTAGCAGGTTCAACAAATGTTCTAAACGAAGCATTCAGTAAAGACGCAACTGATAGTATAACTAAAAATATTGCTAAGTTAGCGCAAGAAACTGAAATAGCTGAATTAAAACAAAAAGGCTTAACCAAACAAGCATATATTTATCAAGGTGTATTATCTACTCTTGGTGATGATGCTGGTAAATATCAAGCGTCATTATTTAAAGCTGTTCAATCTGGGGATTTATTAAAAGGAAATATTGAGGGTCTACCAGAGCAAGTTTACCCATTAATAGCTGCGCTATCCCAGCTTTACGAAGTTAATAATGACGGTGCAGGAAAAACTAGCTCAGCAGCTTCCAAAATAAAAGAGCTTGAGAATAATATTGCCGTAGCAAGGCTTGAGGTAAAAGGTGCCATTGCTGATGCTAAGGAATTAAAGGCATTACAAGATGCTAAAAGTACCAATGGAACTCAAGAGGAAATAAACAAAATAGTCGCTCTTACTAAAGAGTATGAAAATTTACAAGCAGCCAAGGAAGGGCGAACTTTCGCAAAAGAGCAAGTTGATAACGGCATGACAGATCTTGAAAAGATAGATAATGACGAGTCTATAAAACTTGATATGTTAAACGCTTGGCGAGACACAGGGCTTGCTGACGAACAGCTATATCAAGATGCCTACAATGCAATTGTTGAAGATGGAGCAAAAACACGTAAGAAGATTGAAGATGACGAAGTCGCAGCAAGACTTGCGAATACGCAAGCAATATTGAGTTCATCAAGCGATCTGTTTGGTGGTTTAGCTGATTTAACCAAAACATTCTCAAATGAGCAAAGTACTGCTTACAAGGCAATGTTTGCAGTAAGTAAAGGTTTCGCTATCGCCAATGCGGCGCTAAATTTACAAACAGCAATATCTAATGCATCCTCAGCACCATGGCCTACTAATTTTGCATTTATGGCTCAAGCAGCCGCACAAGGAGCACAAATAGCTTCAAGTATTTCATCATTAAGCTATGGCGGAGGTCGCGAGCATGGGGGATCGGTTAATGCTAATTCAATGTATAGAACTGGAGAGGGTGGCAAACCAGAGATATTAATGTCAGGTGGGCGTCAATATATGATACCCGGTGAAAATGGAAAAGTTCTTAGTAATAAGGATATTCGGAGTGCCTCGGCATCTAATAGTGCAACGGCTCTTGAGTGGACTTTTATTGTTGAAAATAATGTTGGTAACGCACAAATTGGGCAACCAGACATTGATCGCGATAAACGAATTGTTAAATGGGCCGTTAGTGAAGTAGCTAATGGTATTCAAAATCATAGCGGAGAGGTTTGGAATGCGATGAAAAACTCAACAAATATCAAAGCTAAACTTTAATTTTCATTAGAGAGTGGTAAAATGCTGCTACTTTAATTTATGAGGTAGCAGCGTGAAGAAATTAATTTTTGTTTTAGCATGTTTTCCGTTTTTGGCTTTTTCAAGTATGGTGAAATTTGGAGATTGGGCGGTTGATTCAAAAGTAGATCCAATTACTGATAAAAAAACCGTGATGATTATGGCTGTAGATACCACAAAAAAACGAAATAATAGTGCAGGATTGATATTTAATTGCAATTCAACTAGCTTAACATCAATGTCTTTGCTTGATATTCCTAATAAAAATCAGGTTGGTAATAAAGTTAAATTTATTCTTAGAGTGGATAAAAACAAACCATTCGAAATGGAGTGGGTTACAACTGAGATTAATTATAGCTATTCAAATTTGGATGAAATCAACAAGCTGGTCGAAAACGGCAATAAATTAATTATTAGAGCTGAATATCCTAAAGGGACAAAAGATTTTACCTTTTCTCTATTAGGATTTAAAAAAGCTTATTCACAATTAAAAAGTCACTGTGAAGCTATTAAATAGGTATAAATATGAATAAAAAAATACTAATTTCACTCTTGTTTTTAGCTGGGTATGCTTTCTCCTCAAATAATGAACTATCAACTAAAATCAACTTTTGCAAAAACATTAAAGAAAAAGAAAGCAGGCTAACTTGTTACGACGTTCTTTTTGAAACGAAAGCTGAAGTTAAAGTTACTTCTAATGATACGGGTAAATGGAAAATTCAGGAGGATGCATCGCCAATTGATGATAGCAAAACAGTAGTTTTAATGCTTAATGCTGATGCTCCAATACAAGTTAGATATGATCATACAACCCCTTATCTAGTTATACGCTGCAAAGAAAATAAAACAGTTCTTTATGTTGGTTTTGGTACATTTTTAGGATCTGACAGAATAACACCAATAACAAGAGTTGATACAGAGAAGGCAGTATCTAATATAACATGGAGTATATCAACAGATCATGAAGCTATGTTTTATGACGGAGCATGGGGCGGTCCAGGGGTAAAAAAAACAACTGACTTTATAAAAGAACTAAGCGATAAAAATAAATATTTTATTCAAGTAACGCCATACAGTGAAAGCCCTGTAAATACTACATTTACTTTAACTGGGCTTGATGAGGCAATAAAACCCTTAAGGGCTGCATGTGGTTGGTAAAATAGAAACCATCTGCACCAGGATAAAATAAACGCAATCTAGCTAAACAGCCCTCTCATGAGGGCTTTTTGTTATCTAAGGAAAAATAATGAAAGTATTCTCAATAGTATTCCATCATAAAAATGGGATGATTTTTGCTACAAATAGGCATGATGACTGCTGGATATTATTATTTGGTGATGTCTATGGCCGCCTCACTAAAATTAGAGACGACCACGAGTTTATCAAGAATGGATGTATGATGAGATTATCTGAAATGCGTCAGGAACATGAGATAGACCCTTGCTTAATAGTTCAAATACCAAATGTTTTGTGGCATCTGCAGGCAGCTCTTTCAGTTTACCAACGAATGTCTTCTTCTCTGCCTCCGATAGCTGAGATTTGTTTATAATTTCTGTGAGTTTTTCGATTGTATCGTCATGGATTTTAATCGTTGTAATATTTAGTATTGCTTTTAATCCACCATCATTTCTAATAAAGTCGATACCATCTCTTGTTATCTTTAATTTTGCCTTATTAAAAGAATAGCCATCATCAGAATAAAATGTAACCGCTTGTTCAATTAACCCATGGCTATAAAGATACCAAACATTAGTCATAAAGTTAATGTCTGAGCCAAACATATTAATCGCTTTATTAAATTGCTCCTCAGTTAGATAATCAGGAAATACGTTATATAGCATTATTAGCAATTCATTTTGTTTATCGCGAGGGAATTTATCCATATTAAGATCCTAATTAAGTTTAGGGCTTATTTTTTGTCTTTAATTTAATATTCATTTAAGTTTTCCATACTCACTATTGGTGGTTTAGGTGGTAGAATATTTGCTACGCCTTGTTTTATTATAAAGTCACAAAGAAAGAAGATGACCATTGATATTACACCGGAAATAATAAATACCATGTGGTTGGATGATTTAAATGTTATATAATTTGTAAACGTTGATATTGCATCAAGTTTATAGTAATAACATACACCAATAAAACCTAACACCCAAGATGCAATTGAAAAATAACAGCTTTTATGATGCGACAATAAAGTTGAATAGTTGTTCCATAAGTTACTAGGTAAGAAACGAAGATAATTAATATTTTCAATACATTTGTTTTTTAGTGGATTGTATTTATCTAGTATTAAGCATATTTCTTTTCCTTTATTACTTCTTTTATTGTAAGAACCATCTTTATTTACTGATATATTATGTTGCGCAGCCATCGAATGAGCTCTATCTATAGCATGATTAATTGTGTATAAATTTTCCATCAATAATTCGAATTTTTGTTTTTCGACAAGATCCAACCAAAAATCAGATATTTTTGTAGGTTTTGGTTGATATCGGTTTATTTTAAATGATACATAAATACCATAAATTATAATCACTAAAGGGGCTAAAATTAAAATTGCAGCAATACATATTAAAATTATTAATAACACTCCTCCTGCGGAGTCATTTTTTTTTCGTGCCATAATGGTACCTATGTGTGTCAGGGCTTATTTTTTGTTTAATTCTGATAAAATTTTATTAGCTGCTTGTGTAGCTGATATCGTCGCTAAATTTTCTATAAATGTGGCTAATTCATTTCTTGGTAATGTTTTTAACATGCCAGCCATACTCGCAATTGCTTTAGGGTTATTGTGAGGATTATTAATCGCTTCAATATCACTATTATCATAGACAGATAAAGCCATTTCTAATGCCGTAACAATCTCAGCATTCATTGAACGATTATTTTTTTCAGCCAAATTTTGAATTTTTTCTTTTAATTCAATCGGTAATCTAATTCTTAGCTGTGGATCTTCTCTGCTCATACAAAAACCTCAAAATTTTTTTACATTATGCCTCACTGTGCGCTTGACATCAATGACGCACCGTGTGACAATGTTGTGAATTCCTCACGGTGAGGCGTTTTAATGAAAAGGAGATAATAATCAATGAGAGTTAACATTCGAGAAATAGCACCATGTGCAGTGAGAATGCAGCCGTATCTAAAACGATGGTTTCAAGAGTATGCAAAAGAAAATGATCGTTCAGTTAATTATGTATTGAATGAAGCATTAGAGTTCTTCAAACAACATAAAGAAGAGGAGAAAAAAATTGCAGGTATATAAAAAACTAAAGGCTCTAACTGCGCTAACAGTTAAAGCCCTAAACCAAGTTAACCACATACGCTTAAATAAGGATTAAACTTATGAACAACATTAACACAAATACTTCAAATTGTCCAGTAACAGTGCCGTTTTATGGTAACAGTTTATATCTAGTTAATAATAACAATGAGCCTTATGTTCCTATGAAGCCTATTGTTGAGGGGATGGGGCTAGACTGGGGCGCGCAGTTTACAAAGCTCAAAAGCAAATTCAATTCAACTATTGCGGAAATCACAATAGTTGCAAATGATGGTAAAAATAGACAAATGTCTTGCTTACCACTTCGCAAACTTCCTGCGTGGCTATATTCAATTCAACCTAATAAGGTTAAGCTAGAGCTAAAAGATACAGTAATTAAATATCAAGAAGAATGCGACGAGGTATTATGGCAATACTGGACAAAAGGGCAAGCAACAAAAGAAAGCGTAAAATCGTCGTTTAAATCATATTTACCAGAATACCGCCAAGCTAAAGCTATGGAATTGTCAGTTAGAGCATTAGATAAGATGTTTAGCAATTTACCTCATTTAAGCGAGCAATCTAAACAAGTTATTTACGCTGACACTATTAATCCTATTGCTGGTAAAAATGTGATTCCTTTACCTAAACTAGAAAGCAAAACTTTTTCAGCAACAGAAGTAGGGAACCAATTAGGCGTATCCTCAAATAAAATTGGGCGAATAGCTAAAGAGCTTCATTTGAAAACGGAAGAATACGGAATATTTGTATTAGATAAGTCGCGTTCATCTGACAAGCAAGTCGAATCTTTCAGATATAACAACAAAGCCATTGATGTTATTGCAAGCCATTTAACAATTAAAGCAACAGCTTAACCAACCCATTTAAAAATAAGCCACCGCTAAGAGTGGCAACTTTGAGGATACAAATATGCAAAACGAATTAGTATTTAATAATACACCTTTGGCAGTTACTGAAATGAATAATCAAATCTGGTTAACTTCGGCAGAACTAGCAAAGGCTTTGCAGTACGCAAGTAGTCGAGCTGTAACTAAAATTTTTAATCAAAATAAAGATGAGTTCACCGAAAATATGACTACTATTATCGAGGTACCCGTATTGGGAACCACGGGGAATTTAAAGGCTTCAACGCGTGTTTTTTCACTTCGAGGTTGTCATCTAATCGCTATGCTTTCACGAACTAAAATAGCTAAACAGTTCAGAAAATGGGTACTTGATATTCTTGATAACGAGGCGAATAAACCAGTTTACAATCCTAAACCTGTAAATATTCCTTATGATGGACGTTGGTTAGTGCGCCGATCTGGTAATGAAATAGACGTAACAAATATGGATGGTAAAGGTTTTGTGGCAAGCTCATTGATGTTACAGCTTCAAAGGGATTCTGCTTTTTATCGTAACCAGTTAAAGGATTTAAGCGATAAATTAAAGTTCTTTGTAGAGTTAACTAATAATTATGCGACAAGGACACGAATCACTACTAATGAATGTAGTCCTACAATGTTTGATGTTCCATTAGCTAAATTATCAATTTAAGCCTAAGCCCTACGGGGCTTTTATGATGCAATTAATAATGCGCTTGTGCCATCATTGATAAGATAAAGGGTGATAATATTAATAGAGCCGATAAGAAAGCAATCTTGCTGTACTGGGATATTAAGCGGTCATCTGATATTACATCCCATAAAGTATAAGACCCAACTTGCTCAAGATTCCATAAATCAACATAAACAAAAGCAAAACACAAAAAGCTGGCAAGTAAAAGATAACCTATCATTTTAAAATATGTATCATTATCTTTTTTGAAGACAAAAAAAGCTAATATACCAGTTATTATTACACTTGCGAAAAAAGGTATTGCAAAAAAAGAAGAAGCATCTAACTTTTTATTTAAAAAAGTTTGATATAAGTATAGTGCTAAAATATACAGTATGCCGGGTAACAGTACGCTTAGCGACATAAGTCGTTGAGATTTAATTATCATTGTTTTAATTTTTATTTCATTTTAATGATTAAGTATCTCACACAATACAATTGTATTCAAACAACTCATTTTAATTTGTTTTTTTTATTAATATAAGCTTTGATTGTTAGCTGAAAATGATATCATGCTGTCCTTATAATTATAAAAGGAAGTCGTGTGAAAAATTTAAAATTTATATTTTTATCCGCTATATTAGTTTCTTTTTTTGCTCAATCAAATTTAAACCCAAAAGCTCCACTAGGATTGACGTGGGGAGAGAAAAAGGAACAGATAGAAAATAATTATGATTCAAAAAAAATGCGTCAAAAAGATAATTTAACTTTTTATAACTTATACCTCCCTCCCTTGACGTTACCTGATTTTACAGAATATTTAGCTATTGTTGATAATGACATAGGTTTGGTAAAAGTAATTCTATCTCAGAAAATAAAAAATGATGCTTATGGAATTAAAGGGAAAGAGTTGTATTTTAAATATAAAAATGTGTTAACTAAAAAGTATAATGAGCCTACTCAATCAATGGAAAAAATAGGGAATAGGTTATATAAAGGTTCGGATGAATTTTATCAATGTCTAAAATATAATGGATGTGGTTTGTACATTTCATTATATGGTAATCCAAAGACACAAGTTGTATTACGATTAGTAGGTGCAGAAAGAGGAGTGGGTGAATTACAAATCTCTTATGAATCGGAATTATTTGATCAGTCCATCAAGAATGTAAAAAATAAATGACAAAAAAATTGAGGCAGGGCTCTAATGAAAAGCAAATTATTTTTTAAATTTATTGTAATTATATTTATTACTCCTTATTATTTGGCTGCAAAAAAGAGTTAACTGAGAGTGACAAAGAATTAGTCAATAATTTGAAAATTGATTGATCGAGAAACGCAACACATTAATCCTTACTAACAAGGCTATCTAAGTAGTAATTGGATAAATGTTTTGCCTGATATTAGAAAAAACTTAATTCAATAACTACCAAACCCCTTAACTGGGGTTTTTTATTGCTTAAAATTAGAGGTTTTATGAACAATTACCCGTTAGATTCAAACACAATTTTATTGAGTTCTTACTCAAGACAGCAGCAAGCGAGCTTTTCATCAACAGAGGTGAGAAGTGGTGCGGTATATTTTAAAAAGACTGCTACTAATCAACCAACTATAAGAGGTATCACATTCAGATTTGAGCAAAAAAAAGCACCAATATTTCTAAGTTGGTTTAATAATCAAATTAAAAAAGGCTTTGAGCTATTTGATATTGATTTAATGACAGAGTGGGGGATACAAACGCTTAGGTGTAGATTCTTACCTGATTCATTATTAAATACAAGCAGGCCTAATGCGCTACATTGGCAATATACCGCTCAAATTATTATACCTAGTTATTGCGCACCTGATTATTATCCTGATGATGCTCATGTGTTCCCTGAATATCTTGAAGATAAAAATATGGAATGGCTCGATATCATTGTTAACACTCAATTAAATAAGGTGTCTTCATTATGATTACAAAAGAGCAGCGAGAGTTTTTTGCAACAAAGAATCCAGCACGAGAGTTTGAAACGATTGTCATTGAGCATGTTGATTTTATAGAGCCAGTGAGACTGGTGTTTAATCAGTTTGTACCTTACACGTTCGGCGGTAATGAATATATTCCAGTCGCTGGCAAAGTAACTAAGCCCGACCAAGGAAGTGAACCTAACCCAAATATTACGCTACAATTTTCACGCATACATGTTGGTGACAAGCTAAATGAATACATCAAAGCGGTAAATAACTGGCAAGAGCCTTTTTATGTGTCATTTGAGCAATACAGCGAGTTAGATATGACAACGCCGTCTGTTGCCTATCACAAGCTTAATATTCTTAAAAATGGTATTCGAATGAATCGCAATAACGTCACAATATCATGTGGCTATGATAATCCCATGACAAAGGGCGGTGTTGAATGTTATCGCATAGAGGTATTTCCATGGCTGCAAAGACTATAACCGTTGAAGAGTTTATTAATAAAACAGTAGGGCTGCCGTGGGTTAATCGCGCTTGTTCATTTGAGGAAGTCGATTGTTGGGGCTTAGTTATTCTTTATTACGAGCATGTACTCGGCATTAAGCTTGCTGATATTCACGGTTACAGAGATAAGCAATGCACTATTGAATGTGAAGCTATACCTGAATCGAAGCGTAATTGGCGACAGTGCAATAAAAAAAATAACTCAGTATTTATTGCTTATTCTCATAGTGTGCCTTGTCATGTTGGCGTAGTGATTGGCAACTATGCACTACACGCAAAAGGCAATGAACAAACAGGTGGACAAGTTCAATATAACCGGCTCGATGCACTAGAACGAACATATCAAAAGATGGAGTATTATGAGTACATTAATCTATTACAATGACCCAAAAAACATACTAGGCCACAAAAAATACATTTTAGACACATCATTAACTATCCAGCAAAATCTAATAAACATCTTCCCAAGCGGTATACCAGCAAATAATCATAAAATTTACCTCAATAACCAGGAGATTAACCCTTTTGAGTTCAATTTAAATATAGCACTATGCGAGTTCGATTTAATTAAAATCGTACATCATCAACAAGCGGTCGGGATTATTACTGCGATTGTAGCTGTTGTTGCTGCTATCGTCGCAATTGCGTTGGCCCCTAAAGCGACAATTCCAAACGGTATTGACGAACAAAAAGATAGCTCGAACAATCAGCTACAGGGCCAGACAAATAGAGCGCGAGTATATCAAGCAATACCTGATATTTACGGCTGCGTTCGTGTTTATCCCGACTTGCTCAAACCTGCTAACTCTGAATACATTGATAATGTTAAGCATATTGAACACTTTATGTGTATTGGTGTCGGAAGTTATTCACTAGATAAGCTAAAATATGATGAAACGCTATTGAATAAAATCTTCGGTACGCAGTATCAAATTTATGAACCTTACGCCGTTATTCCTAAAATACGGTATGCTTATGCAAGTGATGAAGTTGACGGACAAGAATTAGTTCCACCAAACTTATCCGGCGGTATTATATTTTCAGAGAACTACACGAATGTTGTTAGTTTCAAAACAGAGCAAAACGTGACAACAATAACGCTTGCGGCTAATACTGATGTTACATATTTAACTAAGTTAGAGCCGTCAACTCAGCTTAATTATTATGTTAACGCTGATATCACAAGCGAATATACAATAAAGAACAATAAGAATAAATATGTCACCACTACAATCAACACAAATACTGATGTGATGTACCGCGGTAATTTAATTTCAGTTACTCAAAACGAGTATAAACAGCCGATTTTAACTATAGCGAATGTCTTTATTGTTAAGTATTTTACAGAGTTTAAAGGCACGGTTATTACAACAAAGCTTAATACTAATTCATTCAAGCTAGAGCAAACAGGTGACGTGTATACTGAAACATTCATTTTACCAGAGCAGGGAAGTGAAATATGGGTTGATGTTACTTTTCAAAGAGGATTAAAGGGTTATGCACAAACGAGATTCATTTATTGGGCTGTTGACGAGCAGGGCAACGAGATTGCAAACACGCGAGAAACCTATGATTGGAATTTGCGTGCAGATACTTATGAACCTCAATTTAGAACGATTAAGATAAAACCAAGGTATGGTTATGGCCACTATGCGATTAAATGCGGGCGAACAAATAAAGGTAAAAGTGATTTAACTGACCAAATCAAACTCGAAAATATCTACATTGTTGGTTATAACTATAACTTTCAAATGCCAAATGTTACTTCAATAGTAATTACAACGAAAGCGACACCGCAAGCTACATCAATCAAAGAGCTTAAGTTTAATGTCGAAGCAACCCGTAAAACGCTGACATCTAAAAATAACTCGATTGATAAAAGTTTAATAGCGACGCGTTCATTCGCTGATGCGGTCTTGCACTCGTATGTTGAAATATTTAATCGTGATGCTAGCGAGCTTGATTTAGATGATTTATATCTAATCGACGCTAAGTTACAGACAGAGAACCCTGCCTTAGGTTACTTTGACTTTAGCTTTGATGATGCAGATATATCACTTGGTGAGCGAATACAGACTATTTGCAATGCGGCTAGAGTTATAACATATAACGATGGTATCAAATGGCGCTTTGTGCGTGACGAGAAAAAGTCGATTGTGTCTGCAATGTTCTCAAGTGCGAATCTGATTAGCAGCAGCGATGGCGGCACTATTCAATATAACCCTTCTCAGTCAGAAAGCTATGACGGCGTTGAAGTTGAGTATATTCATGCTCGTAAAGATGACCGCGCAAATGGAACGGATAAGAAAGCTTACATCAGGCTTAGAGTGTCGAATAGTGAGGTGATCGAAGAAGATGCTAAAAATCCATATAAGATTCAATTAGCGGGTTGCAGGAATAGAATTCAAGCAATGAATAGGGCACAAATGGAAGCGCGGCGCATACTCTATCAACGACTAACTATTGAAGATGAAGCACTTTATGGTGATGTAGCTTTGATTAATAAAGGTGACCGTGTTAGATGGTCAGATACTTATGATGAAGCAGTTGTAAGCGGTGAGATTATCGCTATTAACGAGCACCAGTTTACAGTTAATCAAACGTTAGAGCTTGATAAGTCAAAAACCTACCGAGTAACAATCACTAACAAGCAAGGGTATCCAAGTGATTGGCTTGATATAACAAGTTTTGATGATTCATCATTCACCGCTAATTTTAATGATGCTTTTGTCGCTGATGGCATCAACATTCAATGTGGTTCAACGTTTTTAATCACTGAGCAGAAAACAGGAGAGATAAACGATTTTATCTTAACTGAAAAGCAGTACAACGATGAAAGCTTTAAAATAACACTATCGCAATATAATGAACGAATATATGAATATGACGCCGCTAATTAGCGGTTTTTTTATGTCCCAAAGGAGGGAAAATGGCTGAGAGACAAAATACAGGAAATGCAATACCGTCAAACGCGGTAAGAGATTTTAACGATAATACTATTATTGTTGATGAGTGGACGAATAGCGATGCAGAACAAACTATGGATAGATTTAATAATCCAATTCCAACTCGCTCTAAATTAACAAGTGAGCTAACTCAAGTTATCGCGGAAGCGATAGTTGCAAAAAATGAAGTTGAAAAAGCCGCTGAGCATATATTAAGTATTACTCAAGGGCCTAAAGGCGAAAAAGGGGACGCTGGGCCTCAAGGTGAACAAGGCCCTCAAGGTGAGGCTGGCCCTCAAGGTGAAAAAGGGGAAACCGTGACCTTAAGCGATTCCCTTACGCTTGCCTCATCGACGGTAGCGGCTTCGTCCAACGCTGTACAAACACTAAATGCACTTGTAGAGCCTATATACCGTAGTGTAGCAGTCGACCCAAATAATGTTGGGGGGACGTTACTGTTGTTTGCTCCTGATGGGAGTTATCGTTACTCACTTCAAGTTAAAGCAGATGGACATAATGGAGTGTGGGATGACGTAAATAAAAAGTGGTTGTATTGTTTTAATCCTGATGGCTATCTTGTGCACGGTATCGTCCCATCTATTGGCGTAGGGCAGTCTTACCAAAACGTTACAAGTTCGAGACTTAATTATGTTACATATACAAATACAACAAGTAGGCCTATTTTAGCAAGCGTATTGGCTCCCTCTGGGAATGTTACAGTTATAAAGTTAAACGGTGTAGAAGTATTCAAAATACCTGCAAGCACTTATCTTAATTTCATAATTCCCCCAGGTACTGTGTATAGTGCAAACTTGGCTGCGACCGCGGTATCAGGAAGGGCTGCGAGTGCTAATTGGGTTGAATTACGATAAATTATTGGAGTATTTATATGAAGTATTATAAAGATCAAAACAACAGTATATGGGCTTTTGATGATGACGTTGATGTAGCTATTATGCGGCCGGATTTAATAGAAATGACAGAAAAAGAAATAGACACAATGCTATCTGTATCTGATGAACAAATTGCAGTTCCGCAATCGTTAAGCCGTTTTCAAGCTATGACAGTTCTAAAACTTACAAAGTTAGAAAATGGCAACACTCTTTTTCAAGCAACTGACGCTTACATTAATTCACTTGATAACGATTCTGTCGAAAATATCACTGCAAAAACAGCGTGGGAAACTGCGCAGGAATTCAGACGCGATTCAGCGTTGATTCAATTAGCAGAAAAATTGTTTAGTTTAACTAACAAACAAGTTGATGAAATGTTTATTCAAGGTTCAAAAATAACAGCATAAACGGGGGTATAAATGTCTAAGAATTACGGGAGTTCTAAATATTGTTATAAAGTCGCTATTGCGGTTGATCAGCTGTTTAATACACTAATGGCAGGTTGGCCAGATGAAACACTATCCAGCCGTGCATATAGGTGTGCACACTTAACAGACTGCATAAAAAAGCGTTGGGTTATTGCGGAGAAAGTAATAAATTCGATATTCTTCTGGCAGCCTCAGCACTGCTATCAAGCATATTTATCGGAACAAGAACGTAATCATTTGCCGAGTTAAATAAAGGCGACATAGGTTGCCATTTTTCAAAACGTTATTTTTTTACTCGTGCTATTCTGGATATCCGTTTCGGTTTTATTTTGATTAAATTTATTTTTATTTATATTAATCAATTAAATAAAAATAAATTATTTATGGTTTTTTAGAATAAGTCAAATATTTCCAATTGACAAAAACCACAAAATACTGTATATTCGAACAGTATTTTGTGGTTAATAAAATACAATAATAATAATAATAATAATAAAAAGGAAAATATATGAGCATAGCTTATTATGATGAGTATGGGCAACCGCGGTCAAAAGATGGTTTTCTTGTAATGACTATTGATTTTCGCCCAGATGTATCGCAAGACCTATCACCATATCCAAATGGAATTTTATCTGATGTGATTGTAAACCCTAAAGAATACCAAAACATGCCTATTTTCACATTACCACCGAGTTATATCAATCAGCCTCGGGTGGGTGGGAAAGTTGCTCTTGACAAGAGTAAAATGCCAGTAGTTGTTCCTTTTGCAAGTGTTTACCAATCTAAAAATGAAATAGATAATAAAATTATTAAATCAAAAAGTATTATGGTTGGAGACTTAACTACGGTAATTAATGATGCTAAGAATGTATTAAATAATATATCTGAGCCAGAAATTGATGATGATATGCTAGATAAGGTTAAAAAAGGCAAGGATGCTATTACTGCTTTAGAGCTAGCTGTTGGTGAAAACAATAAACTAGAAACTGAAATTGTAAATAAGCAAAAAATAGCAGATCAACGATTTGATGCTTTCCTTGCCCGTGGTGACGTTAAGCTTACTAAGTTTAAACATTTTATTGCAGAAGGAAAAGCGAATGCATTTGATGCTGCATTATCATCTGTAATGTCAGTAATGAGACACATACCTTCAGTATGGGAGGTTGAAGTTATAAAACCAAATGATGAAATCGCTTTTCTTAAGAATAAACAATTAGAGCTACTAAATAGGGTAAGTATTATTACTGATGATATTCAGAAAAATACAAAAATCGTACATGATTACAAAGTAGCAGAAAAACAAGCTTTAGAAGATGCAATGCATTTTACAAGCGATTTTTATCAACAAGTTTTTACATCTTATGGAGAAAAGGCAAATCTGTTAGCAAAAGAATTAGCTGAAAATGTAAAAGGTAAAAAAATTCGTAATATTGATGAGGCTATGAAATCCTTTGAAAAATATAAGGATGTATTAAATAAAAAGTTTAGTGTTAAAGATCGTCAAGCAATTGCGAATTCGTTAAAATCATTAAAATATGATGCAATAGCTAAAAACTTTACTATGTTTGGTAAGGCTTTTGGTTATTTTGGTAAAGCTATGGATATTTATGAACTGACTGATGAATTTATTAAATCAACTGAAACAAATGAATGGCGCCCTTTTTTTGTTAAAGCTGAAACTCTTGCTGTTAGTGGAGCCGCTACATTTGTAGCTGCATTTTCTTTTGCAATTTTATTAGGAAATCCTATTGGAATTTTAGGCTATGCATTCATCATTGCTATAATGGGAATGTTAGTTGATGAGG
This sequence comes from Orbaceae bacterium lpD02, assembly GCA_036251875.1. Taxonomy (NCBI): domain Bacteria; kingdom Pseudomonadati; phylum Pseudomonadota; class Gammaproteobacteria; order Orbales; family Orbaceae; genus Orbus; species Orbus sturtevantii. The sequence continues at coordinate 725,187 of CP133960.1, read as the reverse complement.
AACTTGTAGAGGATGCAAATAATCTTATTGGGTTATAATTTACTAATATAAAACGTATTTTTAAAATTAAAACCTTAATTTAATGAGCTACTAGAGTTTAGTGGCTCATTTTTTTAATAACAAATAAGTCAAAGATGCTATTCCTAACGGAATAGAAAAGACAAAACAAAATAAATAGTACAAAGCATATAAACCATTTTTTCCTGCTGTTTCACGAAATATTCCTTTATACCAAAATTCTCTAGATGTGAATCTTAAAGCTAAAGATTCAATAAGCCACTTAGAGAAAGGAAATAGTATTGCGCTCAGAATCACTAAAACTAGCTTAGGATACATATTGCACATATCTTCCCAGTAAGTGAAAATAAATATAGCAAGAAAAAGAACTCCCCAGTGTATATTTTTAAAATAATATTTTTTATTCATGATATTTTTAATGTGTTAATTCTGGAAGCAATATACTACTATCAAAAATAGGAGTCTAATTTTTATTTGTACTAGCTCAAACCTAATCTGGCAGTTACCTGATCCTCGCCAAAATATTAGACAGTGCTCGCCTCTATAAATGTGTTATTTAAGTAGTACTGATTTTCATATTGTTCTGGCGATATCCAACCATTAGCTGAATGGCGACGAACCCGATTATAATAGATTTCAATATATTCAAATAGTGCTTTATTTGCCTGCTCCCGTGTTTTGTAATAACAATCATGAATAATATGTGCTTTTAAGGTATGAAAGAAACTTTCTGCAACCGCATTATCCCAGCAATTACCGGTTCGGCTCATGCTTTGTTTAAGTCCGTTTAGTAATATTAATCGTTTAAAATCCGCACTGCAATATTGACTTCCTCTGTCACTATGGAGCAAAACACCTTTTGGAAACTGGCGACGGAATAAGGCATTTTTGAGTGTATTACAGACTAAATGCCTATCAATACGGTGACTCGTTTGCCGACCAATTACTTTTCGCCCGAATAAATCAATAATCACACAGAGGTATAGCCAGCCTTCACCGGTTTTGATATACGTGATATCGGTCACCCAAACGTTATTAGGTTTATCCGGATTAAACTGCCTGTCTAAGGTATTTGGCGCCACATCATGAGATAGCTTTGGCGCAGCCCGATAGTTAAATTTACGTGTAGCCTTACTCCGCAAGCCTAATTTTTGTAATACTCGACTGACCGTTCTCTCTGACACATTATAGCCCTTATCCCTGATATCGTGCACTAAGCTTGGTGCGCCCAAACGGGCTTTATGCCACCAATAAAGTGTCTTGATGTTATCAATTAGTCCGTTTGATTTGGGCTCACGTCTGAGCCAAGCATAGTAACCTGACACGCTAATATTTAACTGACGACAGATTAACGGCACTGAATAGGATGATAAGTGTTGCTTCATGTACTTGTACTTCACCGACTTGGATGGTTGATGAAGTACACATGCGCCTTTTTTAGGATTTCATTCGCCATTTTGAGCTCTTTTACCTCTTTTTCTAGGGCGATAATTTTTTGCTGCTCAATGGTGAGCTCTCGACGACTGGTTTTATTTGGCGCTAGCAGCCTTATCCACTTATCAAGGGTCGATTTACCTATACCTAAATGGTTGGCCAGCTCAGTTATTGAAAGGTGAGCGTTAGACAGCGCATAATCGACCGATTGCTGTTTGAACTCGGTACTGAATTTTTTGACCATGATATGTTCTCCTCTGATTTTTATTTATATCATAGAGGTGGCATTTGTCCACTTTTTTGGCGAGGATCAACCCGTGTTTCTTTCTTTATGAAATTTATCTATTTTTTTTGATGTCATTTTAAAGCTTTTTAGTTTGACACCAGTTTTTGCATATAGCCAGCTTCTAAAGCCCATGATTTCCCTCTGCTGAGTGACTCTTCCTTGAAGAATTAATTAGTGTAATTTATATATAGTGGAAAATATATATCAGTTTAGCGTAAGAATTTGTCTAATTAATTGCGATTAAATTAGTGAGTTAAGTAAGTGCGAGGTGTGTAGTAAAAACTTATTTCTATGCCGTCATAGAGATAAATTCTTTTGTGCCGTATTTGTGCCGTAAAGATAATAAAAATAAGTAAAAAATAGTGAATAAATATACAGCAATCCGAGTGGCTAACCTCATAACTATATGAATAATAATTAAATTAATTATTGTTATTTATTAAACGCTCTGATTCCAGGTCAGTGAACTAACTTTTTAAAATAGGTGTTAGTTTGTTACAAAGCATTAATTAATAAAGATTAATAACTAATTACTTCTTTAAATACTTATACCACTTTGCAAGGCCATGGTATAAATGTGATGTTGCTGGAGTATTCTAGCATATGTTCTGAATTTAAAAGAGCGTATTTGTTTTACCATTTTTAGCGCTCCTTTATCTCTATCACCTTGGTATATTAAAATTAATTAAGTAAATTAAAGTTGACTTTCGGGACAAAAAATGATACCATCACCTCACAGTGAAAAATTGTGTATAACCATCTAATAGATGGTTTTTTTATTGTCTAAAAAGCAATAAACCTCATTTCATATAACGCTATTATTGCTTATATCATCAATTATTTAGTCCCTTTTTGTTAACCATTTTAGTTTTTTTATACTTAAACAGATAACCTTTATAGGTTCAATTTTTATGATAAATGGTTATCAAATTAAATATTATCAATATATATAAAATATCAGAACCAATGATTAATAAAAAAGGAAAATATTATGGCAGATAACAATTTTAATCTTTTACAGATAATCTATATAACAGTAATTGGAAGCCCGATTTGGTGTGGCGCAATATTAGCAACCATTATAGCGGGGCTCAGAGTGCTTTATGATAATCATGATATAACTCTGTTTAGAGTCTTGATTGAGGCCTTGTTATGTGGTGCACTTGCTCTTTGTGTGGGCGGCCTCGTTGAAAGATATAATTTGCCAGAAAGTGCAATTATTACAATAGCTGGAGCTATTGGTTTGATAGGATTTACTACATTAAGGGATAAGGTACTGAAAATACTCAATCGAAAAATAGATAAAGAGGATTAATCACATAAAAAATCATAAATAACGCTTTAAAACAAAATTATTTTTTATAGCGGTAAGAGACTCGTAACTGATAAGGCTAGGTTCTTACATAATATTTAATGCCAAGTTAACTTCTTATTCAAATTTACTGAAATAGTCGCTAATTGGTTTTTTCCACTCTAATTATCTACAAAAAATTACTTTAGTTGTTGTTAAATTATCATAATTAAAAATAAATCACTCTATCCATTTATGACTCTTTTTTAAGCAAAACAATAGCTATTTTTATTTCGGTCAATCAAATTTCAATTTTTATTAATTAATCAAATGGATGGAGATAAAAGAAACCTATTTAATCAATGCTTAAACAGGTTCATTCAGGTTAAAATACTAAAAGGTTAAATACAAATGAATACACTTTCAAAATATAACCGAAAGTACTATCAAGGTTTTATGTGGATAGTACTTTTATTATGTTGCATTATGCCGATTAAATTTGCCTTTGCACTTGATGCGGAATGTGCAGAAGTAAAAATCGTCATTGAGCAAAAATTATCATTTGAGCGACAGGCGTTTGATGCCCATATGGTAATTAATAATGGCTTAGCTGGTTCGGTTCTAAAAGATATACGAGTTCAGCTACTTTTTACGGATAAAGACAATCGGGCAGTTATCGCGACTCAAGATGCTAATAACGATGGTGCAACGTTTTTTTACTATGTTAAATCATTATCAGGAATCAATGACATTAATGGCAGTGGACAAATTAATACAAAAACGAATGCGGAAATTCATTGGTTAATCATTCCTTCTTTCGGCGCAGCAGAGTTTGATAATACCTTGTATTATATCGGAGCAAAAGTAACTTATAATCTAAATGGTCAAGAAACAACCGTAGAGGTAATTCCCGATTATGTAGTCGTTAAACCTCAGCCATTATTAACATTAGACTACTTTATGCCAAAAGATGTTTATGGTGATGATCCTTTTACACCGGAAATCGAGCCAGCAATACCATTTACGTTAGGTGTCCGAGTTAAAAATGACGGCCGAGGTACTTCTTATAAAACGACCATTGATTCCGCACAACCTAAAATAGTGGAAAATAAACAGAATCTCTTGGTTGATTTTACGATCCTTGATGGTTATATCGATGACCAAGCAGTAGGGAAAAGTTTGTTATTGGATTTTGGTGACATCGAAGGTAATACTGCTAAAGTAGGTCGTTGGAATATGGTAACGAGCCTATCTGGAAAGTTTGTCGATTTTAAGGCAACGTTTACCCATGCTGATACACTTGGTGGTTCGGTTACATCTTTACTAAAAGCCGTAAATAGTCATACATTAATCCATGATGTCAAAGTAGATCTACCAGATAGAGATCATATTACTGATTTTTTAGCACTAGATGGCGATGTAATACGTGTCTATGAATCCGAAGGGCAAAATACCGAAGTATCTGATCAATCACCTAATGCTGTGCTTACCAAGGTAGGTAAAGAAACAAACCTTACTTTTCCTACTGTGCAAGGTTTAGTTTATATAAAGATACCTGATCCAAATGCAGGCAAGCAAGCGTTAAATAATGTAAAACGTTCCGATGGAAAAGTATTGCCAACAGAAAATATTTGGTTATCAAAAACCCGTAATGATGATTTGTCATGGTCTTATTTCATCAACCTATTTGATACAGATACCACCGGAAGCTATAAGCTCTATGAGAGTGAAGTCAAGGAAGATAAACCAGTAATCAATGAGTATTCAGTCGTAAAAGGCGCTCGTTATTCGCTTAGTGAGTTATTACCAGAAGATTATTATTTCGAGGCGAATAAGTCTTATATTGTTAACTTTATAGGTAATGCCGTAGCGACTTATTCTTGCTCAGGCGTGCTGAACTTCGATCAGCAAATAAAAAGTTGTAAAGTAGGCTTGAGTAAAGATTACTCTTTTGATCGTAATATTTTTATGCCGTCAAGATCAGGTGTTTTGCATGATGATAATACATTTACAGGGAATATCTATGTATCCGCTAATCAAACCAAAGTGATCAAAGTGGTGGTTGTGCCAGTTGATATGGATAACTCATTAACCAATACTGTATCTGTGACAAAAGGGGTTAAATATTCACTACATGATTTATTACCTAAAAAATATAATTTTGAAGCAGGTAAGTCTTATTTAATTAAATTATCTGGTGACCCTGTTGCAAGTTATTATTGTCCGGGTGAAACGAACCTTGATCAAAAAACAAAACTCTGTAAAACCGGGTTAACTCGCAATTATTCTTTTGATTCTGAAATATTTGTGCCATCTACATCAGGTATTCTTGATAATGGTAGCCTATTTATAGGTAATATTTATATGTCTGCCTATTACGATGGAATAATTAAAGTTATCGTCATCCCCTTATAAAATGTCATTTTAAAATTTATCAATGCTTACCTATTCACGCAAACAAGTGCTTGAATAGGTTTGTCATGATTCTCAATAAGTATTGCTGTACAGATAGCTACTTCATCAAGCAATCAATCAGTAATTATATGTATCGATTTTACCGCCATATAGATACATAAAAAATCTTCAAAAATATATAAAAATCAATTTGATAAAATAACTTACACAGAGTTCAAATCATGTCTTGTCACTACTCTAATTTTTTATATGAATTATTAATTTGTTTATTTATTTCATCGCTGTGTGGTGATGTTTTTGCAAATGTTACTCATGATTGTCAAGAAAATGCACAATACCATAAACAACATTTAATTGATTGGCCTAAAAACCAATTTAAACAACCAATTGATAAAGAGTATTGGCTAACGATTAAACAAGCAAAAAGTTTACCAAATGACGTCGTGTGGGTTGATGTTAGATCTAAATTAACCCAGATAAATAATTCATTAAATATTTTAATCATTCCGCTTAATCAACTGGAAAACACGCACTTTCTTTTTGATAAAACTGTTGTGCTTATAGGGACTGGCTTTGATCAAGTTTTAATAAATAACGCAATCAATACACTAAAAGTGAAAGGTTTTAAACACCTCTTCGCTTTATCTGGCGGTATAAGAGTATGGCATGAATTACAACAACCAAAGATAACAATATCAGACGAAATATTGCCAGAGGAATTCTTATTAGGAGGAGAATCGATTACTTGGCACGTTATTACAGTCGGTTTAACGACAACAGAAATTAATACATTGCCAGAAAAACCGCTAAAGAGACTCGATTTATCAAAACAATCTATCTTAGCGTTAAACCACTTTCTACCTATTGAGGCGATAAAAAATGATGCCTTCATCCGTTATGTATTAATCGCCCCTAACGAGCAAATAACTCTATTGCTCAAACGCCAGCTTAGTATTCCTGAATCGCACAACCTTGTTTGGTTGAAAGGAGGCTTAAGTAATTATCAATACTATATACAACAACAGACTAATTTAATTAATAACGCGGAGCAGAGTTTATCAAAGCCCTGCCGGCTAACACTATAACTAATAGGAAATTTTAATAATAGGAGCAAAAAGTGAAAATTTATAGACGGTGGCAAGATCTATTATTGACATTACATAGCAATCCACAAAAAAAACGAGCGATAAAACAAAAAAATAAATATGCTTTTATTTTCTTCGCTTTATCTATGCTTGTTTATAGTTCTTGTTATGCAGGAACGAATACGGGACTTTACGGCGATGATAAATATGCAGGTCCATTCCCGGTGGGATTTGCGTTCAATTATTATGGTAATAATTTTAGTCAGTTTTATGTGACAACTAATGGGCTTGTGCAGTTTTCTAATCCAACAACCGCATTTCGCAATTATTGCCTTCCAGCATCTTTCAATAACACACTTTATGTGTTTTGGGATGATTTAAGGACTGATGTTTATGGTCAGCCAACGGGGACCATTCAGTATGAAACTCAAGGTGAAGCGCCCAATAGAAAACTAATTGTGCAGTGGACTAACCAATATTTTTTTGGCTCTAATCTTCCGATGGGAACGTTTCAAACCATTCTTTATGAAGGAAGTAATCAAATTAAGTATCAATATCGTTATTTAGTCGATGATCGTAGCAAGGGCAATAGCGCTACCATCGGTATTCAAGGCACGACTTCAAATTACGCACAAATCGGCTGTAATACCGCAAATACGGTTAAACCAGAGCAAGCTATTTTATTTACGCCCAATAGTGATTTTAGCCATTATAGTATAGATAGAGATGCACCTTATCATTTTATTGATATTTCTGGATTAACGCCCGATGCGCCACTACCTACTGCTCGTTATAGCAACCAAGCACCAATTTGGTCGTGGCAAAAAGTTAGCACTCTCAATACTTACGAAATCGATATTCAAGATCCTACTGGTAATTCGGTATATAGTGAAGTGCTAGGTGATGTGAATCGATACACATATGTTGATGGATTACAAAATGGCTTATCGTATCGAGCTCGTATAAGGGGGAGCATCAATCAAGGAGGAACATGGGAAGCGTGGTCAGAACTCTCAAGCCTAGTTACTATTGATACGATTAAACCAACGGTTGAGCTCAAACAATTTATTCGCCTAACTGACGATACCGTGAAAATTGCTTTCAATGTAAATGATAACTTAAGCGGTGTTGAAGTCGGGCATTTGCAAATAGCCAATAATGCTAATTTTGAAACCCCAATCATTGATCAAGATATTACGATTAATTCAAATAGTTATCAAATTTCAGGGGTGTCTGCGCAAGGTGCACTATATGCACGACTAGCTGTAACTGATAGAGCAGGTAATGACTCAGGTTATACAAGGCCATTAGCGATCACCGTCTTACCGCCAGTCCTAATTAATCCAGTAAGCAAACAGATCGTTAAAACCTCAACATTACATGTTCAAGGCAGAGCAGAAACAGCAGGTAAAGTGCAACTTTACTTAAACAGTAAAGCGCTAGGCGCTCCCGTTAAAGTCGATGCCGATGGTTATTTTTTCCAGAATATTGAGTTAGGTACGGAGGGGAATTATCAACTCACCGCAGCACTTAGTAATGAGTTTGGTGCGAGTGAACCGAGTAAGCCTATTTTGTTTAGTTTCGCTTTGCCGATACCTACGGCAGTGATTACAACACCGGCAAGCCATCAAGCGGTTCTGGCTCCTGTGGATATTCAAGTGAGTGCGACTGACGAGCTAGGGATAGCAAAAGTCGACATTTATATTGATGACCAGCCGTTCGCGACTTTAACTGAACTGTCTTACCAAATGCATTGGCCATTAACCATACATGATAATGGTGATCATATGTTGACAGTAAAAGCGACCAATATCAGTGGCAAAGTGACTACAGTTCAGCGCATTGTAACCGTTAAAATAGAACCACCGGCACCGCCACCCACTATTTACACAGGGAGAGTGAGCAGTGTTAATCCTAGTGTTAGTTATGGAGAGCAACCCATCACGATTATCGGCCAAGCAATTTATCGTGGTGATGGCAGTGTGGTTGCTAATGCGCCAGTTAAGTTAGTTTTGACCGTCAATGGTTTTGAGCGAAAAATAACTACAGCAACTGATGATAAAGGAAAGTTTCATTATATTTTCACTCCACAAGAAAGTGATTCGGGAATTTACCAAGTGGCGATAATACATCCTGATGAATTAACCACTACGGCACAAGCAAGCTTTATAATTGATCGCATAGCCTTTAATTTACAAGGTTATAACCTAAAAGCACCGCGCAACATAACAACACCAATCAGCGTGAAAGCGACAGCCAGCAATGGTGCCAAAAATTTACGTTGGGTATTTGCAGCAGAGAATCAACCCGATGGCATTTTACCAAAAGGGATACAGATAAACTCGGAGGTCGTTAATATCGGCGTTGGTGATACCAAACAGACCGTGATTAATTTTACTGCTGATAATACGGCAGCAGAAACAGGAAGTATTTATTTGGTAGCGCTGTCTGATGATTCAGCCGCTTTGGTTCGCGGTAAGTTGCAAGTTAATTATCAGCTTGGTCAGGCGATGCCAACCCTTTACGCTATACCAAGTTATATTCAAACTGGCTTGCAACAAGGAACAACGACCAGTGCTAATATCAACATAGGCAATAAAGGATTAATTAACGCAGAAAATGTACAAATACAACTGGTGGATGAAAATGGTCACGCTGCACCAAGTTGGGTGTTTATTGCCGCCAATACATCCATTGGTTCTATTGCAGTTGATGAACAAGTGCCCGTACAAATTATTGCTCAGCCTGATAACCGCGTAGCCGATGGAGTCTATGATTTTAATATTAAGCTATCCGCTAATAACAATATATCTGGCGCTATTCCTGTCAGTATTTCAGTTACACAAAGTGGTCAGGGGATCGCCCAGTTTGATGTTGCTGATATTTATACCGCAACCCTAAATGAGCAAAGTAAACTTATTCCTGGTGTAAAAGGGGCAACCATCAAGCTTCAAAATGAAGCTGTGTTGACGCAAGAGTATACGATCACCTCCAATGAACAAGGAATCGCCTTATTAGAAAACATCCCAACAGGCATTTATCGTTACCGTGTTAGTGCGGCTAATCATATGGATGTGTCAGGTCGTATTGTTATTCGCCCTAATACCACAACCAATGAGCATATTTTCTTGGAATATCAAACCATCAATATTGAGTTTGGAGTAACAGAAACAACAATTCAAGATATTTACGATATTACTTTAAACGCAACCTTTAATACTCAAGTCCCTGCGCCCGTTGTTTTATTGGAACCGTTGTCGATTAACTTAGCTGGAATGGTACCAGGGGAAGAGAAAATAGGCCAGCTAACAGTAACAAACTACGGGCTTGTACAAGCGAAAAATGTGGTATTAACGCTACCTAAAACAGATGCAAAGTTTAAGTATGAGTTTTTTGGCGAATTACCTAGCGTACTGCTGCCTAAACAAAAAATAGTTATACCGTATCGTGTCACCGCACTTGCCGTCAATAAAATAGAAAGTATTGAACCAAAAACAGCAGCTCAAGTTAGTTTGTTTGGCATGACAAGCGCAAACGAAGAGTGCATTTCTTACTCTACAAACTATCCTATTTCTTATGAGGGAGAGTGTGCCAATGGCGATATCACCAAAGGAAATACTAATGGATATTTTTATCTATATACCGGCAAATGCTCATTAAATGGTCCGGCTTGGGAATGGGGAGGTTCATTTGGTGATGGTTACAGCGGAGGGAGTGGGTTGGGATCGCCATCGCCGATGCCAATAACCCCCGGCTGTTCCCCTCAAGCTAGTTGTGCAAGTGGCGGCGCTAGTAATGGTGCTAAATAATATAACAATTAAAAACTAACATGTCAGATAAAACAAGGGATCACTAAATGATAACTAAAAATAAAAAACGACATAAAGTCAAACTGCATAGCAAACAGAACTTGACCAACAAATTACTCGCTATCTTTATTATGCTGATTATGGTCATTGTTTCACTACCTAAAATGGCTTACGCTCAACTATTCAATGATGGTGATGAGCAAATATCAGGTGTCAGTAGTGCCAGCGTCAAACTACCTAATACCGAATACACTGAAAGCACGATTGACCTAAGGGTTAAAGTGCTAGGCGGTGAGGTGAAGCTCAACCGTACTTGGAACAATGGCCGGTGGTATATAAATCCAGCCTGGGAGAACTTACGCTTTGTTCTCGATCCACTAGACAGTAGCATTAAAGCAATTGATCGAGCGGGTACTCAGTATCAACGCACGGGTGATAAAAACTTATATACCTACGAACAGGTTTTTATCAAAAAGACAGATACCGGTTGGCACTGGTTTGATCAACAAGGTGATTGGATTGATTTTGACGCCAAAGGGCGTGTGCTCGAATACGGCAATGCGAATAACGTAAAGGTGAGCTTTTTGCTCGATAACGAAGGGCGCCGTATTGCCATTACCGATCACTTTGACGAACAGGTATACCGCTTTAGCTATGATAACCAAGAGCATCTTACCAAAGTTACTGATCGAGAAGGTCGTACGGTTAGTTATCAATGGTCGGGTGATAAACTGATAAAAGTGATCGATGTAATGGGCAACCCATGGCTTTACGGCTATGATAAAAATGGTCAATTGAACCAAAAAACGGAGCCCGATGGCGGCGTAATAAAAATTGATTATACTCTTTCAACTCCAGCGCCAAAAACCGCTATGACGAGTGGTAAAGACGGCGGGGTTGTATCACAAAATGCCGTAGTGACCACGGGTTCTGCTAATCGAGATACTAAACTGGCACAAGTAGGTAAAATCACTGATAAAACGGGAGCTGTGACGATATATAACAGTCAGTATGGTCGTGTTAATAAGCAATACACCATTACAATCAATGATCCCTTGGGTAAAAAAACCGTTACTCAATTTGACGCTAAGGGTCGAGTATTGAGTAAAACGGTCAATGATAGTTTTACTGAACGTTATCAACGCGATGAAGCTAATCATTTAGTTAACTATACTAACCCGCGGGGATTAACAACGACAACACAGTATAATCAAGCCAACTACCCGATTAAGGTTACCTACCCTAATGGCGCAACAGAGCTTTATGAATATAATAAAGCGAATAAACCAGTAAAACTGACTAATGCTAAAGGCGATATTATAACCTTTGAGTACGATGCATCTAATAACCCCATCAAAGTTATTTATGCGGCGGATAAACCAGAGCAACGTATTGTTAGCCTTAGCTATGATAATTATGGGCAGCAGATTGCGGCAGTAACTGGAGAGGGTGATCAAGCAATTAATTTGCAACGAACCTTTGATCGCTACGGCAATATAGCAACTTACACTGATGGTAAAGGCTATCAATACCAATATAGCTATAACATTCAAGGGCAACTAAACACAGTAAAAAATCCATTACAACAAATATGGCAGTCTAATTATAACTTAGCAGGCTATCTACTTGAATCGATTGATCCGCTCAATCATCGTACCTATTTTACGAACGATGCAATGGGGAGAGTGATTAATGTAGTCGACGCTATGGGTAACCAAACACAGTACAGCTACGCATTTAATAAAGAGGGTCGAGACGTTAAAACAACCAATGCCCTAAATCAAGTTACGACTTATCAATATGACACCCTAAATCGCCTAGTGAAAACAGTTAGTCCTACAAGGTTAGAGGCTAAGCAGGTTTATAATACCGAAGGTAAACTCATACAGGAAGTCGATATTGCAGGTAATGTTTTAACTTATGAATACGGTGCAAAAGAGTCTACTTTAGCCGGTTTATTAACTAAAGCCCTCTACCCGACATTTAGTGAAACTTATAATTATAATGCGTTAGGTAAAACGACGGAGGTTAATCAGTTAGTCGATAACAATACCACACTAACTAACCGTATAGTTTATGATCAATTAGGACTAATGATTAGCACGATTGATGCCGCTAATCGAGTGACACAAACTGATTATAATGGCTTAGGTCAAGCGGTAAAATCCACTGATGCTTTAGGTGGCAAAACACGTTATAACCGAGATTTACTAGGTAATATAACCCAAGTAACCGATGCCAACGGTAATCAATATCGCTTTGAGTACGATAAAAATAGTAATCTTATTAAAGAGACCAAGGCACTAGGTAATGACGTTGAATATCGCTATAACGAGGCGAATCAATTAATAGAGCAAACAGAGGGCAATGGCAACCGTATTTTGTATCAATACGATGCGGCAGGCAATAATATAAAGCAAAGCTACTTTGAGCGAGGGCAGTTAACGCCAGAGCAAGTCGTAACCTATAGTTATAACGAAGTTAATCAGTTAGTTGACGTGTTACAAATAGGCGATATTGATACACATTTTGTTTATCAACGTGATGCACTAGGCAAAGTGACACAAGAGACGATCACCTATGGTTCAGGTACTGGCAGCATTACTAAAACATTAAAATATGCTTATGATCAAGAGGCCAATTTAGCGTCTATCACCTATCCAGATAATACCACCATAAGTTATACGTATGATAAAAACCGGCTAAAACAGACAACCTTAGCCAACGGCGAAGTAATTAGTTGGGATGATTACCAATGGTATATGCCCGCTAAAGTGACGTATCCTAATGCGATACAAACTAATCGATATGACCCATTAATGCGATTTTCTCAAATAGGGCTAATTAGCGGTGATAAAACACTATTTGAGCGTCAATATAGCTACGATAAAGTCGGTAATATTATCCGTGCTCAAACCGAACACGGTGAAAATAGCTACCAATACGATTTATTAGATCGTCTTACTCTGGCTAAGCCTTCTGCTGAGCTGCAACATCTTGGGATCGTAGTCGAATCGTATCACTACGATGCTATTGGTAATCGTATTGGCAGTGCCAACCAACCAGGCGATTGGACATACAACCATTTTAACCAATTGACAAAATGGGGTGAAAACATAAACCAGACTAATTTGACCTACACAGCAAATAGTCAGTTAGCAACCGAAGTTAGCGCCGGTAAACATTTAAGTTATCACTACAACGCAGCTAATCGCCTAGTGAGTGTTAAAAATGAAAACACCGAGCTAGCTAGGTATCAATACGATCCTTTTGGCCGCCGTATCAGTAAAACCACTAACGGTGAAATCACCTACTTTATTTATACTGATGAGGGATTAATTGCCGAATTAGATAGTAATGGTAAAATCAATGTGGCCTATGGTTGGCAACCCGATTCTGATTGGGGGACAAGTCCTTTATGGCAGGCTAGTTTAGTGACGAACCAAACCTTACAAACAGCGGCTTATAATTTTCTAATAGCCGATCAATTAGGTACGCCACAATTGGCAATTAACAACCAAGGCCAGCAAACTTGGAAAATATACAGTGATGTTTTTGGCAATACAGCATTAGATCTTAATAATCAAATTAGCTTAAACTTACGCTTCCCTGGCCAATATTACGATCAAGAAACAGGATTGTCTTATAACTACTTTAGGGATTATAATCCAAAAACAGGGCGTTATATTCAAAGTGATCCAATTGGATTAAATGGTGGGATTAATACCTTTAGCTATGTAGGTGGAAATCCTCTTTTATATCGAGATCCATCTGGGTTATCTTACTGGGACTGTGTTATTGATCATGCTGCGATCGTTGGCGTTGGTGGAGCTGGGATAGGTTATGGAATTGGTTCTGTACTCGGTACTGGTGCAGGGGCTGTTGGCGGTGGCGCTCTTTGTGGATCTGTAACGGGTGGTTTAGCGGCTGTTCCTTGTGGTACTGCTGGTGCTGCTGTTGGTAATGCAGCTGGCGGTTCCACTGGTGCAGCAATAGGAGGTGGTGCTGGTGGCGTTGTGGGTGGTATTTGGGGAATGCTTTCTTGCTCTAATGATGATAACCAGGATCAGAATAACGCATGTGAAGCAAGTACAAGCACAAGTTCGGTTGGGGGAACTGGTTCACCTAATGATAATGACCCTAATGATGATGACCCTAATGATAGTAAAAAACAAAATATTAAAATGGCTGATGATAGATTTCTTAAAAAGAAAGGATTTGATGCTCATGAAATAAAAAAAGATTTCTTTGGAAAAGGGAGTAACTCTAAATATGATATTTATATAGATAAAAATAATGGAGAACTTATATTGTTTAGAAAAGGAGGATTAGGTGACGGAATTAGAACTGGTCAATTTATTAAATAGGATATAAAAATGGACAAAACAACCGTGTCTGTATCATTTTCTATTTACGGAGATGATTTTGATTTAAATAACGTAATAAAACGAATGAAAATTAAGCCAACTGAAACTAGAGTTAAAGGCATTGTTCCAGAAGGTCGTCAAAGAGAAAGTATTCAAACATGTTGGACAATAAGTACAAAAGAAGAGTTCTCATTTGATATTAATCAACAGCTTGATTCTATAATTACTCTATTGCAGCCTGAAAAAAACGCTCTATTAAAAATTAGAGATGATTTTCAGGTTAAATTTGTTTTTACGGTTTTAATTAAGATAGAAAATAACTATAAACCAGCAATATATTTTGAGACGAAAACTTTAGATTTTATCAATGGAATAAGTGCTGAAATTGATATTGATTATTATATTTATAGTTAATTTTCTTGAAAAATAAAGATATTATAATAATAGTCATCGTAATATCTTTTTATTTTTTTAGACAAGCTAAGTTATTCAAACAAACAATGCTAGCCTCGTCTCTAAGTGGCGCATTGCTGGCGGACTAAAGAAATATCCCAAAATATAAAATTATCTATGGAAATCGATTGCTAAATCAGTCACATTCAACAAATCATTTTGTAAAATAGGGAATTTTGATGAAAAAAATAGAAGATGTGGGATTAGGTGAGGTCAAAATACTGGAGTATGGTAATCATGTGTCTTTTGAGTTACTAAGCATGTATGACGGTGAGACTATTGGAAATATTCTATGCAAAAATGTAAAGTATTTTTCTCTTTCTAATGTAGAATTTGAAGATGATGAAGGTTTTGAAGGAGCTTATATTCCATTAATTTTGATAAATAATCTAGATGATATCTTAAAGGAAAAACCTTTTGAAGATTCTGGTCTAATAAATTTAGGCAAGGTGAAAGGATCTTCAATGAAGCTAGAGGGCTTTACGATTAATGGTCATATTATTTGTTTAGATATTAATGTAAATATTAAAGCAGAATTTAACCATATGCTATGCGTGTTATAACATGCACGACCGGATGAAGTACTTTACTTGATAAGTTAACAGACCCTGGCTTTATTTGTCATAGCACATAAGAAAAAGAATATTTAATTATATATGTAAAGACGATGGTTTAGATGAGTTAACAGCTGATCACATTGAATATACCGAATGTTCTGATTTTTAACTGATTCTAACGTTCTATTTTGAAGATATTATGATAATAACGTCGTAATATCTTTTTATTTTTTTTAAGACAAGCTAAATAAAAATTGATTTGGCGTTATGGCAAATAGATTAATGACGTGTAATTTTGCAAGGATCAAACATTAAAATTTATTACTGACATAGGCGCTAAAATTAGATATTAAATGTATACCGATAGCTAAAGGGATTTATTATGAAAAATACCTTTATTTTCCCAAGTAAAAAAGACTGGGGAGTTATGTCGTCACAAGATTTGGATTTTAAAGCAGCAGTTGAATTTTATTTTGGCAAGACGACGTTTGAGATGGAGCCATTTTTAATCAATCATACTATTGATGCGATTGATTACTTAAGGTACATGCCAGGTAGGCCTTTTCGGTACTATACGAGAGGATATTGCCGGTTTATCTTAGATAAAAAATTTGAAAAATTTAGATTTATCGATTTAGGTTCATTGTTTTCTGGAATGCTTTCATTACTTGAAGAGAAAGCTTTAGAAGATAAAAAAATTTTATTACAAATAGTTGATGTAGTTATTCCTACCGCGATATTTATTGCGAATGAGCAAAATAACTATGAGATTTCTGATGAGCAAGATAACTATGATCCGTATAAAGATATACGTGAAAGTATTTATGGCGATTTTAATATAAAAAAAGATATTATTTTAAATGCACTTAAAAGCAAGATTTGATTTTATTGCATAATCTACTCATCATTAAAAAAACAGGGTAGTTGCATTCTTATTATTATATAACCAAATATAAAGTATTTAGAGGCTATAGGTAAAATAGTATGATAACAATTAAATTATATGAGTTAAGCTATGACACTTATTCTTATCATGGCGGTACCGATGCGGAGCTAGAGTCACCTGATTCAGCAAATTTTGACTTAGATGATGGGAAAGTGTTAGGCATTTATAGTTCTTATGAGCTTGCCTTGCAGAAAAAAGAATTCTTTTCAACGAATTATTCTACAAACAATCTAAAAAGGCTTAATATTTATGATGTCCTTTTGGATAGAGCAGAATGGGAAGAGGGTTTTATCACTTTAGGCGAATGTTAATAAATAAAAATGAGTAGGTCGATATGAAAGAAAATAAGGTATACATACTAAATCATATTAATGAAACTGAATTAGGTGGTGTTCAGGAATTGAAAATAGGTACTTTTTCCTCTTTAGAACGAGCAATCGATGAAAAAAACAAGCGATTAAACATTGTTGGCTTTAAAGACTATCCTGATGGTTTCAAAGTTGAGGTTTTTATTGTTGACAAAGACGGATGCCAAGAAACTATTAATTTATAAGTCAAAAGCGTTATGTATAAAAGTCTATCTATCGCTATCCCTATTGTTAAAGGAACTTATTATGAAAAATGGATCTATTTTCCCAAGTAAAAAAGACTGGGGAGTTATGTCGTCAAAAGATTTGGATTTTAAAGCAGCAGTTGAATTTTATTTTGGCAAGACGACGTTTGAGATGGAACCATTTTTAATTAATCATACTATTGATGCGATTGATTACTTAAGGTACATGCCAGGCATACCTTTTCGGTACTATACGAGAGGGTATTGTCGGTTTATCTTAGATAAAAAATTTAAAAAATTTAGATTTATCGAATTAGGTTCATTGTTTGGCGCAATGATTTCATTACTTGCTGAGAAAGCTTTAGAAGATAAAAAAATTTTATTACAAATAGCTGATGTAGTTATTCCTACCGCGATATTTATTGCGAATGAGCAAAATAACTATGAGATTTCTGATGAGCAAGATAACCATGATTTGTATAAAGATATATCTAAAGATATTTTTGGCGATTTTAATATAAGAAAAGATATTATTTTAAATGCACTTAAAAGCAAGATTTGATTTTATTGCGTAGTAACCTCCACTAACAAGTTATTTTCCCTTTTCCCCAAAAAACCGTTTATAAATTGTGACCATTAGCCCGAAAGGGGAGAGTAATGAGCTCAGGGTAGGTTATGCAATTGGTTCTATACTCGGTACTGGTGCAGGGGCTGTTGGCGGCGGCGCTCTTTGTGGATCTATAACGGGTGGTTTAGCGGCTGTTCCTTGTGGTACTGCTGGCGGTGTTATTGGTGGCATTTGGGGAATGCTTTCGTGTTCTAGTGATGATAGCCAAGAGCAGGATAACGGATGTGAAGCAAGTACAAGCATAAGCATAAGTTTGGTTGGGGGAACTGGTTCACCTAATGATGATGATCAAGATAAATACGCTAATTATAAAGGAGATTTGCAGAAAGGAGATAAGGTTGATCTAAATCGTTTTAGTGCTAAAGGAAAAGACGAAAATTATAGAGATCCAAAAACTGGGTGGAGTGTTTCACCTGATAGAGCGGGAGCTAAATCACATGGAGGTAGTGCTTGGAAATTATTGAATAAGAAAGGTGGTAGAATAGGAACGTTAGATAGTGGAGGGCAATTTTTAAGAAAATGAATACATTAATGGATAAGTTTATAAACTCTGATTTCAGTAATTATAGTGCACTAGAAAAAGAGTATTTTATTTTTTATATTTCATGCTTTGATCACTTTTTGAGCGAAGATGAGTATATTAATGTAGATTTGGTGTGTTATGCCGATGTAGGTAAAGACCCAAATAAAATGAAACAATTTGTTCAGATAAAAAATAAGTTTATTGTTTTTTATAAGCTATTATTTAAGTTAGCAAAAGGTGATGTTATCGTTATGCTTGATAATATTCCTATTTTAATTAAATCATTTGATGAATATCAGCGCCATGTAAATAATGCGCTGTTAGAATCACCTTTATGCACTTTATTATATCCTACGTTAGGTTGCTTCACTCGAACAGGTTATGATTTAACTCATGAATTTTTTGTATTAAAACCTAAATTATTGAATGAACAAAAAATAAATAAATCGATAAAAAAAATAGGATTAAATATGTTTAAAAAATGATAAGGGATGGAAATATAATTATATAGCTTATGTTCCCTAAATTTAAATACGAGTATTCCACTTAACTCTTCAAGCGTTAGGCAATCCTCTGATCCTCGCCAAAATATTAGACAGTGCTCGCCTCTATAAATGTGTTATTTAAGTAGTACTGATTTTCATATTGTTCTGGCGATATCCAACCATTAGCTGAATGGCGACGAACCCGATTATAATAGATTTCAATATATTCAAATAGTGCTTTATTTGCCTGCTCCCGTGTTTTGTAATAACAATCATGAATAATATGTGCTTTTAAGGTATGAAAGAAACTTTCTGCAACCGCATTATCCCAGCAATTACCGGTTCGGCTCATGCTTTGTTTAAGTCCGTTTAGTAATATTAATCGTTTAAAATCCGCACTGCAATATTGACTTCCTCTGTCACTATGGAGCAAAACACCTTTTGGAAACTGGCGACGGAATAAGGCATTTTTGAGTGTATTACAGACTAAATGCCTATCAATACGGTGACTCGTTTGCCGACCAATTACTTTTCGCCCGAATAAATCAATAATCACACAGAGGTATAGCCAGCCTTCACCGGTTTTGATATACGTGATATCGGTCACCCAAACGTTATTAGGTTTATCCGGATTAAACTGCCTGTCTAAGGTATTTGGCGCCACATCATGAGATAGCTTTGGCGCAGCCCGATAGTTAAATTTACGTGTAGCCTTACTCCGCAAGCCTAATTTTTGTAATACTCGACTGACCGTTCTCTCTGACACATTATAGCCCTTATCCCTGATATCGTGCACTAAGCTTGGTGCGCCCAAACGGGCTTTATGCCACCAATAAAGTGTCTTGATGTTATCAATTAGTCCGTTTGATTTGGGCTCACGTCTGAGCCAAGCATAGTAACCTGACACGCTAATATTTAACTGACGACAGATTAACGGCACTGAATAGGATGATAAGTGTTGCTTCATGTACTTGTACTTCACCGACTTGGATGGTTGATGAAGTACACATGCGCCTTTTTTAGGATTTCATTCGCCATTTTGAGCTCTTTTACCTCTTTTTCTAGGGCGATAATTTTTTGCTGCTCAATGGTGAGCTCTCGACGACTGGTTTTATTTGGCGCTAGCAGCCTTATCCACTTATCAAGGGTCGATTTACCTATACCTAAATGGTTGGCCAGCTCAGTTATTGAAAGGTGAGCGTTAGACAGCGCATAATCGACCGATTGCTGTTTGAACTCGGTACTGAATTTTTTGACCATGATATGTTCTCCTCTGATTTTTATTTATATCATAGAGGTGGCATTTGTCCACTTTTTTGGCGAGGATCACACGCCAAAATATTATACAGAGAAAAGTTGAGTGGTTGTTACTCCTGATGGGGCTGAAAACTTAAAAAATATAGCAATGGATGTAGGTGGAGGAGGGGGATTGATTTGTGCTAGTAGGGTCAGTGAAGTATTAGAAAAATCTGGAATGTTTCCTGGTTTTGACTCAACGAGTTTTCCAGGAAATTTAAAGTTTCCAAGTATTAATGGTCCTGAAACACAAATAATAAATCCTCCCAAAAAGAAAAAATAATATTATTTAGTTTAGGGGGGATTATGGAAATAACAAAATTATCACGTAAGTATTTTTTTATAATAATTACAATAGTATTTAGTTATTTTATTACATTTTTATGGTTGAAAGGCTTTGATTATACGATCCATAGAATTATGTATGTATATGTATTTATTGGGATTTTCTTTGCTTTAATAGCTGCTATATTAGTTCATAGTCTAGTCTCATTTAAAGTTATAAGATTAATTTTATATCCTATAGTTGGGTATATGATAGGTGACATTTTAGAATTAGTATATATTGCTATGGAAAATCCAGCACAAATTAAAGAGTTCTTTAAATTAGCCTACCATATAGTGTCTATTAATAATTTATGCTGGCTACAGTGCTTATTGTTAGGAGTAGTTTTAGAGAGTAACGAGTAAAAATAATCAAATTATGAAAAACAAAATACCTACAGAAATATATTTAGAAGCTTTTGTAGGTATTGTTTTTTTATAGATCTCAACTGGCCTTAGTGCATAAATATGACCAGATGGAGTAGCCTATCAACAGTTTTGTTTTTACAAGGAGGCTTTTTAGAAATGTCTAAAACAAAAGTGATGGTGGAATTTATGATTTATGGTGATGACTTTTCTTCTGATAGTATTACCAATTTATTAGGAATTAAACCAACTAGAAAAAATAAAAGGATTGATACCAGAAGGGAAACTGAGATCATCTATCAATACAGGATGGATATCGCCAGAACAATATGAAAAGCAGTACTACCTAAATAACACATTTATAGAGGCAAGCACTGTCTAATATTTTGGCGAGGATCATTATAGGTACAGCATAACCATACTCGCTAGCTTTGTCTGGATTATTAATAAAATCAATATTAAAATAATTTGTTGCCGCTTGATAATTATTTTTCCATGTTAGCTGTACTAATCCTCGGCCTCTATATTTATAACCATCACCCTGCAAAGTGTTACCATTTAACATAGCTACTTTTTTTCTTACCGCGGAGTCTGCAAGAATTGGATCATATCTATTAAAATAAGAAACGGAACCTCGTTCTCTTGTTTCAGAAAAGTAATTTATTCTAGCAGTAGGTTACGCACCAGTTTAATTTTACCTGAGCAATATATTTATTTTTTATTATATGTCTCTTTAATATATTTTTTTACTTCTGCAGCTGTTTTATATTTAAAGTGAGACTCTTCTCCATTATCACTTCCTTCTATACCTGATAGATTATTATCATATTCAATAGTTTCATCTTTAATTAAAATATTTCCATTATTTTTTTTATATCCATATACTTGGTAATATTGACCATATGTACCAATACCTCGATGGTTTATATTCCATAAAACTATAGTGAAAACATAAGGAACTTCATTTATTTTATAAAAAAATAAAGATTCTATTTCTGGTACACCACCATTATGAGAATATCTATCAATAATATATTTTTTAATTTCTCTATCACATTGATATTTTAAAACAAAATTTATAGGGTATTCAAAATTTGATGTCTGTTCAAAATAAAGCTCACCATCATTATATAAATTAGTTTTAAATGGCCCATGCATAATAGGATCGTTTTGCTGACTAAAAACGAAGGATGAAAATACTAAACACAAAACAATGCATAACATATGAAGTGTTTTTAACATACGCTTATTCCTCTTCTATTAAACCAAGCAGCCTTGAAATTCGATTAAATCTCTGTTTTCTATCTGCATAACCATTTTGTCCACCATTAACTAGCTGAGTGACTTCTTGAACCGTACCTAATTTAGCTAAATCACGTAGGTTCACGAATCTATTTACGGTTGGATTGGGTTTTCCTGTTTTAGTAAACCAAAATGCAAACGCTGATTCAATATAATATTGTTTGGAACTTGCAAGTAAATCAGGACTAGCTACGAAATCTTGAACGTCATCTGGATTATTTCGATTATGAACTCTAGTAAAATTGCGATAGGCATCCTTTCCAGTTAATTGAATAACTCCTCGTCCTCTGTAACGATAGCCATCTCCAGATGATTCATCCCCATTACCCATTCTATTGGCATAAACATAATTACCTAAGTGCTCTGGATTTTTTTCATAATATGACGTATTTGTCCATAATTTTGACCTTAGTTTCCCTAAATCACAACTATCTGTTTCTTTATTATAATTTTTCTTCCCTCCTTTACAGCCAAAAGTTTTTTTCATTATTTGTTGTTTGTAATAAAGATCTTCACTATCTGCTTTAAATCCAGTTTCATGGCCAATTTGAGATAAAAAATGGGCTATTTCTTTAGCTTCAGTCAATTTGTATGCTGCAGCATACTGATTTAGATAAGGTAATATTATATTATAATAGTCTTTTGCCCCCCAAGGGTGAGCCGCTAATAACATTTCCATTGTTATCAATAAGTCGCCAACAACAAACTCCGTCATCCCCACCGGATGCAAATACCACGCTTTCCCATCTGCTGATAAATTGGATAACACTGGCTGGTTAGGTGTTGCTGTTGTACTTTTTGCTGCCTGCGCCTTAGCGACTTCATCCCACCAGAGCGACGGTTTAATGCGGTGTTGCTTTTCTAACTGCCATTCATTTATTCGGTATGCAGCGTTTTTATCGAGTATCCCACACGCATGTTGACGTAACGCTGGAGCAGTTATATTGGCTTTAGTTAACTCGTCAATAATCGCTTGGCGTTTTTGCTCGGTCTGCTTTTGATAAAGCTCATCAATCTCATTCCATTTGCTTAAGTTTTCATCGCTGTACCATTCACTCTCATAATTTATCGCTAAGCGGCCGATAAGCTCTGCCGTCCACGGTGTGCGTAATCCCTCTTGCAGCTGTTTATGGGTGAAAGGAGGTAAAGTGTAAGGCAGCGCCTTGCTAAAAGGCGTCTTAGTTAAAATATGGTGCATTGCCGACATGGTATCGGTGTAATCGGCTAAGTCTAGCGTCATCTTACGATTAGTCTGTAGCTTTTCAACAAAGTTAGCCACATTAGCCGTCTCTTTGATGGTTGAATATCCTGTCCATGCCAATGGGCTTACCCGTTTAATATGCGGCTGGCGGTAATTAGTGGCGCCTTTGCTAATATTCACTCACCCGCTAATCGAGCTGCCGTGTTGACTACCAGCGGTAATATAGGCTCAGTTATTCGCATTATCACCAATTGCGATATGATTTTTAGCCTTAATTTATTCTAGCAGTAGGCTACGCATCGGTTTAATTTTACCTGAGCGATATATTTATTTTTTATTATATGTCTCTTTAATGTATTTTTTTACTTCAGCAGCTGTTTTATATTTAAAGTGAGACTCTTCTCCATCGGATTCGCCTTCAAAGCCCGACAAATTATTATCTTTCATAATATTTTTATCCAATTGAATAATATTCTTTGGGGAATTCTCATAAGCATAAACTCTATAATCATCACCATTAATACCTAAAGCTCGATGTGTTATATTTCTTTTGATTATGACAAATAAATGTTTTTTCGAACCAATCTCTTGAAAGAAAACTGATTCTATTCCCATGTCTGGTTTCTGTCTATTTGACAAAATAATAAAATTTGCACCATCAACATAGTATCTATCTATTATTTTTTTTTCATCCCCACATTCTAAAATAAAATGTATGGGGTATTCTAAATCATGGGTTTCTTCAAAATAAAATTGCCCATTACCACACCAAGATATATTAAATGGTCCGTGTACTATAGTTTCGTTTTGATGACTAAAAATAAATGTTGAAAATAATAAGCACGAAACAACGCATAAAATATGAAGTATTTTTAACATATGCCTATTCCTCTTCTCTCAAGGCAAACAGCCTTGCAATTCGATTAAATCTCTGTTTTCTGTCTGCATAACCATTTTGTCCACCATTAACTAGTTGAGTAACTTCTTTAACTGTTCCTGATTTAGCTAGATCACGTAGGTTCACAAAAGTATTTACGGCTGGATTAGGTTTTCCTGTTTTAGTAAACCAAAATACAAACGCTGATTCAATACCATATTGTACTGAACTTATAAGTAAATCTGGACTAGCTACGAAATCTTGAATGTCATCTGGATTATTTCGATTATGAACTCTAGTAAAATTGCGATAGGCATCTTTTCCGGTTAATTGAATAACTCCGCGCCCTCTGTAACGATAGCCATCTCCAGAAGATTCATCTCCATTACCCATCCTATTGGCATAAACATAATTACCTAAGTGCTCTGGATTTTTTTCATAATGGGCGGTACTTGCCCACAATTTAGGTCTAAGTTGTCCCAAGTCACAACTGTCAGTCGTTGCATTATAATGCGCTTCCCCTTTCTTACAACCAAACTTCATTTTCATTCTCTGACCACTATAACCCAAGTTTTCATTTATAATTCTAAATCCACTTTCATGACCAATTTGAGATAAAAAATGGGCTATTTCTTTAGGTTGAGTCAATTTATATGCAATAGCATACTGATTAAGATAAGGTAATATTTCATTATAATAGTCTTTCGATCCCCTAGGATGAGCGGCTAACAACATTTCCATTGTTATCAATAAGTCGCCAACAACAAACTCCGTCATCCCCACTGGATGCAAATACCACGCTTTACCGTCTGCTGCTAAGTTGGATAAGACTGGCTGGTTAGGTGTTGCTGTTGTATCTGTTGTGCTTTTTGCTGCCTGTGCCTTAGCCACTTCATCCCACCATAGCGAGGGTTTAATGCGGTGTTGTTTTTCTAACTGCCATTCATTTATTCGGTAGGCAGCGTTTTTATCGAGTATCCTACACGCATGTTGACGTAACACTGGAGCAGTTATCTCTGCTTTAGTTAACTCATCAATAATCGCTTGGCGTTTTTGCTCGGTCTGTTTTTGATAAAGCTCATCAATCTCATTCCATTTGCTTAAGCTTTGGTCTGCATACCATTCACTCTCATAGTTTATCGCTAAGCGGCCGATAAGCTCCGCTGTCCACGGTGTTTGTAATCCCATTTGTAGCTGTTTATGGGTGAAGGGCGGTAAAACGTAAGGCAGCGCCTTGCTAAGGGGCGTTTTCGTTAAAATATGGTGCATTGCCGACATTGATTCAGTGTAATCATTTAAATCTAACGTCATCTTACGATTAGTCTGTTGCTTTTCAACAAAGTTAGCCACATTGGCGGTCTCTTTGATGGTTGAATAACCTGTCCATGCCCATGGGCTGACCCGTTTAATATGCGGCTGGCGATAATCAGTAGCGCCTTTGCTAATATTCACCCATCCCCTAATCGGGCTGCCGAGTTGATTACCGGCGGTAATATAGGCCCAGTGATTAGCCTCCTTATCGATAGCGATATGGTTATCACTCTTAAGTGAGGCAAGCGGTAGCGTGCGTGGGTAATAAACGGTATTAGAGTTATCTGCCGCAGGCAAGTTTGTTAAGGTTAAAGGGAAGGTCTGCCAATAGGCGATAGGCTGATTTAACTGACCTTCGCCACCTTGCAAGTGCATAACATCACATGCGTTAACCCAATAAGCGCTGTCACCGCCCACTAAACTAAAGCGCAGCTGTACTTCATCACGCGCGCCATGGTGCGTGTTACCGTCTGATAAGGTGCTCAGGCTGGAGTCAGAAAATGACGACGCATAACCAATAAGCAGCGCTGTATCAGGAATATTAGCAACCGTTAACTCTGGATATTGAAATTGATAGTAAGTAATCAGTTGCGCTTTATCTGCCGCAGTTAAGCGGTAGGTGGTTGGCTGAGGGGCAGCAAGACTATCCCATGCGCCATCAGGTAAGGTATGCGCTTCAATAACTTGCTCAGCATGACAGTGCTGGCGATTGATATTAAGCACATAATAAACATGCGCCTGTATATAGCAACTCTCACGCGGTGAGCCAATCAGGCTAATGTACCGACCGGTTAATATTTCGCCATCACTTGGGCTTTCACTAATAAGCTGCGCCCCTTCTTCAACTAAGATAAGGTTTTTTTCGCTCTCTGGTAACTTATCGGCAAGTAGACGGGTTTTAGTGATAAACGCCGGTAAATCATCACAGGTAAATAATTCCACGTGCCCTTGTAAGGTGAGTTTGTGATTAGAAGGGCGTTTTTCAGTGGCTAAAACTTGCCTTTTAGCTTGTGAAAACTGACCATTACTACTCACATTGTGTCCTAAATAGCCGATAAAGTCACCGGCACTAATCGCCATCGGACTATCGAGTACCACCACCTTATCAAGCGCTTTAGGTTCATAGCCCAGTTCAGTTAAGTTCGCGACCTTTACCCAACCGTGGTGCGGCGAATCAGCCGTTGCACCACCTTCAACTTTTAAGCTTGTAGGGATATAATTGGTTTGAATTTTTTTAATTTTTGCATAGCCATCTTCTTGCCCATCAAACTCAAACCGTGTCTCTTTGGGCAAGTAGGCTAAAACATCCTTACCCTCTTTATTGGCGTATACCGTAATCCCCGCTACGCTAACCTCCGGTGAACCAATTTTATCGTTATTGTCTTTATTTACCGTATAAACCGTATTTTTATGGGCTGTGGGATCGGACTCAATGGAGCCAATCTCTTTACCGAACACATATCCGGTTATTGACACCAAGTCTGTGTAAAACGTTCCATTGCTGTTTACTAAGCCACCTTCAATAATCGATTCTAATTTATACCATCCGCTCTTATTAATTTGGTCGCCAAGCTTGATTTTGCTACCTTTAAGTAATAAGGCGACGCCAGGGGTTTTGGCGCCATTATGACGGACAATGGTACCTCTGATTGGGTCTTTGCAGTAACTGCTCACGCGCCCTGATATTAAGTGCCAGTACTGCGGCTGCGCTAAGGACGCTTCTTTGGCCAATTGCTGATAACCATACCAATCGAGTTGATGCATATATAAACTATAAAGCGTTATGCTTGGCGGGGGATCTGTTTCACCTGCCACCTTGGGCATAGCAAAATAGTGACGGACTAAGGTAAAACCGGTTGAAAAATAGGCCACGCGTTCTCGACCATTCACTAATGGTGACGTAGGGGGCAGCGTGTCTTCATAGATTACTTTTGGGTAAACCGAGTTGACCCGATAGGCAATTACTTCACCCTGCGCCATACAGCGAAGCATATTGTCATTACGACTGACGTTTTTAAACACGCCATCATCAATATGAATGCCACCATGCCATAAGCCATTTTCGCTAAACGGATAAAAACCATTTTTCGCCTCGGACAGGGCGCGATAGTAGGCATCTTGGCTCAATATTTTATCGCCAACGGGGAAGATAAAATGGGTAACTTTTTTTATTGTCATGGTAACTCGTCCTTGGTCACTATTTTATTTTAGGCACAGAATTTTAACACAACCATTTTTTTTGACTATTACCGAAAACAGTTAGTGGCTCGGCGGCTATAAAAAGTTCCTTATTTGTCAACAATCTGAGACCTTGCCTAGCAAGGTTTTCTCTTTTACCTAACACCTAGGAAACTATTTGCTTTTACTGCCTGTTATACCCTACTATATATTGATTCTATTTAAATAGGGTGTTTGTTATGCCAGTGATTGATCATGATTTTTTAGGATTTTCGTCGGTAATACACAGATTTATTAAATGGCTCAATATTCCTTATGTATGGCAAGGCTTTGCCTTTATGCTAATCTCAATTGTTTTGTTATTCATTTTTAGCTATATTTTCCAAAAAATTACGCATAATGTCTGTCGGTATTTATTGGTTAAAGCTAATGACAAATTGCACTCTGCTTTTTTTAAATATTTACTACATTATCACTTTCTACGTCATGTGATCTGGCTAGTGAATATTGCCTTGGTTGAATCGCTAGTACCATTAATATTTTTTGATTACCCTAATTTTATTTTATTGATGCAGGCGATCTTGAGCATTTATATTGTCTTTATTGTTATGAACGTGATTATGTCTTTTATACAGGTCATGGCTAAATTATTAGCCCAAAAGCGTAATTACAATAACATTCCCTTCGATGGTTATTTACAAGTTATTCGCATCATTCTGATCAGTGTCGCATGTTTACTCGTTTTTTCAATATTAACGCATCGTTCTTTAGTATCAGTTATGACCGCTCTTGGCGCCGCATCGGCAATTTTAATCTTGCTATTTAAAGATACCGTTATGGGATTTGTTGGTAGTGTGCAAATTACCATGAACAATCTGGTACATGAAGGGGATTGGATCACTGTGTCGCAATATGGTGCAGATGGTATTGTGAAAGAAATCTCATTAACAACGATTAAAATTTTAAATTATGATAACACCTTAACAACGGTACCGACTTATTCACTTGCTTCTGGATCTTTTCAAAATTGGCGTGCGATGCAGGAATCCGGTAATAGGCGGTTTGTTCGTAATATCACGATTATATCGAAGGATATTCGCTTTTTAACTGATATGGAA
Organism: Orbaceae bacterium lpD02; assembly: GCA_036251875.1. NCBI lineage: Bacteria > Pseudomonadati > Pseudomonadota > Gammaproteobacteria > Orbales > Orbaceae > Orbus > Orbus sturtevantii. The sequence continues at coordinate 696,364 of CP133960.1, read as the reverse complement.
CTTGAGCATTTTAAAACGGTTGGTGGGCTTAGCGACTATATTATGAAAACCAATCATGAGTACCAACAGCGCAATGCGGCATTAGATGTTGATAAAACCGTTGCCATTAACCTGCATCAACTTACCAATTGTGATCTCTTTATGGAGTACGCTAGGTGGTACTTGAATAATCATCCCAAAATTAATAGTTCAGCAACGCAATTAGTTCGCCAAATCGGTATTACCGATGAAGGTGTACAGCTGCAAATTTATGCATTTACAAATACCTGCATTTGGGCTGAATATGAGGCGATATTAGCAGAGGTAATGGGGCATTTATTATCCTCTGTTAGCTATTTTGATTTACAAATTTACGCTGCTACGGCCGCTAGCGATAGTTTAGATGTCAATCTTAATATGCAACAAGATGTCGTTAAACCGATTGCCAATAAAGCGTAAACAGTATCAGGGTAAAAGCAACATAGCTGAGTTAAAAAGCAAACACCATATGGTATTTGGCGATGCGAATATTCGCTACTCCTATTTACTATAACGCAATATGCGACACAATTTTGTTTAAAAATAAAAGAGCAAACCTACACTTATGGTACTGGTATTATTTCGATCAACAATCGGGCTGTTTTTTACTTCATGGCTCAGCAAATTATATTCATACTCAAAAACGGCAGACCAGGTAGGATTAAATTTATAAATTGAGGTTAAGGTAAGATAGGGAGTGAGGCTACTCGCCGGTTGATAGCTGGCAAAACCACTATGCAATGACTCTTTTTTACTCACGCCATAATAATAGCTATTATGTTTGTGGTTATACCATGTTGCGCCCACTTGTGGGATCAGCGCTAGCTGTTGAGTTAGCTGTAAGTAACCTGCATATTCGACATCAATAGAAACACTTTGGCTATTATGTAAGGTATCAATTAGCGCCTCAGCCGATAACTGACCATATGGCGTAATGATCGAATAAGCAAGGCCGCCTAATAGCGTTGTTTTGCGGCGATCCAGTTGTTTCATGCGTGGATCATCATTATTTGATGGTTTTAGCTCAAATGATTGATATTCAAAAGCCAAGTCGATTTGCTGGTTATTATTTTGCCATAAATGAATACCACCAGAAGTGCCCGATATAAATAGAGAGTTAGAATCATAATCAATAAGCGGAAGTATCGAAAACGGCCTGTTTTCACCAACATAAGGCGACTTTTCCCATGAACCACTCAATCCAATGCCGATATTATGTTCAGGCTCAGCAGCCAATAGGCTAGAAGATAGTAGTAAGCTAATTAGTGGTAGTGCCTTTTTCATATCATATCTCTTTATTGCTTGTTCTAAGTGTTTAAACTTAGGAGCAAGTTTGGCAAAGTTGTAAATAAAATAGTTATAAAATTCAATAGTATAAATTAAAAAATCAATTTTTGCGTTAACGGTGATTGATTGGTCCCTTTGGCGATAAAAGTGTCTAGCTTTACCGTAGTGTTATTTTGTGTTAACCAATGTTGTAAGTGTTCAGCTTGCTCTTTGCTATCACATTGACAAAAAATACATGATCCAGTGCCGGTTAAGCGGGTTGGGCATTTGGTTGATAATAGCTGAATTAACGATTCTATTGGTGGGTAAAGCTTACACACGACAGGCTCACAATCATTGCTAAACGGTAGCGTAAGTAGTTGCTTAAGCTCTCTTTTTACCGTGTCACGTTTTAATTCTGAGTGGGTGAATATAAATTTGGTTGAGATGGCAACCGCAGGCCTAATAACTAAATACCAATTTTCAGCAGGTTTTACGGCTTGTAACTGATCACCAATACCTTGGGCAAAAGCACTATGACCAAAAATAAATACCGCTACATCTGCGCCAAGTCGGCTACCAATTGCCATTAACTGGTCGGTAGATAGCGCTAATTGCCATAAATGATTTAGTGCAACCAAGGTCGTTGCCGCATTAGATGAGCCACCGCCAAGTCCGCCTCCCATGGGGAGTTTTTTGTTAATCGTAATATCCATACCGTAAATATTTGGCAATGCAAGCTGTTGTTGCTTTGCATAATCCAATAGTAGATTAGCAGATTTAACAATTAAATTATCATCATGTTTAACGTCAGTAAATTCAGTTAGTAAACAAATTTTATTATCTAGGCGTGGTTTAAAATAAAGATAATCACAATAATCAATAAACTGAAAAAGCGTTTGTAAATTATGATAGCCGTCTGCTCTTTGGCCCGTAATATATAAAAATAAATTAAGTTTAGCGGGTGAGGGCCAGCAGGCAAAGTCGAGCATGTTAGTTGAGTTTCCAGTTATTAATTGTCATTTTTAGTCTGTTATTTTTATTAACCATCTCGATCCTAGCGGGGAGATCAATATTTTTATTAGCTAAGCGGTAAGTCGTATACTTGCTGATGGTTAATAACCAATTTTGGTTGTCTTGCGATAAGGTTGTTGTTGCTAGCCGACCTTGTGCATCCCATTTATCTTGATTTAAATTATTAGATAACCCTTTAAACCAATTATGCAGTGATTTAAACGGAATATCCATTCCAGTCAGCTTAGCCATTAAACGCTCAACATTTTCATCGGTGTACTTTTTACCATCTCGATCGGTTAATTCAGCTAAATAAGGGGTCACTGTGAGTGAAAAAATGGGCGATCCAACAGGCGTTGTTAATTTTAATTGATATTGATTGTCAGAAAATTGATTAATAAAAAATCGGCCATAATATTTTGAACTACTGGTAATATAAGACATGCTACCCGTTGCTTGATAAGCTACTAAGGTGGACAAAGCGTGTTGATGATTCTGCCTTGCTGTTTGTTGGCTTTGTTCATCAAATTTGTGTTGCATATTACTACAAGCAGCGATTAAAGTAACAACAAGAAATAAAACAACAATTTTATAAAATTTAGCCAATAAATGCATTTTAGAAACGCCGCAAAAGACAGGAGAATGCTGCTATTATAACGAATACTGATGATTAATGGAATCGATTGTATTTCATTGTTTTAAGCTATTAACTTTTTTTGCTTTATTGTGTATAATTAGCGGCAATAAAATACCATTAATGTTATTAGTGAAATTAAAGAAATCATTGAGCATGTCTATCGCAATTCTAGGTATTAACCATAAAACAGCTCCTGTCGCACTAAGGGAAAAAATTGCCTTTTTTCCTGATACTATCGATAAAGCGCTATATAGTTTATATCAACACCCTCTACTAAGCGGTTGTGTCATTTTATCGACATGCAACCGCACTGAGATCTATGTCAGTTTTGAACACTTGTCTGATTTGGCAAGAATCAAAGTGTCGATTGAGCAGTGGCTATGCAAGTACCATCATATTGCTTTACATGATTATCAGCATTGCCTGTACTGGTATGATGGCAAAGTTGCGGTAGAGCATTTAATGAAAGTCGCCAGCGGCATCGACTCAATGATTATTGGGGAGCCACAAATACTTGGGCAAGTAAAACATGCATATAGTTATTCTCAGCAAAATAACTGTTTATGTAGCGAGTTGGCAAAGTTATTTCAACGCATTTTTCATGTCGCCAAGCGTGTTCGTACTGAGACGGATATCGGCTCTAATTCTGCATCGGTTGCTTATTCCGCTTGCCTTGTTGCTCGACAATTATTCAAATCAACCAAAGAGTTAAATATTATGCTAGTTGGGGCAGGTGAAACAATTGAACTCATTGCTCGCTACCTTAAACCGCATGGTTTTAATAAAATCATTGTAGCGAATAGAACACGTGAAAAGGCATTGAAGCTTGCTAATTTAATGGATGCTGAAATCATTGCTTTACCTGATATAGCGGTTCGTTTATCCGACGTAGATATTGTGATCAGCTCAACGGCTAGCCCATTACCTATTATAGGTAAAGGAATGGTTGAACGGTCGATAGCATTACGTAAAGCTAAATCCATCAATAGTAAAATGTTATTTATTGATTTAGCGGTGCCAAGAGATATTGAAGGCGAGATTGTAGGGTTGACTGATGTACACCTGTTTACCATTGATGACTTACAAAGAACCGTACAATCTAATTTAGAACAACGAGCCATTGCTGCTAAAGAAGCTGAATATATTATTGCAGAAGAAGCCGAATCGTTTATGACATGGCTACGTTCACGTAATGCCGTTGATTTAATCAAACAATATCGTGAGCAAGCAGAAACAATTAAACTCGAACTTACTGATAAAGCTATCTCAGCGATTAAGCAAGGCAGTAACATTGATGATGTGTTAACTAAATTATCTTATCAGCTTACTAATCGACTTATTCATGCTCCTACCCAAACGTTACTTCACGCTGCAACTAAAGACTGTGATGATTGTCTAAAAGTATTGAGTGATTGTCTTGGTCTTAAAGAACATTAGCTTAGTTAATGTTCTTAACAATCCATATATAATTATTTTTAATAAGAAAAAATCAATAGATAAAAAGGCGTCCCTTTTATATGAAACCATCCATTATTGCTAAATTAGAAGTACTAACCGAACGATTTGAAGAAGTTCAGGCATTATTATCTGATCCAAATGTTATTGCCGACCAAAATCGCTTTCGTTCATTATCGAAAGAATACGCCCAATTAACGGATGTAGTTAAATGTTTTGAGCAGTGGAAGATAACTCAAGACGATATTGAAACGGCTAAAATGATGCTCTCTGATCCTGAAATGGGTGAAATGGCACAAGAAGAATTGGATGAAGCTAAATCTAAGGTTGAGCAGCAAGAAAATCAGCTTCAACTGCTGCTATTACCCAAAGATCCGAATGACGAATATAACTGTTTCTTAGAGATCAGGGCCGGTACTGGTGGTGATGAAGCCGCAATATTTGCCGGTAACTTAGCTAGAATGTATACCAAATACGCGGAAACCAAACATTGGCGTACCGAAATTTTAAGTAGCAATGATGGCGAACATGGTGGCTATAAAGAGGTAATATTGCTGGTAAGCGGTGATAATGTGTATGGCAATTTAAAATTTGAGTCTGGCGGGCACCGAGTACAACGTGTACCGGAAACTGAATCGCAAGGACGTATACATACCTCAGCTTGTACTGTGGCAGTGTTGCCCGAAGTCCCCGAAGCCGATCTACCAGAGATTAACCCTGCTGATTTACGGATAGATACTTTTAGATCATCAGGTGCCGGCGGTCAGCACGTTAATACCACGGATTCGGCAATCCGTATTACCCACATTCCAACGGGGATTGTTGTTGAGTGTCAAGATGAACGATCGCAGCATAAAAATAAAGCTAAAGCCATGTCAGTATTAGCGGCTCGTATTCAAGATGCGGAAAGACAAAAACGTCAGCAGGAAGAAGCATCAACGAGACGTAACTTATTAGGGTCAGGAGATCGCTCAGATCGAATTAGAACTTATAACTACCCGCAAGGTCGCGTGACAGATCATCGTATTAATTTAACGATATATCGTTTAGATGAAGCGATGGAAGGTAAGCTAGAAATGCTAATTGACCCGATTGTACAGGAATATCAAGCAGATCAGTTGGCTGCATTATCGGATCAAGAGTAATGACCTACTTAGAGTGGTTAAAACAAGCGACACAAAGGTTAAACGGCGGTGATAGCCCACGGCGCGATGCAGAAATTTTATTAGGGTTTGTCACGGGGCGTACTCGCACCTTTTTAATGGCATTTTGTGAAACAAGGTTAACCGAATTACAGTTAGAACAATTAGAGGCCTTTTTAAAGCGCCGCTATGCTGGTGAGCCAATTGCCTACATTACGGGTGTTAAAGAGTTCTGGTCACTTAACTTTAATGTCTCTTCGGCAACCTTAATTCCTCGACCAGATACCGAAAAACTGGTTGAGTTAGCGTTAGAGTGTTTACCAACCACGCCATGTGAAGTGTTAGATTTAGGGACCGGAAGCGGCGCTATTGCTATTGCGATGGCGACAGAAAGACCAGATTGCCTTTTTACCGCTGTAGATAAAAGCCAAGAGGCATTAGTGCTTGCCCAAACTAATGCAAAGCAAATTGGGGTAAACAATGTTTATTTTTTGCAAGGTAATTGGTATAAACCGACCAAAGGGCGTAAGTTTTCGATGATAACAAGCAACCCCCCTTATATTGAATCCACCGATGTTCATTTATCGCAAGGTGATGTGCGTTACGAACCCCTTAGTGCATTAGTTTCTGAAGATGATGGTTTTGCCGATATTAAACTGATTGTACAAGGTGCAACAAGGCACCTTAATCAATATGGTTGGTTATTAATTGAACATGGTTGGAAACAGGGTCAAGCGGTACAGACGATTTTTAAACAACGTGGTTTTCAGTTAGTTAAAACCTATACCGATTATAGTGGTAATGAACGAGTAACGGTTGGACGGTGGTTTAAGCCATAATTTTGAATACAACGAGTAGGAAAAGAAAATGAAACAAAAAATTGTTAAAATTGGTAATATTTCGGTGTCAAATGATCTTCCTTTTGTACTGTTTGGTGGAATGAATGTTCTAGAGTCAAGAGATTTAGCAATGAAAATCTGTGAACATTATGTCACAGTGACAGAGAAATTAAATATCCCTTATGTGTTTAAAGCCTCATTTGATAAAGCTAATCGCTCATCGGTACACTCTTATCGCGGACCAGGACTTGAAGAAGGGATGAAGCTATTTCAAGAGCTAAAAAATACATTTGGGGTAAAAATTATTACTGATGTTCACACTCAAGAACAATGCAAGCCAGTTGCAGAAGTTGTCGATGTGATTCAGTTACCCGCCTTTTTAGCCAGACAAACAGATTTAGTTGTGGCAATGGCACAAACTGGTGCGGTAATTAATGTAAAAAAACCACAATTTACTAGCCCTGGTCAAATGGGTAATATTGTTGAAAAATTTGCAGAAGCAGGTAACGACCAGATTATTCTTTGTGATCGTGGTAGCTGCTTTGGTTATGATAACTTAGTTGTTGATATGCTTGGTTTTAACATAATGAAAAAAGCTAGCAACGGTTCGCCTGTTATTTTTGATGTGACACATGCATTACAATGCCGTGATCCGATGGGGGCAGCATCAGGTGGCAGAAGGGGACAAGTGACTGAACTTGCTCGTTCAGGTATGGCAATTGGTATTGCAGGCTTATTTATTGAGTCGCATCCCGATCCCGCTCATGCAAAATGTGATGGTCCTTCGGCACTACCGCTAGCTAAACTTGAGCCATTCTTACAGCAGATGAAAGCGATCGATGAGTTAGTGAAAAATTTTGAGGATATTGATACCGAACATTGATACTGAAAATTGATAACGGCATCATTATAACTAAGTGCATCGAACGATGCACTTAGTTAATCAGTTAATGAAGTGTTTCGTTGTCGTCCTCTTCATCCTCATAATCTTGATCTTCACCATCTTCAAAGTAGGTGCCCCAACCATCATAACTAACGGCAAACGTATTAGCTAGTTCAATTAACTGGGTAATTTGCTTATTAATCAGCTCTCCATCTAATGGAATTTCGGCAATAACATCGCAACAGACAATTTCTTGCTCATCTTCATCATCCATATCTTCAGGGTCAGTCACTTCGTAACCAAGTTTAAAAGCCTCGACGGCGAACTTTTCAAGTGCATCAAAGTCAGTTGACGATATATGATGTTCGATTAAATAGAGTGCATCGGGATCGCTACCATCGTTTAATAGTTCTTCAATAATGGAATAAGTATCGTGTTGGGCTCGCTCAATTTGCGTTTTCATAGTAAACCTATATGACAAAATATATAATGGGAAATAACGAATATTGTGTGGTATATTACACGTTTCTCTGATAAAGAATAATCTTTTATTAAGTTTAGTGTGTGGATAAATAATATTTTCGTTATTACTCTATTGTAGTAGCTAATTATAGTATAAAAAGAGATGTGTATCATTTAATGACTAACCTATCGTACTGTTATGATCTTCATTGCCATTCAACCGCCTCTGACGGTACATTCTCCCCAGCACAATTGATGCAAAGGGCGGTCGATAATCAAGTAAACGTTTTAGCCCTAACTGATCATGATACCATTAAAGGGCTTGCGGCAGCGCATCAATATATTGAGCAACATCATTTACCTCTCCATTTAATTAATGGCGTTGAAATCTCAACCTACTGGAAAAGCACTGAAATTCATATCGTAGGGCTCAATATTAATACCGCAAGCCAGCCGTTAAATGCACTGTTAATCGCCCAAGAAAACCAACGGATTGAACGCGCGAAAGAGATTGCTTATAAACTTAAAAAAGTTAGTATTGACGACGCTTATGCTCAAGCGCAAATTTATGCTCAAGGCGATATCGTCTCTCGTGCACATTTTGCCCGTTTTTTAATTGCTAACGGTTACGTAAAAGACATGAAACATGCATTTAAAAAATACCTAGGTAAATCAGGTTATGCTTATGTTGCACCCAAATGGACAACAATAGAAGAGGCGATTGCAGTGATTCATCAGGCTAACGGGCAAGCTGTTTTAGCGCATCCGTCTCGTTATGATTTTACACTAAGTAAAATGCGTACATTAATCGCTTATTTTAAACTGCAAGCAGGGGATGCCATTGAAGTCTCACAAAGTCGACAAACCATTGATGAACTTAATATATTAGCCAAATGTGCAGTCGATTTTGATTTGCTAGCTTCGCAAGGTTCGGATTTTCATGATGCAATGAACTATTTAGATCTCGGTAAAACCCAACCGTTACCACAAAGTGTGACGCCGATTTGGCATAATTGGACTTTATAGTAGAAGAATAATAGGAAATAATTAAATTATGGCTGAAATGTTTTATGTGCACCCTGATAATCCACAAGCACGATTATTGGAACAAGTCGTTAAGATATTAAAGAATCAGGGCGTTATTGCTTTTCCAACCGATTCTGGCTACTCGATTGGCTGTCTATTGGATAATAAATATGGTTTAGATCGTATTTGTAAAATTAGAGATCTGGATAAAAATCATAATTTTACCTTAATGTGCCGTGATTTATCTGAGTTATCTGCTTATGCATATGTAGATAATACCACATTTAGGTTATTAAAAAATAATACTCCAGGGCGTTATGTCTTTATTCTCGAGGCGAGTAAAGAGGTGCCACGGCGCTTAATGAATGAAAAGCGTAAAACTATTGGCCTTCGAATCCCTGATAATAAAATTGATTTGAGCTTATTGGCACTGCTTGGTGAACCGTTAATGACCTCTACTTTAATTTTGCCTAATGATGATTTTGCCCAATCTGATCCAGAAGAGATTGAGGAAAAAATTGGTCATTTACTTGATGCGATTATTCATGGTGGTTATATTGGTGAACAACCCACTACAATAGTGGATTTAACCAATGACTATCCTGATGTTATTCGTAAAGGCAGTGGTGATACCACACCTTTTGAATAACAAATTTTATAAGCGATATTAAACGACTTTACATTGATTATTAACTAATGATACCTGGGAAGGTAACGAGGGAAAATGAAAAAACCTAACGATAATACTGAAAAGCTACAAAAAGTACTGGCTAATTTAGGTCACGGCTCGCGTCGTGAGATTGAAGCGATGATTGCCGCCAAAAAAATTAGTGTTGATGGTAAGATTGCAACTTTAGGTGATCGAATTGATATTCGTAATCAACCTAAAATTCGTATTAATGGTAATCTAATAACGGTTAGGCCAAAAGACAAAGACGTTTGCCGGGTACTCGCTTACTACAAGCCTGAAGGCGAAATCTGCTCTAAAACCGACCCAAATGGCCGAGCAACGGTATTTACTCATTTACCCAAATTAAAAAATTCTCGCTGGATTAATATTGGCCGGCTTGATATTAACACGTCAGGATTATTACTATTTACCACCGATGGTGAACTTGCTAACCGTTTGATGCACCCAAGTAATGAGGTTGAACGAGAGTATGCTGTTCGAGTATTTGGTGAAGTCACCGATGAACAAATTTTTCGCCTGCGAAAAGGTGTGCAACTAGAAGATGGACCCGCTGCTTTTAAATCAATCAAATCGCAAGGTGGTCAGGGACTCAATAAATGGTTTAATGTGACTATCACCGAAGGACGCAATCGGGAAGTTAGGCGTATGTGGGAAGCGGTAGGTGTACAAGTAAGCCGATTATTGCGAGTGCGTTATGGCAATATTTCACTCCCCAAATGGCTATCGAGAGGCACGTGGACCGAGCTTGATCTTAATTCAGTTAACTATTTACGTGAGTTAGTACAGTTATCTACCGAAGAAAAAAGCTTTTTAAGTGTGGAACAACAAAAAAGCAAACCTAAACGAATTCAAGCTAAGCGTCCAACCGTTAGTTTCAAAACGGCTAAACGTTAACGTTTATTGGCTATTATTAGCCAGCCTTGGCTGGTTAATAATCATTGTTTTTATATTACTATTAACGTCACTCAATTTTTTTAACATCAATAATAGTAATTCGTTTACGCTGTGTGCGAGCCAAAAATAGGCCTCTTACCACGTCATAAATATAAGTGTAAACAATGGTATACACCAAAAAAAAGATCAGAAAAAACACTTCCATAAAGAATGCGTCAACAATACTTATCTGTTTATAAACCATGATAAATACTAAAGCGATAATCGAAAAGATCGCCTCAAAACCAATACCATGTAATATCCTATCCCTAGTTGACTTTATAATATTGCCTCGTTTTTTAATTAGATAGCGATCAAATAGATGATTGAATATCATATTCCAAAATAGCGCAATAAATGAAAGCATAATACTTAAAAAGAACGTATCTACAGCATCATAATCACTCATTATTTTTAGTGAAATAGAGGCAAGAATTGAACCAATAATTTCATAAAGTATTGCACTAAAGATTAATTCTACTTTCTTTTTGGGTTGTTTTTGTAAATCAGCTGGCTTCATATAGAGTATGCATTTGTGGCTAAAATTGAATTCAGTATACCATTATCATCGGTAAAATTCTGTAATAAACCGTATTCTAGTTACATAATGAACTTGTTATCAAATTAAAATAATATAAGTAAATTTTAGATTAAGGCTATTTATTATTGAAATAAAACTTGTATTATTAGCGTATTCATGCGTTAATATACCCCGCAGATAATTGCATTAATACAACATTTTAGAATACCTAGTTTTTAGTCAAAAATAATTCTTTTCTTGTTTTAAATCTATTTTCTTAATTTTTTAATACTGTAATGTAAAAATCTAGCACATATTAGCCATATAGGCTGCAATTAATTTATTAAGAGATATATTAAAATGACAAAGAAAACAGGTTTAGTTAAATGGTTTAACGAAAGTAAAGGTTTTGGTTTTATCACTCCAGATGATGGTAGCAAAGATTTATTTGTTCACTTCTCATCACTTGTTGGTGATGGCTTTAAAACTTTATATGAAGGTCAGAAAGTTGAATTTACTATTGGTGATGGCCCTAAAGGACCAGCAGCAAACGATGTAACGGTTTTATAATTTGAAAAAATACTATTTTCTTGTTAAACGCAAGAATAAAAAAAATCTAGATATGCTCAAGCTTGATAAACAACAGCCATTTAGAGTATAGATAAAAAGCCTCGCTAAATAGTGAGGCTTTTTATTGAGCAGCGCAAGCTAACTATTGATAAGAGTATGTTATTCCTATTGTGGAGTTTGCCGTGCCTTGCGATAAGGTTTCCCCCGTTGGTGCGTAGCTAAAATTTAACGAATACGAAACAGGAATATTGGCGCCAGATACCTCAGTCCTTTTTATCAGTATGCGATCTACCGTCGTATCACCACTAGGAAAAGCACTCGAAATATCAGGTCCAAACCGAAGTGCTCTCGAACCATAAGATACCGTATAGCCCACCCCTTTAGCGGTTGAATCGTTACTTAGTTTAGAAATATAAGAGACATTTGATGTATCAAGTAAATCGACTAATGAAAAATTAACTGCAACATTAGGATCGCACTTTAACCCAAATGAGTACGATTTTGTTCCAACAGTACCTCCAGAGCTATTTGCCGCTTCTAGCGTCGCAAGTGCTACAGGATCCATATTAATTTTATCTATTTTTTTATCTGGTACACAACTTGTTACGGTCTGAATAGAGGTTATCGGTTTCATTATTATCGAAATTGTTTCTTGTATGTTGCCCTTATCATCAATGCAATTATAGTCCATTAATTTATTGCCATTGATTGGTGCTAAGGTATATTTACCCTCAGGAACCCGCTCCGTGCCTTTATAAATATAAAATCCGTGATTAACGCGCACCCCGCCTGTGGCCGCGATATTATTTCTCATTTTACGGTCATCATTCATTATTGGGCTACCTCGTCCATCCCAAGCAGTTGTTTCTTGCTTATAAATACTACGTGGTACTAAATCATTCGTTGGCCCCATATTAGCACCATTAAATTTAGTCGATGAATACCAAGGAACAATTTTATAAGATGTAATTGTTGATTCAAATAGATAATTGTTATAAGAACTGGGGCCAGATTGAAATGTCATGTTTGAATACGGTATTTGAGGAATCATATCAATCTTAGCCAAATTATATTCAACTTTATCTGAATTACACAAGTAAAGTGAAAATTGAGAGGAGCTAAGAACAATTGATCGGTATTGCTGAGCATCGGCACCCCCAGTGTAATTGAGTTCATTGTTTGTTGTAGAAAGCTCCTGAGTGCTATTTGCATTGGTGACAAGCGGGCTGAGTAGCAATAATGTTGTAAGATAATAGTTAATTTTTTTCATAATAATACCAATAGAAAATTAGGGTTATAAGGCTGAAAGATTTATTTTTTTCATAATCGACTCATCATCACCAATAACCGATATCGACAAATTGCATGGTGATGTTTGGCAAAGTGACGCTGGCATTGATTCACCTGGTGGTAGCGTTTTTTTTAGATAAGATTCAGACTCTTTAGCTAAACTAATGATTAATGATAAGACAAAGTCAGTATTGTTTGATAAGTAGAATTGATTATCTGCTTTTTTAATCAACGTTAATTGTGCAAAGTTAGCATTTTTTAACTGGTCATGCCGATAAATCAAATGCAAATTGGATCTTACTGCTAAAAAAACAGCACTATTTTTTGCTATCGGCGATTTTGGGATTGCGGCAATAGATAATTTACAAAGCTGATCTTGATTATTTTTTTCCACTAAATTAGGGATGAGTGTAATAATATTTGCCGTATTTTTGGCTAAAACAAAAAGTGGCGGTAGTGCAATAATTTCATTTTTATTTTTACAATAAACATTGGTCTTAATCAAAGCATCGCCTTCATCATCATTTTTGATACTTATTTTTAAGCGTTTTGTGTGATCATCAATAATAAAACGAGAGCCTAAAATGGTGACTCCTGCCGTACAATTACAAGATAAAAATATCGCTATTATCAAAAATCTAGCCATAAATAACTTAGTCATAATCGATTTCAAATGATGCTACGGCATGGAAAATGCCCGCCGAAGCATCATTATTAGTTTTAACAAATGCCGCGCTAAAATTTAAGTCAGTATATAGACTATTATGATCAATCATAAAATCGGTCATATTATCTTGCATATCTATGATTTCATTTGCTGAATTATAAACAGCGATGGCATACCCTTTTGCCTTGCTACTTTCTATGCTGTCATTTTCAATAAAATGCGATGTGCTATTGCTGGTAGACAATGTCACATGGGCTTGCATTGTTCCTGTTGGGCAGTCACTAAGACTAATCTTAAAGGGGACTAATGGTGAAAAAGGTATGCCAACTTTAGCCCCTTTACTGTTAGCTATCCCCATATCAACGACAATAGAATCGCTGGTGATCGTACAGGCTTTTTCTACGACTTTAGCGGTAATATATATTGGAACCTCTGCCGCTAAATAATAAGATGCTAAAAGCATGCTAAAAGAGCTCGCGTATAAAATATATTTATTCATAATTAAAATCCAAATACAATACCGATGAAGCATCACCGATAGTCACTACGCCGATTGATTTATACCTTAAAAAAAAGTCAAAATCATATTTCCCCACATCTTTAAAGATAATATTATTCAGTGTATAAGATTGATTTAATTTAATAGGTGATTGCGATGAATCAAGTATTTGAATCGCCAGCCCACTTGACACTATAGCGCCTTGGCTATTACCAAGCACCTTAAGTAAACTGGTATCGGATGGCTCTGGCTCACCTGAAAACTGATAGCTAATTTTATCGATTGATGGATTGCAATTTTCTAACTTAATTTTTACTGGCTTCGATTCGCTAACATCACCAATGGTTTTAAACATTGTTTGATTGAAGTCAGCAAAGGCAACATGTTTTTCTTTATCGTCATTGATAACATTACAAGTTTGCGTAACAACTTTACCGGTTATCTGAATTTCTACGTCAGTTGCATATGACGTAAAGCTAACTAAAGCCAAAAAAGCAATAAAACTTAACTGATATTTTTTTATCATTTATATAATCCTTGTTACAAGCACGTTACACTACGCTTATTAATCATATTAGGAATAAAATTATCGCCATAACTGACTTTAAATGTGCAAGACGTATTTGGGGTTAATTGAATACTAAATGATGAATTATTCTCAACCCCAGTAAGGTAAACGGTACTATCATCATTAGTGATAGCGGTTGATTTATTACTGGTATTTAAAACTAACGCACCAAATGGCACAGGCTGCCCTTGATACTCAAGCGTTATTAAGAAGTTATATCCAGTTAAGACATCAAAGATAATTTTAGTAATCGCGCCTTGAGTAGGTACCGTTTTGAGCACTTTATCTTGTATATCAAAAGTGTCTGAAAATGTACCAGGATCAAGCTCTACATCATTATAATGATATGGTTGCACATAAGGGATCAGTGCATAACCATCTTTACCAATAACAATATTATCGCCTTGACGCGTTATTCTCGCTCCGGCGGCGCCTTTAGCTTCAACTAACACCGCGGTATCGCTAATTTCTCGTGAGAATACAATTCCACCACTATGAGCAAGTAAGCTCCCAGCAATGCCATAATCTACTTGCTTTGAGCTCGATGCTTGAACTACGCCCATGCTCAATTTGGCAATGTCGGCAGAATAGGTTGCATTAATGCCGGTAGTGCTTGAGCCACCATGATTGTTTAAACTTTGGTTAATGCCATAGCTTAATTTATTATCAAATCCATTACCATAAAGGCTGGTATTATTACTCATATCATGGCTAGACGTGTTGTAAGTAGAACTATTTGATGCATACAAAGTATAATTACTTGAGCGGCTAGAGAGAGGCAAATTTAATGACAAATAGATAGAATTATTTTTTTGTTTTTCATATTTGTAGTTATTAAACGTGGCATTGACGGATAATCCATTTAATACATCAAATGTTTTACTCCAGCCAAATTGTAAGTTGGTACTATTAGCCGTTCCCCAATAATCGGTTTTATCTCCCCAAATATAGACTTGCCCATAGTTGCCAAGGTTTTGAGAAAAATTAGCTTGAAAGGTACTTTTTCGTCTACCGTACAGATAGCGGTTGGTAGATTGCCCCGTTATATTATTAAAGGACGATATTTTAGATGATGCCTCTGAAAATGAATAGTAGCCAGCGGTTGAGTAACGATAGCCCATTAATTGAAAACTCGTGCCAGATGTTAAGAAATTCTTGGAATACAGTAACCGATATGATTGTCCTGATTCATAACTCTCGTCATCCAAATGAGCTTGCGATGAAATGGCATCAATAGAAACGCCGCCAAAATAACCGAAATCATGGGCTAAACCAAAACCAAAAGCTTTATATTTGGATGATAATTGGGTGCCCATATAAGCGGTAATTCTATTTGGTAAGCCATATGAAAATGAGCTTTGCACAAAGCTTTTTTTAGATGAGTCATTCTCATCTAATTTACCAATAGCAAAAGAGTAGTCAAAATTACCCTCGGTTAGTAAATTAGTTACCGTGGCATATGGAACAGAATAGGTTGCTACCGTGCCATTTGCCGCAGTAACTTCTACTTGATAATCACCACTCGAACCGACAGGGTTTAAATCAGTAATATTATAAGGTCCTGGATCAACGTAGGTTTGATAGATAATGGAACCATTTTGTCTAATGGTAATTTTCGACCGTGAATCAACAATTCCTCGAATAGGAGGAGAGTAGCCTTTTTCGCTATCTGCCAACATATCACCAGCACGAGTTAGTCCCATACCAATGTAGGATATAGAGTCAAATAGATTCGAACCCAATGAACTCTGACCTAGTGTCAAACTGCTTTTTAGGGGAGCTATTGGTCGAGCTAAATAAATGCTATTGGTATTAAATTCATGTCGGGAGTGTGAGCCAGACTTATTTGCATTCCAATAACCACTGCCATAAAGGCGCCATGCTCCCCAGTTAACCTTATTATTCATACTCAAATAATAAGACTGATAGTCACTGTCATGCTTATTTTTGGAATAGGCGCCAGAAAAGCTATAATTCATTAAATAAGTTGTAATACCATCATTCCACTCTTTTTCAGGTGCTAGAGTAGAATAAACAGCTGATAAAAAAATTTGTGGGATTGACATTCTTAATGAAGAGTTTGTCAAATCAACCTTATAACTAGTATTTGGTAATTTTGCTGAAATTTTAATACATTCATCAGGCGATTCATTTGCTAAATCTAATTTTTTCAAAGCGCTTTGATTAAAAGGTATCGTTGTTAGAATATCTTTTACAAGGCAAGGTAATACCTTTTGAGTTTTCGCATCTTGATAAAATTTGATAAATATATTTCGCACATAAGTCTCGCCAACATATAAATCTAAATAATATTCACCTGGTGTAAATTCATTCCCCTGATTTAAATAGGTCAAATCAGCAATAGATGCAATATCTGAGCCTAAAAATAGTGGATTAAAATAATCCTGCGCAGAAGATATTCCCGCTGGAAAAATCGCAGCGGTAAGCAAAAATTTTTTTATTATTGACATACTTTTTCATCATCTTTAATTAATTATTATTTTTATTATTTTTTTTATTCTGGTAATTTTTGTCTGATCTTTAATACTCTATTTATTTGCTAATTAAACAGTCTAAATGGCAAAGCGATTGCTATGCCATTGTTTATAAGGTTATAACGTACAAATGTTATCTTTTATTTGCGCGCCGTAATCATTAATGACATTAAATAGTAATGACGGTCCTTTTATCGATGTTTTAAGCAATACCGAATCCATCGGCGGGATCATTGCTGCATTTGATACATCATGATTATTAACTCTTAAAGAGACTAAATTCAGATAAAAAGGTGTCGGATTTTCAATTTTTATTTGATTATTTTGATAACTACATTTCAATTTTTTATGTGCTTCAAGCGCATCTTCAATGGTCAAACCGTTGGGGCGCATAAATAACTTAATTTTTGTTGTTGTTGAAATCATTAACGCATTTTGATTTTTAGCGAGTTCAGCAGTTGATGGAATAACTTTTGAATTGAAATAGAATAATGATTCTTTGTCTTTTGCTAAATTCTCTCTATTTCCGGTATAAACCACTCTAAGCATATTATTAAGGCCAGCCTTCATAACAAATAATGGCGGAGTAATAATAAAGTCACCATTCTTTTTATCTGCAGAATCTGTGATCCAAGATTGGATAAGATAATTACCTTCGTTATCTGAATTATAGACTTTAAGTGTGACTTGATTTGCATTGATAGGATAAATAACCCTTGTTGCCCCTAACGAAACACCTGCAGCATGCGCAAATTGGCATATAAAAATAGATAAAAAAACAATGATTAATTTTTTTAACATAGGAAGTACCATTAATAAGAAAAGCAAGCTCCATTACGAGCTTGTTAAAATAAAAAACATTACCAGTTTAATCGGGTAATGTTTTGTATATTACAGATAACTCAATTATTAGTTATAATTTAATTGGAAATCAGCAGTAGCGTTAACGGTACCCGCAGTGACGTCTGGGGTTGTTGAAACGTAATCAACACTATAACGAAGAACGTTAGTACCAGTGTTAAGAACTAATTTACCTGCTTCTTTAGTACCTAAAGTGATTGCATCACCATCTTGGCCATAAAGTTGTAAGGCTACATTTTTTGCCGCACCAGTACCAGAGTTATTATTACTTAAATACTTAGCGTTTGTAGAATCTTTTTGACCACTAAATGTAACAGCAACATTTCTAAAAGTATCTATAGCACAATCTTCTAAAGTAATAGTAAACTCAGTTTTAGCATTTGCAACTTGATCTTTTGTTGAAAAAATAGTTGCTTTTACTGCTGGTAATTCAACGATTTTTTTATCATCGCCAGTTTTAATGCTACAAGCACCATCAATTACTTTACCATTAAAAGTCACAGTACCGCCGTTAACATTTAACGGGTCAGCAGCAAAAGCAGAAGACGATAAAAATGCGCCCGCAACAAGTGCAGATAAAACTAATTTGTTCATATTGTATCCTTATTTTTATAAAATTTTCATCATAGAGTAATCTAAACTAAACTAAACCATGTAGATTAAATTACTTGGCGGAGTATATATTCTTTTTTTTAAAATCGCAAAGTTTTTCCTCGTGAAATTGATTAATTCAAGTATTTTTATGATTATTTCAATTTAAATCATTATGTTAATAATTTTACTGGTCGTAAAAATGTTTTATTTTTGTTTTTTAGGACGAGCTTGGTTGATTTTTATGAAAAAAAATGAGTGTTTTTTGAGTGATAAGTTATCGTTTATCAAATAAACCTATTTCAAACGATAATGTAGACTTAAGCTTGATTAAAATAGCAGGTTTACAGCGGGAAAGTTGATAAGATATTATTTGTGTGATTGTTTGAATCAATCTCAATCTTGGTTGTTACTAATTTTAATACCGTTAACTTAATAAAAAGGAGTAAATGCAATGAGGACATTATTCGCTTTAGGTTTAACATTGATGCTTTCATTTAGTGCTTATAGCTATACGATTAAAGAACCGCTAATAAACAGCACTGTAATGGGTAAAGGCTATAAAGCAACGGTTGTTGTACCCGATTCTTATGATATAAATGACAACAATTACCCGACCATTTATGTTTTACACGGCTGGAGCGGTAATTATCAAGATTGGCTCAAAAATAGTAATATTGCAACACTAGCCGATCAATATCAGCTGATCCTAATTATGCCTGATGGCAACTATGACAAATGGTATATTGATAGTCCTATTGATAAAAATAGCCAATTTGAAACTTATATTAGCTCAGAAGTAGTTAATGCTATCGATAAAGAGTTTAGAACCATTGCGAGTAAAAAAGCCAGAGCGATCACCGGATTAAGTATGGGTGGGTTTGGCGCGCTTAATATTGCATTAAACCATCAAAATCAATTTGGTGCAGTTGGTAGTATGAGTGGCGGAGTTGATCCTCGAAGCTTTGCTAAAAATTGGGGATTAATCAATGTGTTTGGAGATCCTATTGATAATGCTAATTTTTGGCATGATAAGGCGATAATCAACAATGCTCATCATTTTATTTTTTCAGGTATCAAGGTCATTATTGATTGCGGGGTAGATGATTTTTTTATCAATACTAATCGGCAGTTACATAAAAAACTGCTAGAGTTAAAAATTCCACATGATTATATCGAACGTGATGGTGGGCATACGTGGAATTATTGGAATAATGCGATTAAATATCAAATCCAATTTTTATCAAATGCACTAGAGACCAAGCAAGCCGTATTATCGTTAAAGTAGCCACTTTATTGGTGCTATAACTTTTCCATCATGACTTGCTGAGCTTAAATTTTAAAATTAGCTCAGTAATAGTTGCTTAAACTTAGATGTATTAGCTGTTATCAAAACAATATATTAAATATGAAGATTATTGCTAAAAAATTAAATGGTATATATGATATTTATTCGCATGTTTAATAGGTAATTAAAATGAATAACAAAGAAGCTAAAAATAGAAAAAAGATTATCTCTTATGATGAAGATGGAGGCCTTTTATTTATGAAAAACTGGTCACCGAGATTGAGATGGCTTAGTCTCTTACCAGCCATGATAATTACATATATTGCCGTTAGGGTTTTATTTTTAGATACTATTATTAGTATAATTGAAAAATTATCATATTTATTATCACTTTACATAAGCGCTATTTTATCCGGTTTAGTGTATATGACAATGACCGATGCTATTGGCTCGGTCGCACCTAAAAAACGAGTTTTAACCGGTGCTATTTTTGCAATTATTTTCGGTGTGTTGACCGTTATTATAACTTTGTTTGCTATGCGAGGAATTTTTAGCATGGATATAGAGTCTTCACTGAAAAATCATTATCTAATTGTCTTAGCAATAGCATCTATATCTAATATTTCAGGCCTTTTTTTAGGTGTCTCTATCATAAAAAGTAGACAGAAAAAAATACCCCAAGTTTGAAATAATAGTATGAGTATCATGTAGAATATTTTTTATTATTTATAAGCCGCTTAATTGCGGCTTTCTGTTATAAAATTCATAACAACTTTAACAGTCAGAAGAATGAACAATAAAATTAGTGATAGAAGAAATATTAAAATAAAGAATAATTCTGCTACCACAGAGTAGCTGACTAAATCATAAAGTTCAGTATAAAAAAAATGCTCATAGTTTTCTCTAGTTTCATTTATAACAATTAAACAAATACCAGTAATTAGAGATAATAAAAACATAACAATTGACAGTATGACCACTATTTTTGTTAATTTACGCATTGCTATAAATTCCACATTAAGCTTTTATAGAAAATATTTTTATTAGTTTATTCATATAAAATATCTAAAAACAAAACAGCCATTAGTTGTACTAGCTCAAACTTAATCTGACAGTTACCCGTTTTTCATTAGGTATCTGTCAGGTTAAATCTGGTTCAAATTTTTCTCTTCCTAGATTCGTTTTCCATCAAGTAATGTGTCCATTGGTGTTCGACCACAGCACATTTTACCCTGATGGGCTCGTTCATTATTGTAATAATCTAACCAATTGTCCAGATCGGTTTATAACGTCATTCTCATTGTATTGAAATCTAATATAGATAGTTTTGATGTAGTTGATTGTGATCATGTTAAGCTCATGTGTTTTTATTCATGATACATGAGTTTAATTTTGATTAAATTAGTGAGATAAATAAGTGCGAGGTGGGCAGTAAAAATAGTACTAAAAAAATAAGCTAACCCGTTAGTTAACCCATTTAAATTTTATTTTTCTTATTAATTTTTGTAAATGCTTGGTATTGTTGGTGTCCCCTATAGGATTATTCGCGACATCCTGTCGCTCCTCCTATAGGGTCAACGCGAGTGCGTTGTTTAAATTTTTTCCATAAAAATTTTATCGAAGCTAAGGTTCGAATCCAGTGCGATATAACATGGATGCAATGTTGGATTAATCGGAAATATTAATGGTGTCCCCTATAGGATTATTCGCGACATCCTGTCGCTCACCCTGTAGGGTCAACGCGAGTGCGTTGTTTAAATTTTTTCCATAAAAATTTTATCGAACCTAAGGTTCGAATCCAGTGCGATATAAAACAAGCAGTGAGTTTGGTTAATCAGAGGATATTAATGGTGTCCCCTACAGGATTCGAACCTGTGACCTACGGCTTAGAAGGCCGTTGCTCTATCCAGCTGAGCTAAGGAGACAATAATAGAAATGCTATTTAGACGCCATGTATTATATAAAGCCATTTTATTCCGTCAATGAATTTTAACTATTTATTCACTGTTATAATAAAATATAACCAATTTTTATCTAATTGCGTAATCATATTGCTCTTTTTATCACATAATAAAGCATGGCGGCAACATGATAACCAAAAGGGCGTGAATTATTAACTCATCTATTCAAAGCCCTTTGGTCAGTGTTTGTCTAACTGCTTTATTGGTCTTACATAAAATTAAAAGTGATAACTTAATGTTGCGGTCACATTACGCTCAGCGCCGTAATAACACCAATAGTTACAACTTGCAATATAGCTTTTATTGGTTAAATTAGCCGCGTTAAGCTGTAGATTTAAATCACGGCTGATATCATATTTTATCATTGCATCCCAAACGGTGTAGCTTGGTACAACGGTGCCAGCGGGTAAATTTGCTTCATCTTTTGTTTTGCCTACATAGCGAATGCCACTCCCAATGGTTAAACCATCAAATACACCTTGAGTAAATTGATAATCAATCCATGTGGCAATGCTATGTTTGGGGATCATCGGTGATTGCACTGTTCGGGTTGGGCTCAAATCAGTTGTCGCGTCAGTATAAGTATAAGCTGCATTCCAATTAATTTGCTCAGTCAATTGGGTTTTTAATTGGAACTCAATCCCTTTGCTTAGCGTTTCAAGGGTTTGTGCCGCTTGACCCGTACCGTTTGAAGTAAAGGCATTTTGCGCTTTAATATGAAAATAATCGAATGTCATTTCACCCTGTAACCAATCGGGCGCATATTTAATACCCACTTCCCATTGCTTAGCGGAATAAGGCTTATAAAGGGTTTGTTGGCTATCGCTATAACCATAAACTGGCGTAAATGACTCTGAGTAACTCATATACGGTGATACATCGTTATCAAACACATACATCGCACCAAGGTTAAAGGTGGTATGATTATAGTCTCGATCAAAATCGGCGCCACTCCAATAACCGTTATTCTTAATTTTATTGTAACGAATCCCTTGATTGAGAATTAAACGGTAATCATAAACCAGCTGATTTTGTAGATAAATGCCATACTCTTGTGCTTTAAGTAAAAAAGGCGAGTAGGGTTCGTTTGGCTTGTAACCATAACTTGGATGGTAAAGATCAGTTAACGAATCGCCATAATTATTGTAGTCTTGTCCAGACATTTTAGTATGTTGATATTCAAAGCCAACCAATAAACTATTAGTCCAATCGGCAAAATTAAATGTCTTGGTTAAGCGATTATCGATCGTATGGCTATCAACCGAGCCTTTTTGCCCAAAAGAGTTACGTACCATTTTACCATTTAACTCATCTGCGTAAGAGGCATAGACACCTTTAATATCGACTTTCTCATGGCTGTAACGGTAATTTTGGCTAAACGTCCACTCATTATCAAAAATATGCTTAAACTCATAGCTTAAAGATTGATTATCTTTGCTGTAATAGTTATAGCCAGGTTCACCAAAAAAGGTATCTTTATCTATCTTACCCATTGGTGGGCTAATTAACGTTCCGTAGGCGGGAAGAAAGCCATTCTCTGGAATGCCGTGGGTTTTCTGGATTGAGGCTAAAAACGTCACAGCCGTTTGGTTATCAATATCCCAAATTAGAGATGGCGCAAGGTAATAACTTTTGTAATTGGTATAATCTTGCTGCCCATCGCGGTCACGATAGGTCCCCACTAATCGATAACGCACACTATTATCATCGGTCAATATTCCGCTATAATCGCCAGCAATGCCTTGATTATGATCACTTCCCCAGTAGGTTTTAATTTGGCCTTGTGGGCTATCAGTTG
Source organism: Orbaceae bacterium lpD02 (assembly GCA_036251875.1). NCBI lineage: Bacteria > Pseudomonadati > Pseudomonadota > Gammaproteobacteria > Orbales > Orbaceae > Orbus > Orbus sturtevantii. The sequence continues at coordinate 672,890 of CP133960.1, read as the reverse complement.
GGCGTTTAGAGATTAAATTAACGGTGCCGCCAGGTTTACTGGCGCCATATAAAAATGAGTTGGCGCCTTTTACTACTTCGACTTGCTCTACGCCATAAATATCTGCCGTCTCACCAAAATAGCCAGTCGTTATTGCGGGTGAACCATTAAAGGTATAAGAAACATCTAATCCACGCATTTTTAACCAATTGGTTTTACTATCATTGCCATACATGCCTTGTAGTGCCCCAGATGTATAAGATAGCGCTTGATCGACTTTTTCAAAATTTTGTTGTGCAATAGTCTGTTGCGAAACACTCGCAACCGACTGGGGATCATAAAAACGCATCTCTCCGGTTTTGGCAACCGAACCAATAACCGTGATAACGTCGACATCATCATTTTTTTTATCATTTTGCTCGGCAGTTGCATAAACTGGTAGAGTTAAGGTAAGCAGCAAACTATTTGCGATAAGAACGCGCGTAAATATTATTGATCTGTTTTGACGCATAAAATCTCCAACTAAATAACACAAATAAACAGCCATAATAATCGAGTTACTATCTTGCTATAACTTTCGCATCAAGGCTAAAAAACAGGTACCACCGATTAAGCTGGCAATTAAACCCGCCGGAATTTCATAAGGATAGGCAATATTACGTCCAATCCAATCGGCAACCATCATTAAACCACTGCCAATTAACAGTGACATTGCCATTTGCCAGCGCGTTTCACTAAACCCAAGTAACCGAGCGATGAGTGGCGCTAATAAACCAATAAAACTAAGTGGGCCAATTTGCAAGGTCGCTAAGGTAATTAATAGGGTCACAACCATAATCAAACCGATCCGGGCATAAGAGACCGGCAAACCTAAGGAGCGCGCGATCGGGGCGGGTAACAAAAATAAGGTCAAAATTCGTTGAGCAAACCAGAGGATCACCAAACAAACAGCGCCAATTAAAGCATACATCAACGTTGTTGATAATTGGCTGGCATAAGTTGAACCCGATAGCCAAATTAATAAATACTGCGCTCGAGGATCACCATTGGCTAGAAATAGCCGTAACAGTGCGGTCAATAATGCTGAGATCGCAACGCCCGTTAAGATCACTTTGTCGGGTTGAAATTGATTACGATAATTAACTAACGCAATAAACACAAATGTAACGATTGCCCCAGATAAGGCAAAAAGCCATAAATATTGATAACCAATATTAAAAAATAAAAAAGCGGTAATCACAAAAATAGCTGCACCAGAACTAATGCCCAATAATTCAGGGCTGGCCATTGGATTGCGGGTCAATCGTTGCAGCACCATCCCACATAAACTAAGCATCGCGCCACTAACGATAGCGGTTAAAATTCGAGGCAACTTAAGCTGTAATCGCACACTATCGAAGTCGAGTAGCAGCAAACCATGTGCTGAATTTTTGACAAAAAAACTGACCGCCAGCAAGAGTACAAATAGCCCGCCAATAATCCATAGCCCGATAATCTTGTTTACGGCGTTATTGGGGGGCGATCCCGCACTCGGTTCATTGACTTGTAACTGATTGGGTAAAACCTTAAAAATCAAATAAAGCAAGAGCGGCGTTCCAATAAATGCACTAGTTGCGCCAACAGGGAGGTAAAAATTACTATAGTGTTGCAGTAAAATAAGTACACTATCTGTTAATAAAAGTAACAAGGCGCCCATCAGGTAGGTCGCGCATAAGCGCAGCTTGATTGATATCAGCTGAAACTGATTAATAATGGTTGCACTAGCTAAGCCAATAAAGCCAATCATCCCTACCAAACTAATTGCTGTCGCGCATAAATAGCATAAACTGACTAAGATCAACGCTCTAATCCACTTTACATTTACCCCCAAACTACTCGCTTGATCATCAGATAACTGCATAATCTGGAGTGCTCGACTGAGTAACATGAATAAAGCGAGACACACAACACTAACGATTGCTAGCTTAATCACATCTTGCCAGCTATCTTGTACAAGTGATCCCGCTTCCCATTGAAACAATGCTTGTGATGATTCGGGGTTAAAAATAACAATAATTGCCGCTATTGCGCCGAGGTAAAGATTTAAAACTAAACCAGCAAGAAGCATCCGGGTCGATAAAAATTGCTGCCGATACGAGAGCGCTAATACCACACATAGCGCAAGTAGTGCACCAATCAACGCAATTAATGACGGATCTAACCAATGCAATAAAGATGGAACAAAGAGCGTGGCAACTAATAGCAATAGGTAAGCGCCACTATTGATACTCAATGTGGTATCCGACGCTAATGGATTATGAGTTATTTGCTGTAATAATAGTGAGCTAACGCTTAACGCACCGCCGACTAAAATAGCCATAGCAATGCGCGGTAATAACGCATCAACGACAATATTTGCCAACAATGTCGACGAGACTTGCGCTTGATATACATTATATTGGTTAATAAAAGCCAAATAGCAGCTAATCAGCGTAACAATAAATAGTAGCAACAAACAGATTAAGCAGAGTGTTGATTTTTTCATGGTTGCTACCTACTCATCAGGCCAAGCATAATGGGGTGGATCTAATAACGAATCGGTTAATAAATGACTGAATCGTTGCATTGATGGCAGGGCACCAAATGCCCAAACTGCAGGGAGCACTCGATAATTTTGCTTATTGGCAAATGGTAACTGCAACCAGAGCGGGTTATGGCGCAACTTTTCAGCGAGATTAGCCGGATAGGGGGCAATAATAATGAGTAACGTTGAGGGGGGTAAATTGGCTAAATCAAGCAGGTTAATTTGCTTAAACCCCCACCCATTAGTTGCCTGCTGCCATGCGTTGTGCAAGCTTAGTTTATTTAACACGACGCCATATAAACTATTATTACCATAAATGCGCAGGTGCCTGGCATCAATAAATTGCACCATGGCAATCGGCCGATCGGCAAACCTGTCAAGGTGTCGCCGATCTGTCGCTATAGCCGTTGCAACCTTTGCTACTAATGCTTGAGCCTCCGCTTCACGTTGGCTAATTTTACCTAATAGTAATGTTTGCGTAACTGTATTGTGCCAAGAAAGCCCTTCATCAGTATAAAAATCAACCGCGTGCAGGGTATAGCGGTTATTAATTAACTCGGGTGGCAAAATATGCTGAAACCAACTTGAATTAATCAAAGTATTGGCTTGTGCCTCAATTAATGCCTCCATATTGGGTTGTGAACGCAGGCCAAGATCAATCACCTTATCGCTAATACGAGGCGTCACCACCCAATTTTTATACTGCATCACATCGCCGATCCCAACAAGAGGGGCATCAAACATTAACAATGTTTCCGCGATCGACCAGTCGGTCGTAATAATCTGTTGTGCTTGATGAGGTTGAGTGAGTTGATGGGCGGCTGTATCGGCCAATGCCAGACCACTCATACTGATTAACATTAAAGAGACTGCGAGAGTCAGTTTTTTGCTTAGGAGTCTAATCATCATGGTAGCGCCACTGGATGGTGGCGAATAGGGTGATCAATAATGGTAAAATTAACATCATAAATATCATGCAGCGTTGATTGCTTGATAAACGCAGGTGCTGGTTGGTTATAAATTAAATGCCCTTGTTTAAACGCTAAAATAGCATCACAAAATTCACTCGCCAGATTGATATCATGCATAACCACAATAATGGTAATATTTTGCTGATGGGCAAGGGTTTGTAGCAGCGTCATCACCTCAATTTGGTGATGAATATCAAGTGCAGACAAGGGCTCATCTAAAATCAAATAGTGAGATTGTTGCGCTAAACACATTGCCAGCCAGACGCGTTGGCGTTCGCCGCCAGAGAGAAACTGCAAAAACTGTTTTTGATAGCTCAAAGTGTGGGTTTGTGTTAATGCGTTTTGAATAATCTTATCATCATCCTCATCAAACCGCTTTAAGGACCCTTTCCAAGGATAACGACCTAATTTAACTAACTCAGCGACGGTAAGATGGATGTCAGCGGGTAAATATTGTGGCAAGTAACTGATTTTTCTTGCTAATTGTTTGGTTTTATAGTGATTAATTAGTTTACTATCGACAAACACACTACCTGTCGAGCAGGGTTGCTGCCTAGCGAGCAGTTTTACAAACGTCGATTTGCCTGAGCCATTATGACCAATAATGCCATATAACTGGCCTGGTTCAAATGTTGCAGAAGTGGGGAAAAGGATCTGCTTTTCACCGACTGCATAGGTGATTTTATCAGCAATTAACACAATATATTTTTAGGTAAGTAATGATCAACAGAAATGATAATGAAAATGAGAATGATTGTCCATAACAATAATATTTTTATACGAATTAGCATCGAGCGATCAATTGTATTATCGCATCGTTATATAAAATCGTGCTCTTTTTAACCTTAAAATTACAGCTAACTGATTACTATTATTTGCTTTTCTTGTTATGAAAGGTAATAATTGGCATCGAATAACGTGTCTTTAATCTATTTTATTATTAGACATAGATAATTTTAATGAATGGTAACAGGAGTTTATATGAAAAAATTAGCTATTATTTTAGCCGTCATAGTAGTGACGGGGTGTTCTACAGCCAATAATTACCCGCAGGAAAATATCGCTAAAGTTTCGCTTGATTGGCCAGGGCTATATCAAGGCATTTTCCCGTGTGCAGATTGTGAAGCAATCGGCGTATCATTAACGCTAAATGATAATGATACATTTAAATTAGAAAGAACCTACAAAAAAGGCAAATGGTTATCTACACCACAAGCGACAGTCGGTAAATTCACCTGGAATACAGTCAAACCGTTAATTTATTTACCTGAAGATGGTACCATGCTCACCTTCTTTGTTGGTGAAGGCTATGTAACTGCTTATGCGATAGATGGCAACCGCATTGAAAGTAATTTAAATTTCACGTTAACTAAAGTCCCTGCAAATAACGAAAATACTCAAGCAAAATAGACTTTTCCTATTTTGTGTATTTTGTTAATTTAACTAAGCTGCTTAACTAAGCGCTTAACAAAACAGCATAATATAACTTATGCTGTTTTGCCTTTACCCTGATTAAAATAGTCCAAAATATAGGTAAAGACGTAGCTATTGATATGATTATAACGCGCTTTTTTCGGCCGACATAACAACACTTTCCATGAGATAGGATCATTAAATCGCTTTTCAACCATATTTTTATCTAAATAAAAGTGACGTACCGGTGAGGGTAACACGGTAATAAAGTCTGAATTTTTAGCTACTAACATTAAAAAATCCCACGATGATGACATCGCCGCAATTTTGGGCCGAATATCGTAAGCATTAAACTGCTTTTGTAGTTTGTGCTGAATAATAAAGGACGGATCTAAAATTGCCATCAATTGATTGTGTAAGTCAGGCCAATCGAGTCGATGTTTTGCGGCCAGAGGGTGCTGATTATTCATAAACGCACTTAACTCATCTTGCTGCAATAGATGCTCATCGATAATATCGCCATTAATATTAGTAGGATCAAGTAAAATAGCAAAATCTAACTCATCAACCATAAACATTTTACTTAACTCATAAGCGCCTTTTTCAACAATTTCAAACTCAATATCCGGGTGTTGAATAATCAGCTGAGCGACCAGATCAGCAAACACAATACCTAAAATTAATGGCGGGATGCCGATCCTTACTTTACCTTTTAACTTGGTCGCGCCTTCGCGAATGTCAGTTAGCATCGTATCGTATTGCAATAATATTTTTTTGGCATTGTCATAAAAAATTTCGCCCGCCGAGGTTAGCCCTTGTAATCGACCTTTAGAGCGCTCAAATAGCTCAATATTCTCGCTATCTTCGAAGGACTTAATCAGTTGGCTTAATGCGGGTTGTGAAATATACAGCTTTTTGGCGGCTAATGAGAGGTTAAAATTAGCGTTAACCACTTCAACAAAATAATGTAAATGCCGTAGATCCATAATATATACCTATACGTTAGCGACCTGATTAATAAATAAGTGCGGATGGCAATAAGATGAAATGCCGGTTTTAAAGGCTAAGTATGCTTATCATCGATTATTTTCTATAATCTTATCTTATAGCCACTATAAAAAACAAGACTTAGACAAGCAAAAAAACATCACTTAGCATATCTGCAAATATTGGCTTATAAAAAGAAGGATTACGCTATGCAAGATGTTGTAATTGTCTCAGCAGTAAGAACGCCCATTGGTCGTTTTGGGGGGGCGTTTAAAGATATTAGCGCAGTTGATTTGGGCGTTGCTGCACTCCAAGAAGCGATGCAACGCATTTCATTAGATCCACAAGAGATTGATGAAGTGATTATCGGTAATGTATTACAAGCCGGGCTAGGGCAAAATGTCGCTCGGCAAGTTGCGATCCTGGCCGGTATTGCTAATACCGTCCCCAGCTTTACTGTTAATAAAGTCTGTGGCTCAGGATTAAAAACTGTGCAGTTAGCCGCTCAAGCGATTGCGTGCGGTGATGCCGACATTATTGTGGCTGGCGGCACCGAAAACATGAGCCAATCAGCTTATGTCCTGCCTAACGCCCGGTTTGGCTTAAGAATGGGCGACAGTCAAATAATTGACACCATGCTGCGTGATGGTTTAACCGATGCATTTAATCACTACCCTATGGGCATTACGGCCGAAAATATTGCCGAACAATACGCAATTACTCGCCAGCAGCAAGATCAACTGGCATTACAAAGTCAGCAAAAAGCCGAGGCAGCAATTAAAGCAGACCGTTTTAAGGCCGAAATCGTACCCATTACGCTACCTAAACGCAAAGGCGATAGCGTCGTGATTGATCAGGATGAATACCCTAAATTGGGTCTAACGCTCGACGCGTTAACCAGTTTAAAGCCAGCTTTTAAAAAAGAGGGCAGCGTTACCGCGGGTAATTCGTCAGGTATCAATGATGGTGCAGCAATTTTGATCCTGATGAGTGGTAAAAAAGCCAAACAGCTGGGATTAACACCGCTAGCAACCATTACCGCGTGTGCCTCTGCCGGTGTCGCCCCTGAACTGATGGGAACCGGACCGATCCCCGCCTGTCATAAAGCATTAGCAAAAGCCAACCTAACGATTAACGACATTGATCTTTTTGAAGCCAATGAAGCGTTTGCCGCTCAAGCCATCGCAGTTAAAAACACGCTTAACATTCCATCTGAAAAAATGAACGTCAATGGCGGCGCGATTGCGCTCGGTCACCCTATTGGCGCCAGTGGCGCACGGGTGCTAATTTCACTTATCTATCAGATGAAAAAGCGCCAAGCGCAAACAGGGCAAGCACAAAAAGGATTGGTTACCTTATGTATTGGCGGCGGGCAAGGCATTGCGATGATTGTGTCGCATCAGCAAAGTAATGGAGACAACAATGAATAAATCAATAAATAAAGTGGTCAATATTGAAAAAGCCCTCGCGCATATTAAAGATGGCTCGGTGATCATGGTGGGCGGATTTATGGCAAATGGCTCACCGGAAACATTAATTGATTACCTATGTGCGACAGATATCAAAAACCTTACTTTAATTTGTAACGATACTGGATTACCGCAAAAAGGCGTCGGTAAGATGGTGTTGCTCAAAAAATTTAGCAAAATTATCGCTTCCCATGTTGGACTCAATAAAGAAACGGCAAGACAAATGAGCGCAGGGGAGACCGAAGTAATATTAGTTCCGCAGGGAACGTTGATTGAATCGATTCGCTGCGCTGGTTATGGGTTAGGTGGTTTTTTAACGCCGACTGGAATTGGCACTTTAGTTGAACAAGGCAAGCAAAAAATCACGCTAGAGGGCAAGCAATACTTGCTAGAGAAACCGATAAAAGCTGATGTCGCCTTAATTTTTGCCGCAAAAGCGGATCGAGCCGGTAACTTGATCTATAAAGGCTCAATGAATAATTTTAATAATATGATGGCCGCGGCGGCTGATATTACGTTGGTCGAAGCCGATGAGGTGGTTGAAATCGGCGAACTTGATCCCAATCAGGTAATGACGCCAGGAATATTTGTTGATTACATTATAAATGAAGGAGCATGTTCATGATGGATAAAGAGCAGATGCAAAATTATATTGCTAAGCGGGTCGCTAAAGAGTTACATGACGGTGATATTGTCAATTTAGGCATTGGCTTACCTACTCGGGTGGCGAATTTTTTATCAACCGATATTTACATCACCTTGCAGTCAGAAAACGGCTTTACTGGCCTAGGGCCGACCCCAGCAGATGATCAGATTGATGAGACAATTGTTAATGCTGGCGGTCAGCCAGTCACAATTTTACCGGGCGGATGCTTTTTTGATAGTGCCACCTCATTTGGTATTATCAGAGGCGGGCACGTCGATGTATCGGTCTTAGGGGCGCTACAAGTCGATCAACAAGGTAATATTGCCAACTATATGATCCCCGGCAAAATGGTGCCAGGCATGGGCGGCGCCATGGATTTAGTGACCGGCGCTAAAAAAGTGATCGTGGCGATGGAACACACCTCAAAAGGCAACGCTAAAATCCTTAAACAGTGTTCACTCCCCTTAACCGCAGTTAATGCCGTTGATCTGATTATTACTGAAATGGGCGTGATAAAGGTCACCGATTTTGGATTGAGCTTAATTGAAGTCAACCCGCAATACTGTGTTGAAGAGGTGATCGCCGCCACGGCTGCCGATTTATATATCGATCTAAGCTAATTTATGCCTTAGCCAACAATCAAACACTTGCTCAATAGGTGTTTGATTTATATTAACTACTCAAGCTACCCGCACTAATCACGCTTTAGCAAGCTTTGCTATTGCCATTTAACTACTGCTATTTAACTACTACCATTTAACTATCATCATTTAACTAACCAAATAACCTTTAATCGATATGGTCTCAGGGCTAATTAATGGCCATTATTCTATTATTTGCGCTATTTTAGTCTAGGCTGCGAGAGGAGATAAATTGATATATTTAATAAAATGAGTTGCTTATAAAAAAAAATGTATTATAGTGTTGGCAAAAGCATCAAAATTCGCTTTTTAAATAATATTTAAACTTTATTACGTTAATTTTACATTTATTTATCTATAAATGTTTTGTTTTTATACTATTTTGGTTTAATATTATGCCGTTATTTATCGATGGCCGATAAATAAATTAACTTTTGCATTTAAAAATGCTAATTAAATGAGAAAACATAATGAACAGTAAGAAAATGTTATTAATATCTACAATTTTAGCCGCAATGGGTTTTGCTGCAGTTAATACAACAACAGCATATGCTGCTGGTATAGAGAATGGTGTAAAGATTAATTTATCAGCAACATTTCAAGATTCAACCTGTAAAATTCTTATTGGTGGTCAAGAATATGCTAATGGCTCGCTTAGCGTTAATGAAGACACTCCTTTTAATATTGATTTCGGTACACATAGTCCATCTGAACTTGTGTTGGATAAACCGTCTTATGGAAAAGAGGCTACTGTTTCTTTCAACGATTGTAATGCATTAACTAACGCATCTATTAAATTTGTAGGCACTCCTATCGGTAAAGATAATCAGTATTTTGCATTATCAGAAGGCGGCGAAAATGTTAAAAAACAGATAGGAATTGCGGTAGAAAGTACAGGCGATTCAGAAACCATTCTTACTAATGGTATGGATACTCCTGTTAAAGTCACTGATACTCCAGTTTTTAAATTTAGCTTAGTTAGAATAGCAGATGCTGAAGAAGGTAAAGCTATTGAAAGTGGTAAAGTAGCAGGTACTGTTACAATGAATGTCACGTATAGCTAAGTTATTACTTCGTCAATTCTTATTTGTGCAAATACATATTTTGTAAACTAGATTTAACGTAAAAGGAAAGCTATATCAATATAAAAATTTTTTTGATACTAGTCTTTAATTGCTCTAATTAGTCCTTATGCAATATGATATTTGTACTTTATAGCCTCATTTTTAGTAATATTAAAATGAGGCTATCGTATTTTTAATATATAACTAATAGTTATTTTTTACGGTTGAATTAACGTTTTTTAACGTCTTTTATTAATAACTTATTTGGTTATATGTAAGTTTTTTACTTTTCACCATTTTTTACTCTTAAAAAACTTACGTATTACTATATTTTTACAATTTATTTCAGAAAATTGACGTTGTAATTATACCGTTATGCTTTATTATTTGCGTCATTATTTTTTAAAAAGTGTTTATTTGTTTTTATAATTTTTTTAAGTTTTAAAAAATAAAAAAAGATTATTAATTGTCAAAAAAGCTAATTATCGATACAAAAGCGAGTGAAATGGCAAAACACAATCGCAATGATTATTAAAATTAAATAGATTAAAACAGTAGGAGTGTTTAGATGAAGAGTAAAGTTATTATGGCCTTTGTGATGTTGGCTTTTTCAGTCCAGTCATTAAACGCCTATGCGGGGTTGGTACTCAGTGGTACGCGCTTGATCTTTGATGGTAATAAAAATGAGTCTACCATCAACGTGAGTAATCCCGATACTAATCCATATTTGGTGCAATCATGGGTCAGTTTAAACGATAAAAAAGCGCCTAATTTTATTGTTACTCCGCCGCTTTTTCGCTTAGAGGGCAAATCATCTAACGCGTTAAGAGTGGTGCTGACAAAAAATAATTTACCTCAAGATCACGAGTCGTTATTTTGGTTAAATGTTAAAGGCATCGCGCCGTCAAACCCTGAGGCGCAAAACACACTAAATATTTCGATTAATACCCAAATTAAACTGATTTATCGACCAAAAGGTTTGCAAGAAAAAGACGCCAGTGCCGCTTATGAAAAATTAACCTTTAAAGTAGACACCGCCAAACAGGCATTAATTGCCGACAATCCAACTGCCTATTATATTAATTTATCTGAGCTGAAATTTAACGGTCAGGCAGTCGATAATGCTGGTTTTGTCGCACCATTTAGTCAGGCAACCTGGCCAGTAAAACCTAAGGCGAGTAACCGAGTCGAGTGGAGCGCGATTAATGATTTTGGCGGCACCACATCCGTTGCATCGCAAAAGCTAAATTGAGATAGATAAGCGTGGTAGAACCATATTGCAAAAACTAACTGGATAGATTTAATTATATTATATTTTAAATAGGTATTGACCTAGTTTACCCATAATTTTGAGAGTGAGATAACTGTGTTGCAGGATAAGTATAGGCTTAATAAATTAGCATCTTATATAACATTACTGATGACGATGTCGGTGATGGGGCTTAACGCAAGCCGGGTTTATGCTAAAGATTACTTTAATCCCAGTGCACTTAGCAATATTGATGGCTTTAATCTTGCGGATTTACAAAGTTTAGAGCAATTTTCGGTATCAGGCGGTCAGTTACCCGGAGAGTATACAGTTAATATTATCGTTAATGATAAAACGGTCGGTACTAAAACGATTGATTTTAAATCAGATAATGACAACAAATTAGAGCCTGTATTAACTAAGCAGATGCTGACTGAGTGGGGGGTAAAAACTAGCGTTATTCCCACTTTAAAAGAGTTAGCCAACAACGCGACAATTGATAATCTTAACCAGTATATTGAATTTGCCACGACTCAATTTGTTTTTTCGCAGCAAGTTCTTAAAATTAACATTCCGCAAATCGCGATGAATAGTAATATTCGCGGCAGTATTGACCCGACCTTATATGATCAAGGTATGCCAGCCCTTATTTTAAACTATAGCCTGACAGGGGCGCGGTCATGGTATAAAAATAACGGTAATAAAAGTTATCAAGATAACCAATTTGTAACTTTACGCAGCGGCGCTAATTTAGGGGCCTGGCGTTTACGTAATAATTCGACTTACCAGCATAGCGATGATTCAAGTAAATGGAATAGTCTTAATACCTATGTTGAGCGCGATCTTCAGCCAATTAAATCACAGCTAGCGCTCGGTGAAGTAAGCACTACTGGCGAGATCTTTAATAGTTTTCAATTTACTGGCGTTAAGTTAACCTCGGATGAAAGTATGCTACCGTATAGCTTACGCGGCTTTGCGCCAGTGGTGCGCGGCTTTGCCCAGGGTAATGCCAAAGTGACCGTACGGCAAAATGGCTCGATCATTTACCAAACCTACGTCTCGTCAGGCCCTTTTGTGTTTAATGATTTATACCCAACTTCATATAGTGGTAACTTAGAGGTTACGGTTGAGGAAGAGAACGGTAATAAACAGTTATTTGAGGTGCCTTTTTCCTCGCTGGCGGTTATGCAGCGCCAAGGTAGCCTTAAGTACTCGGCTACCGCCGGTAAGTACCGTTCGAACTCGGATAATACTAAAAAGCCTAATTTTGTCGAAGGCACTATCAGTTACGGTTTACCAGGTAATATAACGGCTTACGGTGGCGGGTTATTCTCTAGTGATTATCAATCGTATGCTTTCGGTCTTGGCTTTGATTTAGGTAATTTTGGTGCGCTGTCTGTCGATGCGCAACATGCCTCAACCCGCTTTGACTTTGAAGAGAAAAAGCAAACCGGTCAAGCCTATCGCCTACAATATACCAAAACCGTACAAGAAACCAACTCAACGATTAGTTTTAATACCACGCGTTACTCAGCGAATGGCTTTTATGATTTTTATCAAGCTAATGAAAACACCCATTTAAATACGGATGATAATAGACGTTCACGCTATCAAATCAACTTAAATCAATCCTTAGCCAGTTATGGTAGTGTCTATATCAGCGCTTATCAACAAGATTACTGGAACACTGCCGGTCAGGATCGCAATATTAGCGCCGGCTATAATGTGTCATATAACTCGGTATCTTATGGGTTATCATATGGTTACACCAATTCAACGCGCAGTCATACTAATGCGCATCAAGTTACGTTTAATGTCAGTATTCCACTTGGTCAGTGGTTATCGACGCGTAATTATATGTCGTCAAGTGTTAATTATACTGGTAAAGGCAATACGACGATTCAAACAGGGATTTCCGGTAGCAATTTAGAGGGCAATTTAAGTTACTCAGCACAACAAAGTTATGATCAGCAAGACCACTCGGTTGGTGGTAATGCCTATCTTGGTTATCAAGGTAGTAATGCTAATATTAATATGGGCTATAGTTATACACCAAATAGCGAGCGATTTAATTATGGCATACAAGGGGCAGTTATTGCTCACCCTTATGGTGTGACATTGTCACAACCTGTCGGCGATACCATTGCCTTAGTTACCGCTTCAGGGGCAAAGAATATTGCCATACAAAATTCGCAGGGTATTAAAACCAATGCTTGGGGCTATGCCATTAAGCCCTATCTTTCCCCTTATGCTGAAAACCGCATTAGTATTGATGTAAGTGAATTAGCGGGCAATGTCGATGTCACTAATAGTCAAGTAACCGTGGTACCAACTAAGGGCGCGGTGGTATTGGCAAAAATTAATACCCGTATTGGTTACCGTGTATTAATGACCTTAAGCTTAGACGGTAAGGCGTTGCCATTTGGTACCGTTGTTAGCTTAGTCGATGATAACGGCAATGATGTGGTGCCAAACAATAGTGGTATTGTGGCCGATAATGGCGAAGTCTACTTAAGCGGTATGCCAGAAAGTGGTAATGTTACCGCTAAGTGGGGGATTAATGACGAGCAACAGTGTCATATTAACTATCAACTGCCTACTGACTCAGCTGAAGATGCAATTAAGTTTATTACCGCTCAATGCGCGCAATAAAAAGAGGAATATTTATGAACAACAATAAGCCAATTATTAGCCTATTATTTAGCCTATTAACTATTTTTTCCATGCCAGTTTATTCAAAGTTGGTGCAGGATAAAGCAGAGCATCAGTCAACAGGTGGAACGATTAAAACAGCGGAAGTTTCTGATTCTAAAACGCAGGTGGAACTGGGCATTAGAGCTGGCACTGGAGGGGACATATGTTATACAACAGATACAAATGAGATAATTAACAATATATCAATTAAACTTAAAAATCCCGATCTAATAGGTACTTATTCATACGATAATTCTATCTATCCAATTCAAAATAGCGGAATTCCAGGTATTGGTGTTATTACAGATATTAAATTAGTGAGAAAAATATTTAATAATGTTATAGCTACACCAGGCCCTATTTCTGATCAACCGCAAAATTTTACTGTATCTGAGACTGGGATTAGTTATGGAGATAAAAAATGGATATTCATTTATTTACCTGAAGCAGTGGGAATAAAAGCAGGTTCTTATAATCTACTAGAGTATAAAGAACAACTGGCAACAGAAGTAACATGCACTAGTAGCAATAATGATACTCTCAATAGTATTGCTTATCCTGCAAGCACTCTTACTATTACTGCACCTACTTGCACTATTGACGACAAAATGGCTAGTAACTTTCCCTTCGGCGAAATTGATATAGCTGAGTTTCAACTGTTAAAACCAGGAGAGAACTATAGTAAATCATTTACCAGAAAGGTAACACTGGATTGTCCCCTAAATAGTTGGCCAGCGGTGAAGATTAGAGATCAAAGTGATACGGCTAACAACACTAATACAGTTTTTTTGACTGGCGCTAAGGATGAAAAAAGCGGAACGGCAAAGGGGATTGGAGTACAGGTTTTTGCAGATCTTACCAACACCGGTAGTGAGACCCTACAAACGTTAAACACGGTCATTAACATAAGTCAAAATAGATTAAAGGGGCAGAAAACGTTTTCGCCAACGTTTACTTTCAAATATGTTAGAACGAATGAAAAACTAACTGCTGGTGAGGCAAATGCAGTTGTTGATTTAGTATTTATTTATCAATAAATTTTTTAGCAGAGGATATGATGAAAAAATTAATTTTCACATTATTAAGCATGATGCTACTTAGTGCAGTAAGCTATGCTGACGATACTATAACAGTTAATATCACCGGAAAGGTTACCCAACAAACATGCAGTGTAACGTCTTCGCAAACAGAATTTGATTTTGGAGCTTTACCTCTAAAAATGCTAGGCGCTGACAACAACGCTATGGATTTTAATCTTACATTTTCTTGTTTAGAAAAGAAAAATATTAAAGTCCGATTACAAGATAATCAATATAAACCTGACCATTATTACCATATTGGTATAAATTCTAGCAAAGAAAATCGAGCGACAGGAATTGTTGCGGCTATACGTTATGTAACAAGCGGAGCCGTTCAATCAGTTTCATATTTAGGTGCACCTTCAACAGTAGCGATAAATGTTGATGCTGGTATTGATAAGGTCGCTAATTTTAAGGTGTTTTATCGACAAGCTGAGGACGTGACAGCAGCAACTGCTGGAATAGCCGATACCTCGGTAACATTAGCATTTTCTTATGAATAAAATTGGATATTGCATCAACTGCAATATCCAAATGGATACTTCAAATTATAGCTTATCGGCAATCGCATTAAACATTAATGATGCTTCTAATGGTTGGGCATCAAACGAAGGCTCTGCTTTCGGCCAAGCTGACCATTGCACAATAACCAAATTTTCCACAGGGTTGACCATAATTATTTGACCAAAAATACCCAATGCCCATAGCGTATCGCTACTTTTTAGTTTATTGCTCACGCTATCGCTAAGATTGGCTGGCAGGCTATTGTTCCACCACTCATAGCCATAAGCGCCATCAGGATGGCGGGCGGTGATTGAGTTTTTGGCTTGATTCCATGTTCTTGCCTCTTTCACCCAATTATCTGGCAGTACCGCGGTCCCATCCGGTAATACGCCATTATTAGCAATAAATAAGCCGAACTTACTCCAATCTTCAAGCGTGGCATTAAAGCCATGAGCCCCCACATCGTGTTTGCCTACCTGATAACTCTGCCATACTCCATCTTTAACCATACCATAAGGTTGCCAGATCTTTTCTTGCAGGTAAGTGGCAATCGGTACTCCGGTTGCTTTTTCCAAGGTATCGCCTAATAACCAAGCCCCGCCGGATGAATAAGACCACGCTTCGCCCGGTTTGGCATAAGCCTTTCTGCTCGGTGATTTAATTAAGTTATTGACGCAGTTATACACGTCATCACCGGCTTCACATAACGTTAACTGAGCAAAATCAGAATGGGGATCAGTATAATCTTCGCCCCATTCAACGCCCGATGTATGCTGTAATAGTTGCCTAACGGTGACGTTTTCCCACACGGTGCCTTTAACATCAGGGTTATATTTGATGATTAAGTCATCCAAATCGGCTATTTTACCCTCTTTTAACGCCACCCCAACCAAGGTTGACACCACCGACTTACCGACTGAGCGTGAAGTCCAAAGCGTGGTGTCATCATTGCCATTGCCATAATATTGCCAAACGATTTTGCCGTCTTTAATCACCATCATGCCAGTGACATCATTACGTTGAATATAGTCATTTAAGCTATAAGCATGACCATCAAACTGGTAGCTGATGCTAGTCAAATCTTTTAAATCTTGCGGGATCGGTTGCGGATTGGTGGCTTTAAATACATCTCCGGCATAAGTTCGATAGGTATTTCTAAATCCAACTACCCGATCTTGTTGGCTCCAGGTTAACATATCTTTTGCCGCCGGCAAATTTTGGTCAATAACCGCTGGGCAAGTTAAGTTTTCAATGCCACAGTTGCTGGTTTGTGCATGCGAAGGTAAGGTCATCGCTAAGCATAACAGTGCTAAACAGGGTTTTAATTTCATTTTATTCTCCACATTTGTGTCTATCGATAATAACGCGCTGGGGTATTTACTCAGCGAGCCGTCGCATTACACATTAGGTTACTATTTAACTAACAATTTTTACAAATAACGTCGCTATTTATTTGTAAAAATAGCTTAAGTGAGATTGTATTTTTTCTCAAATCAGTTAAGGTAGGGAAACCCATCATTAGGTTAAATAAGCTATGTCGACTATTCATTTTACCTTGGCGCAAATCGAGGCTTTTGTGGCTGTTTGTGCAACCAATAACCTAGCTAAAGCAGCCAGTAAATTAAAAAAAAATCGCACCACCGTGAGTGAATTAATCAGTTTGTTAGAAATCAACCTTGGTTATGAACTGTTTATTCGCTGTAAAAAACCATTAGAACTCACCTTAGAAGGCAAGCAGCTCTATATACAGGCTTGTCTATTTTTACAGCAAGCCAGCATTTTTGACCAATTTGCCATGCAGCTACCTAAGCAATTAAAGCAAACGGTCACGATTTGCTATGATTGTTTTATTCCTCAAGCGTTTATTGAACGGCTTCTTGACCATTTTGCCCAGCAAAAAATTGAGTTAAACCTACTCAATATCGATCGCTCACAGGCAGAAGCAATGCTGCTTGACGATCAGGCCGATATTGGCATTTATCCCGCGCTTAATCGCATGATCAATACTGATTTTACCTGGTATGCAATTGGCACTATCGAGTTAGGCATCTATGCCAATCGGCACTTTTTCACTCATCAGTCGGGCAAAGTCACCATGCTTGAGCTGGCATCAACCAATCAACTGCTGCCATTTACTGAGTTATGTCCGCAATTGAGCCAAATGATAACTATTTCTGACCAGCGGCAAAAAATAACCAATATCGAGTTACTAAAACAGTTATTAAATAATAAGGGGGGCTGGAGTATTTTGCCCACCCACCTATTTGCTCAGCCTTATAAAGAGGTGAGCCATTTTGATACCGAACTCTGGGATAAAGGCGCGATGCTCAATATTGTCTCGATTTGTAAACCAACCGCCAATAAGCAGCTACAACAATTTATTGAACAAATTGCTTATCAATACGCGTTGTAGCGTGATCTTAATCGAATAACGCGACATATTTGGTGCCATCATTACGGTTTTTTAGGTTGTCTAGGGCCTTATCGATTTGTTTAAATGACACCGATTCGATAGTCGGTAAACTAAGGGCACCGACTTGAATTTGCTGCAGCAAATGGTGACCGGCTTGCATAAGCTGTTGCCACTGCTGATCTGAGCCATACACATGCTGGGCGGCTAAGGCAATTTCATGTAGTGAAATGCTTGCGGTAAAGGGCGGTAAGGGCGATTTATCGACTCGATCTTGGATGCTTACCAGATGGCCATAATACTCCAGCAATGGCGCTAAACGCGCAGCGCTCTCACCATTGACCATATCGAATGCGGCATAAAACCGTATTGTAGATAGCGCATCTAGCCAATGGCGATGGTGATAATCCACACACTGCACCGCACCGATTTGGCTTAATAGGGCATGGTGCTTTTCACTCGCGACCGCATAGACTTTTGCGCCGAGTGCGATTAATAATTGGCAGATGATTCTGCCCACCGCGCCACCCGCACCATTAACTAAAATGCGCTTACCGCTCAATTGTGGGAGCTTTTGTACCGCTTGCCAAGCGGTTAAACCGGGGCAGGGGAAGGCTGCCGCGGCAATATCACTAATGCCGTCAGGTACCGGAATTAATGCTCGGCCATCAACTAAAGTATATTCACTGTAGCTACCGTCTTGGCGTAAATCGGTATGATAGGCCACTCGGCTATTGATTCTTAACTGTGGCACGTGTTTACCGACCGCGATAATCGTTCCCATACCATCGACGCCGGGGATCAGGTTTTCATTAAAATGGCCTAGGTTGCCGGCAATAAGCTTCCAATCAACCGGATTAAGGCCGATTGCGCTATTTTTGACTAATACCGAGTGCTCCCCAACGGTCGGGATCGCTTTTCTAGCCAGTTTTATGGTGTTATTGCTATATAGCCAAGCATTCATTTGTGGCATGATCACCCCTTACAGTAAATGTGATATTGATATGGTGGTTATGTTGGACTCTGCATGAGGAAGAAGAATAGCGCCAACCCCAGAATACATAGGAAAAAGCAGACCGATATTTCCGCAAAACGGAATTGTTTCTGCATAATATTTTCATCAAAGCTTGAAATAAAAACACAAAAAAAGACAATAACCACAACTAAATAGATCAGA
Organism: Orbaceae bacterium lpD02; assembly: GCA_036251875.1. Classification (NCBI taxonomy): domain Bacteria; kingdom Pseudomonadati; phylum Pseudomonadota; class Gammaproteobacteria; order Orbales; family Orbaceae; genus Orbus; species Orbus sturtevantii. The sequence continues at coordinate 654,044 of CP133960.1, read as the reverse complement.
ATATGGTGATAAGGACTTAATTGACCATAAACGGCCAGTGAACTTTTTAATACTGGCACAATCGCCAAAATAGCCACATATAATATGCCAAAGCCCTTAATAATTAAAAAATGTTTTTTGAGGAAGTTATTAATATGGCTTTTATTATTTTTATAAAAATGAAATAGCGCCCAAACCGCAATAATAAAAATGAGCGTCGCTTTGATATAATCTTCAATCGTGTAAATCAGCGTTTGGCTAGCGGTTAATTTTGTTATATTCAATTTTAAAGCGAGGCTTGATATGGGTAACAAGCTGATTAATACAATGCATATCACCGCCAGTATCATCACTTTGTGGGTTTTTAAATTAGACATAATGAGTTTCATAATAATCCTTATTTAAGTACGCTTTTTATTATACAAAAATATACCAAGTTAACTAGCCCTTGCTATCATATTAAGTCACGATGTGCATCTCGTTAAGTTAATTATTATCTGGCTGTCAATGGTTAACGGTAGGCGTCACTCGCCTAAACTAACAGAGTTGATCATAAATATTCAATTAAATCATTGTGATTGAATTTTACAGCAATCGCTGCTTTTGCTATACTAGCTCGGTTGTCTTTAACAGAATAAAATTATTTTGTGTTAAGCAGATCGGTAATTTTTGTTTATAACACACTATCACAGTTAGTTTTTTTACTCTCTTCTATAATTATAATTAAATTTTATGCAGCTTGTATTACCTATACTAGGTGGAATGTAACAGGTTATTTTTCTTGCTTAATCGTTAGCTGTAATGTTTATCCGTACACTTGGTTATTAAATAGCGCTTTTGACAAAATTCATAAAGGTTATCTATCATGAAAAAAAGTAAAAAGACCCGCAATCGCCCCTTAAATATCAATGATATTACGATCATTGATGACAGTAAGCTTAAAAAAGCCATTACCGCCGCCGCATTAGGTAATGCCATGGAGTGGTTTGATTTTGGGGTATATGGTTTTCTCGCTTATGTCCTTGGTCAGGTATTTTTCCCCAGCGCCTCTCCAAGCGTGCAAATGGTTGCCGCCTTGGCGACATTTTCAGTGCCTTTCCTTATTCGGCCACTCGGTGGACTCGTGTTTGGTATGTTAGGCGACCGCTTTGGTCGGCAAAAAATCCTATCAATTACCATTGTGATTATGGCGTTAAGTACATTTTGTATCGGTCTTATCCCGTCCTACGCAACAATCGGCATATGGGCGCCGATTTTATTATTACTGGCAAAGCTGGCACAAGGTTTTTCGGTCGGTGGTGAATACTCAGGTGCCGCAATTTTTGTTGCGGAATATTCACCCGATCGCAAGCGTGGTTTTATGGCCAGTTGGTTAGATTTTGGCTCGATTGCTGGATTTTTATTAGGTGCTGGTTTGGTGGTATTACTGTCTAGCTTATTTGGTGATGAACAGTTTCATGATTGGGGATGGCGTATTCCGTTTTTCTTAGCATTACCCCTCGGCTTTATCGGCTTATATTTACGCCATGCGTTAGAAGAAACCCCCGCGTTTCAACAGCACGTCGATAATATGGAAAAAACGCAACCAGAAAATAGTGTTGACCAGCCTGCAACGTTGTCATTAAAAGAGATTTTCACTAAATACTGGCAGAGCTTGTCGATTTGCGTCGGCTTAGTGATTGTCACTAATGTGACCTACTATATGCTACTGACCTATATGCCAAGCTATCTATCACATAATCTTCATTACAGCACCGATCATGGCGTACTGATTATCATTGCCATTATGGTTGGGATGCTATTTGTTCAACCGTTCATCGGGCTATTAAGTGATCGGATCGGTCGTAAGCCATTTATTATTGGCGGCAGTACTTGTCTGTTTATTTTTGCTTATCCGGCATTTTTAATGATCACCAGCGATATTATCGCGCTTATCTTTTTAGGCCTATTAATTATTGCCGTGATATTGAACTGCTTTATTGGCGTAATGGCCTCGATATTACCGGCTATCTTTCCAACCAACGTGCGTTATAGTGCCTTGGCGATATCGTTTAATATTTCGGTCTTAATTGCTGGTCTTACACCGACCGCCGCCGCCTGGTTAGTCGAAGAGAGCGGGAATTTATATATGCCTGCCTTTTACTTAATGGTGGTTGCCGTTATTGGTATTATTACTGGTTTTAAAATGAAAGAAACCGCCAATAAACCGCTTAGAGGCGCAACTCCCGCCGCATCTGACCGCTCTGAAGCGAAAGAGATCTTATCTGAGCACTTTAATCATATCGAGCAGAAAGTTGAAGATATTGAATCACAAATTGATCAATTGCAAAAGCAACGCCAAAATCTGATCGATCAGCATCCAAAACTCGACTAAATAGTGATGCAGCGGCATATCATGCCGCTGTTACTGCGTTGGTTAGTGCAACTTTAACCATCTCGCAGCAACCATTAGGTCGATTTCTTCTTAAGTTCATTAATATAGGCAAAAAATGGTTGGCTTTCTGTTAATGAATCAATCAGCATCTCGGTTATACGCCGAATATCGCTATCTTCTATATGCTGAATTTGTTCATTAAGCGTTTTAATTATGGCTAAATTTCCCTTCGGCTTTAGCGATAAAATATACAGTATCGTTTTAATGCGAATATAGTGAGTGTGGTCATGTTTTGCTTGTTCTAGCTTGGCATGTAGCATAATAATCGCATAACCCACATTCAACGTTGATAATGAACCATTGGGTGCGCCATCACCTAATTTACCTGCGCGGCTTAAATGCAGCATTAGACGTAATAATTGTCGGGTCGATTGCTGATACCAATGTTTATTAACCAAACTCTGGCTGGTAATCATGCGATCAAGATCGCGCTGGATGGATAAAATGGCATTAAGCGCTTGGCTATCCGGTTTTCGCGGTAGCAGAATAAACATGCCACAAATAATACCGGCACAGAGTACATAAATAATATCTGTGCTCAAGATTGTAAAGGCATCGGCGGCCGGCATGCCGATATGACCCGCAAATAAAAATGCCATATTCGCATCAATCGCTGGGATCGCGGTTTTGGGATGGGCGCGGCAAATCCCGGCTAACAATAAAAACGGAATAAGGGTAGTTAATAACCAAAATGTGTCAGGAATATAAGGTTGTACCCAAAAGCGGTAAACCATTGCCACCATTACACCACTAAATACCCCCACAAATAATTTAGGGGCATTATTTTGTGGTAAGGGGAATGAACCAAACACAATTGCAAAAATACTGATCCCTGATGCCACTTGTTCCGCCAGATTTAGCTCGCTAAGATAGCAAGATAAACTAACACTAAACACGATAAAACAGGTGATAAGGGCAATATTGAGTGCCATATACCAATCGCGATGGGGTAATAATAGCGTCGAAGAGTAGTTCTGGCTAATAAAGCTTCGGTGCTGTTCAACATTATTTAGTAGTGCATCTTCCGCGGCTAATAACTGCTGTATGGTGTAAAGCAAGCGTTTGATTTCCGGCTTCAGCTCTGCATTATCTAATTGCCATTTGCGAAAGAAGTCACAATCTGCAATGTTAAACGGTTGTTTGTGGCTGATCTGTTTTGATAGCTGTAATAAGTCGTCACTAAATTCACTGGGTAAGACGTTTTCTCGTTGATTACGCGTTAATATTGCTCGGCTCGCCGCCATAACATCTAAAGAGGCTGCCACAATCGCATCAATATAGCGTAACTTACGGTTTTTATTAACCGAACCGGCGGCGGCAATTGCCGCATTGTCATTGATATCATTAATACTCGCCAGAATTGTCTGTTCAATATCTTGGCACTCTTCTTTACTTTCTGCACTAATGATTTGATTTGAATAAAAAATAACATCACTGGTTAATAAGTGAATTTTTTGATAGAACGACCGAATCGGGAATTTAGGCGTAAATAACGCTAAAATAATCGTCACAACAATACAACCAATAAAAGTACATACTACGCGCGAAATAGCCAGATTAATCGCATCGTTAGGCGATATTATCGACGGAATAATTACAATCGCTAGGGTTAATCCAGTGGTAAAAAAACCGTAAGCAATCGTTCCTCTAAAAATATGCGAACAGGTGGTGGTTGCACCAATAATCACGGTAAAGATGATCAGCTGCCCAATCGGTGGCAGGGGAATAAGTAAAATCGCAAATCCAATCGCCGCACCAATAAACGTACCGACAAAACGGTAAATCGCCCGCTCTAATAACAATCCTCGCGTAGGTTGGAAAATAACCCAAGCTGGCATTGCCGCCCAATATGGATTAGGCAAATCAACCGTTACCGCAATAAAAAAGGCAAACCAAGATGAAAATGCTAAACATAAACCGTAATAAAGCACCGGCCGAGTCAGGAAAGGCTTAACAGTTAAATAACGCGGGAACATAGTTAGGAGCATGGTTTATTAAGTCGATACCATTAGTAAGTAAAATCAAAATATTGGTTGCGTAATATACTCTTTTTTAAGCTGGCAATGAAGTGGTTTATTGGCTAATGAGTGATTTATCGCAACGATAGTCAATGCCTTAATCCAAACCTATCGCTAGCCAATAAACGATAGCCATCAAATGCTGGCATCAGCAACCTGATCGTCATGTATGCACGTCAATTAATCAAATTAATAGTAATTTGAATTGTAAAATTGTTTTATTTTTATTCACTATTGTAATAAGATTTGCATCTTTGTAAATTAACCTTAAATTTAGTGCAAATATGTCAATAACATCATTTAGTTGGTTAGGTTATGTTGGCGGAGTATGTAGCCTGATAGCCTTACCGTTTTATACGCTAGCCGCACCATTACCGACAGAAACGGAAAACGCGATAAGTAACCAACAGTTAATTTATCAGCAAGAGCAACAAAAAGCCTTACAAAATCGTTTATCACCCGTTCGTCCTGATATTCGCTTACAGTCAGGGTTAACCAGTGCACGTAAAATCACCTTTCCAACTGAGTCACCCTGTTTTGTGATTAATGACGTTGAACTGCGTGGCCGAGAGGCGCTACCGTTTACCTTGCCGTTATCGGTGTTATCTAACCAAGCCAAAGGCCAGTGTTTAGGTGGTAAAGGTATTTATCGTTTATTATCTGAATTACAAAATCGCATTATTAGTTACGGTTATATCACCACCCGAATCGTGATTCCTGAGCAAGACTTAAGCAGCGGCACCTTAGCCTTATTAGTGGTCAAAGGCACGGTCAGTGATATCTATTACACCGAAGGCAGCGACACGCGTGCACGTTTATACACGGCGTTACCGATTAGCAAGGGCGAGCTGCTTAATTTACGTGATATTGAGCAAGGGCTGGAGAACTTAGAGCGTATTCCAACGGTGAATACCAATATCCAGCTGGTTCCCGGCAAAGAAGCCGGTGAGAGTGATATTGTGATTAACCGCACTCAGTCAAAATACTGGCGTATTGGCATGTCACTCGATGATTCTGGCTCTAAAGAGACGGGACGTTACCAAGGGGGATTAACGCTTTATCTGGACAATCCACTGGGGATCAGTGATTCGTTTTACGTCTCGGGTGGCCATGATTTAGAAGGCAACAGTAAATACGGCTCAAAAAACTACCTGTTTTCATACTCGGTGCCCATCGGCTATTGGACCTTAAGCACCTCACTGAGCAATAACAACTATCATCAAAATATCGCCGGCCGACCCGATTATCAATACAGTGGTCGTAGCCGCAATACCAATGTGCAACTTAGCCGCGTTATTCACCGTAATGCCACTCAAAAAACCACCTTAAGTTATGGGCTTAACTTTAGGGAATCGCATAACTACGTGGAAGATACTGAAATCGAAGTGCAACAGCGTAAAACCACCAGTTGGTTACTGGGGATTAATCACCGTCATTACTTTAACGCCCTGACTTTATATATGGGCGCCAGTTATAAAAAAGGCGTGCGCTGGTTTGGGGCGCATCAAGCGCCAGAGGAGCGCAGCGGTTACGCCACAGCGTTATCTGACATTTTCAATCTAAATCTGTTTATCAATATGCCGTTCACTGTTGGGCAACAGCGCTTTCGTTATAACCTCGATTATCAAAGCCAATTTACGAGAGGCGGTGCGTTAACGCCGCCGGAGCGTTTTTCAATCGGTGGGCGATGGACGGTCAGGGGCTTTGATGGTGAGCGTAGTTTAACCGCCGATAATGGCTGGTATGTGCGTAATGAAGTCTCTTGGGGTACGCCACTGAATAATGAACTCTATTTAGGTCTCGATTACGGTGAGATATCCGGCGAGAACACTCAATATCAATTAGGTAAAAAGCTAGCCGGTAGTGCGATTGGGCTACGGGGCAGTGTGTTTGGCATTGCGTATGATGGCTTTGCTGGCGTGCCGATTTATAAACCAAAAGGATTTAAAACCAATGATGTCACCCTTGGGTTTAATGTAAGTTGGAGTTATTAGGTGACAAATTTAGTGTAAATAGTTACACGAATAAACACAGATACAAACGGAATCAATTATGAATAAACATTTTTATCGTATTATTTTTAACAAAGCGCGCGGCATCATGATGGTGGTAGCGGAAATCGTTAAGCGTCACCAAGGTGAAGGGCGCAGCAGCCAAAAAGCCACCAGCACCGCTAGCCATAGTAAAGTGACTGCAGCATTAAAACCACTGAGCTTCTTAACCTTTGTGGCTCTCGGTATGGTGAGTATCGTAACCCACAGTCAGGCGAGCACCATCATCAGTGATAACAGCGCTGCACAGTCACAGCGCCCGACCATTATCGAGCGTCCCAATGGCCCAACGGTAGTCAATATTCAAGAAGCCAATAAAGCAGGCGTTTCACACAATAAATACAACCAATTTGATGTATCACGAGACGGCGTAATTTTAAATAACAGCGCGCAGTCATCAAACACTCAGCTAGGTGGCAATATTGCCGGTAATAGCAACTTAGCTCACTCTGGCGGCGCTAAGGTTATTTTAAATGAAATTAACTCAGCTAATGCTAGCCAACTGAACGGTAAAATTGAAGTAGCGGGGCAAACAGCCCAAGTGGTCATTGCCAACGCAGCCGGTATTACCTGTAATGGCTGTGGCTTTATTAATGCTCGTAGCGCAACCCTTACCACCGGTAGCGCGATTATCAGCGAAGACGGCAAACTACAAGGTTACCACGTCGAGCAAGGTAATATTACCATTAATGGTGAGTTTGATAGTCGTGAACAAGATTATACCGATCTAATTGCTCGCACAGTAAATATTAATGGTCAGATATATGCTAATCAAATGATGGTTATTGCCGGTAAAAATAATGTCTACCACAATATATGGGTTTATGATGATGGTTCTTCTGCTGCCAATGTAGATATCGATAAAATTTATAGCGATGAGGATAAACCGCAGTTAGCGATTGATGTTGCTGCTTTAGGCGGAATGTATGCCAATAAAATTAAAATGTCAAGTACTGAGACGGGTGTTGGTGTAAGAAATGCTGGCACTTTAGGTGTTTATGGTGAATATCGAGCTATACTTATTGGTGCTACAGGCAAAATTACCAATACAGGTCTAATATACGCTGAAAATTTGTCTGATGAAAACGAACGGCAACGTTTGGATAGCAAAATAAATATTGATAATAGTTCAATTGGTTTAAGTAGCCAACAAACGGTTAATCATGACAGTAATACTCGGTCAACCAGTAATAACAAATATAATCGCGATGAAGAAGATTATTATATTCGAGCTAGTGATTGGGGGGCTCATAACGCTCAAATACACATTAAGACGATTGATGAATTTGTTAATGAAGGTGAAATTAAAGATCAATCTAACTTATCTGTGATACTTGAAGGAAGGAAAGTATTTGATAATAAGGGAACTATTGATGGTTACAATTTTAATTTAAATAGTAAACAAGCAATTTATAATAGCGGTTCTATTTTATCGAATAATATGCTTTCATTTTCTTCAGATTATGATATCTATAACTCATCTAAAATAAATGCAAACAGTATCGTGTTTACCGCACAAGAAGGTCGTATGGTCAATACCAGCGAGATATTAGTAGGGCATTACATACACTTTAATGGTCATGATTTTGATAATCAAGGTAATATTACTAGTGGAGAGGGTCAATATTTAGTTGATGGTATATTTAATAATGATGGTAATATCATCACTACGGACAATGAGCTGGCTATTGTAACCCAAGATTTGTATAACAATGGCGGATTAAAATCAAATGACGAGATGTTATTATCAACAGAGATGCCTTTTTTCAACGGTGACAGTAATGAAGGAAAAATGGTTAACCGTGGCACAATAGAAGCAAATAAAGTGCTCAACATCGCGGTAAATGAACTTAATAACGATAGTAATGGCAAAATATCTAGTGGTGAGGCGCTTAATATTGGTAAAAACTTTAATGATGATGGAACAATCACAGGCAAATCCCAAAGCGTCAACAACCAATCAGGCACCATTGAAGCAAAAAGCGATTTAACGATAGGTGCTGAGCAAATTAATAATGGCGGTGAAATTTCCTCAGGTAAAAATCTTACTTTACAAGCCCATGATGTGAATAACTCTAAGCTAATAAACGCTACTGATATCACTATTATTGCAGAAGGTAAAGTTACTAATCAAAATAATCATTATAACGATTATTTTGATTATAGGGATGCTGTTATTGAAGCAGCTCAGGAACTTAACATCAACGCTAAACAAGATATTGAAAATACAGGAATACTTAAAGGCGGAAATACTACCTTAGTTAGCGAGCATACTATTAATAATAATGGTGGTCGTATCTCTGGTAAGAATATCACACTGACAAGTACCGGTACTGATGTAGACGTTGGTATCCGTAATTCAGATTTAGATCATAGTTCAGGACAAATCGGTATTGAGTCAACAACGAGCAGTATTAACATAACCTCAGAGGGGCAAATTATAAATAAGGCCGCTATTGGTAACGATCGCGGCGATACTAGTGAAGGCTCAAACCAAGACATTAATATTAGTAGCTCGCACGATATTATTAACAATTACACAATTAATGGTAAAAACGTTACTTTAACCAGTAAGCAGTCAGTATTGAGCACCAATAAGCTCAGAGCGAAAAATGACCTTACTATACAAGCCGATAAAGACGTTAATACTGGATATTATGCATATTCCGAACATGATATAAATGTTACAGCAGGCGGAAAAATTACTACCGGTAGATGGTTGACTGGTAAAGCTAATACGAATTTAAATGGCAAACAAGGTATTGATTTTAATTCTATGCTAGGTTTTTCTAGGAACGTTAGTTTAACTAGTGATAAGGTGATTAACCTTTCTGATGGTTTCATTGATGTAGATAGCATATATATAAAAGCCGGTGATGTAAATAATTCAATCGGATTGGGTGCAAATAGAGGGGTGACGATTAAAAGTAATGGTAAAGTTACTAATTCTGGAGGTATATATAGCTCCGATTATGATGAAGAAAATGACAAAATTATTTTCAGTGATAATGTTTATATTAATGCAGAAAAAGGGATTGATAACCAAGGTGAAATTTATGCTAAGAATCTTTACCTACGCAGTCAGCAAACCATCAATAATGATAGCGTTCTTTTGGCAGAAAATTTAGTTGACATAAAATCTCATGATATGTCTAACATAGGTGAAATAGATGCAAAATATGTGACTCATACTGGAAAAGATGGCCGTTTCGTTAATGCCGGAAATATTAATGCTTCTGGGGTAGATTCCAATGTCTCAATCACCGCCCATGATTTTGATAACAAAGGAACTATCACTGCAGGTGAAGTATTAGATGTTGAAGCTATTAGTTTAAATAACAGCGGTAAGATGAAGTCATATAATATATACTTAACTACAACTAAATTTGTTGAACCAAAATATGATGATATAAATAATATTAGTCCTAACGAGGGGGTAATGGCTAATAGCGGAACAATAGAGGCAGGTAAACGTTTAGCTATTGGCGTAAATACTCTAGAAAATTCGGGTAACATAAGTAGTGGCGGAGAGCTTAGTATTGGCGAATATTTGGAAATTCACGATAATCCAGACCCTGATTCTATATTTATGTTAGGAATTGCTGCAGGCAAAGCTGGAACAGTCAATAACCTATCAGGTACGATTGAAGCCAAAGGCGATTTAACGATTAGTGTTGAAGATAAATTAATTAATAGTGGCCTGATACAAACCAATGGTACGATGTCGATAGCCGCTAATGGCATGTTGATTAACAGTGGTAGAATCAAATCAGCTGACACGATGAACCTTGCGCTAAATATGCTCAATAACACAGACGGTACAATATATAGTGGTGGAGCCATTAATATAGGCAAAGACCTTAATGAAGACGGAACAATCACAGGCAGAGCAACAATGGTTAATAACTTATTTGGCTCGATTGAAGCGGCAGACGATATAACGATTGATGCTTTATATTATCTGTATAGCACTGATTAAATCTAGCTAAGAGAGCATTACCCGTTTTGTTATAAGCTGTCAAATCAATAGCAAAACGACAAAAGGTAACGCTCATGCTTAACCCAAAGCCCAGTACCTTGTATTGGGCTTTTTTATGTGCAAATTTCAGTCGTTTAAAAGCGGCATTGTGTTTATTTAATCACCAAACGCTAACTTCGCATTTATTTTCATATATTGGTCATCTCATGGCTTGATGGGCGCTATGCGCAAAATAGTGTTGCGCTGTTCGCTTACTCAGTAGCGTTACTAAGTCATTGTCTAACTAAAATAAAGAGTTGCCAATTGGGGCAAAATATCGTAATTTTACTGTTTTACGTTTTTGCTTTAAAAAAGTAATCGTAATGGAATAAAGCAATAATAAAAACAGAATAAAGATAAAAGGAGTTACCCCATGGCCAGCGGTCTTGACACTGCATTAGATTCACTCACTGGTACACTTAGCACCCAGCAACATAATAAGTACGCACTGACACTTTCCGGCTTATCATCCGCGCTCTCGGTCCTATCGGTACAAGGTAATGAAGCCCTCAATCAGCCTTGGCGTTACGAGATTATCGTCACGAGCCTTGACCCGCATATCTCGATCGATAGCGTGCTTAACCAGCCAGCCCAGTTTAGCTTCTTAGCCCCCAACTTGCTAACGCAGGTCACCCACATTAGCTCACTCGATAAACCAGCAATGCCGCGCACCTTATATGGGCTGGTGACCGAGTTTGCTCAGCTATCGGTCAATAAAGACCAAGCGCATTATCGGCTGGTACTGCAGCCACGACTGGCGCTATTTGCTAATGACCATTATAGCGCCATTTACCAAAACCAAAGTGTGGTCAGCGTGGTGGAAGAGGTGCTACGTCGTCATGGTTTTACCGGCGTCGATTACCGATTAGTGTTAAAAGACAGCTACCCAGCCCGAGAGTTTATCACCCAATGGCAAGAGAGCGACCTAGCGTTTATTCAGCGCTTACTGGCCGATGTTGGGATCTGGTTACGCTTTGAAAGCCATGCCGAACATAACTGTGATGTATTAGTATTAAGCGATTACGAACAAGGTTTCGAGGACGTCGGCAGTCTTGGTTACACGTTACCGAGTGGCATGGCGGATAGCGCGCGTGATAGCGTGTGGGATTTACAGTTTGCCAGCAAAAGCGTAGCGCGTCAGGTGATTGTCCATGATGACAACTACCGCGAGGCACAAACCGATAGATACTCATTAGTTAACAGCCAACCGAAACTTACCACCACCGCCGGCACCGATTACCGCTATGGTGAGCACTTTAAACGTAAAGGCGATGACAACATTATTGAGAGTGGCAATTGGTATGCCAAAATCCGCCATCAGCAGCAGATTAGTGAACAGATTATTATTCACGGTAACGCCAATGACTACCACTTAGCCCCAGGGCAACGGCTGATGATTAGCGGCAGCCCGATCAACGGCATCAGTGAAGGGATAGTGATTTTAGCGACCGAGTGCTATGGTGACCGCAGCGAGGCCTATCATGTCAAGTTTACCGCTATGCCGTATAACGTACTAAAACCGTATCGCCCGGCACCGTTACCGTGGCCGCAAGTGACTGGCACGCTGCCGGCGCGGGTGACCAGTCCTGATAATGACACCTATGGCTATATTGACACCATGGGGCGCTACCGGGTTAAGTTTGATTTTGACTTAAAAACCTGGCGCAGCGGTGAAGAGAGCTTATGGGTTAGGCTAGCAAAACCGTATGCCGGCGACCGCTATGGTTTTCACTTCCCCTTAATCGATGGTACCGAGGTGGCTATCGCCTTTACCGGTGGTAACCCAGATAGACCGTATATCGCCCATAGCTTACATGATAGTAACCACCCTGACCCTGTCACGACTATCAATAAACACCGCAATGTGCTGCGAACGCCGGCTAACAACAAACTGCGCATGGATGATAAACGCGGGCAAGAGCATATCAAACTGGCGACCGAATACGGCAAAAGCCAGCTTAATCTCGGCCACTTAGTTAATCAAAACAGAGAGCAACGCGGCGCCGGCTTTGAGCTGCGCACCGACGAATGGGGCGCCATTAGCGCGAACAAAGGTTTATACCTTAGCGCGCAAAGCGAACCACAAGCGCAAGGTCAGCAGCTCGATATGCAAAGTGCTATCGCTCAGCTGGAAAACGCCTTATCGATTGCTAAAGCGCTACAAAATGCCGCGAATACCGCGCAGGCGCACCCCGCTGATATCGACAGTCAACAGCAGCTACAAAGCGCACTCAACCAATTAACCGAAGCGGGCATGATTGCCTATGCACCAGCCGGCATGGCTTTAACCAGTGATGAAAATATCCAGCTCTCCAGCGGTAACAGCATCAGCCTAACCAGTGAGCAGCAAACTGATATTAGCGCGCTAAAAAACATCACCTTAGCCTCATCTGAGGCGGTCGGTATCTTCGCTCATAAAGCGGGCATTAAGCTACTGGCTAATCAAGGTCAAGTCGAGCTACAAGCCCAAAACGATGCCATGGCTATCGCCGCCAAGCAAGATGTGACGATTGACAGTGTAGACGGCAGTATTACCATTACAGCGAGTAAAGAGATAGTACTCATTAGTGATGGCGCCTATATTAAAGTGGATCCTTCTGGAATAGAGCTGGGCACATCGTCAAACGTCACCATAAAAGCGGCGGCGCTGCAAAAAATGGGGCCAGCTAATCAAAAACGCTCGATTAATTTAGCGGATAACGTTAACTGCCAGCAAACAGCCAATGATCAGGTGCAAAAGCAGCATGCTACTTTTGAATTAGATTAGTAAGGACACGACAACCATGTTGCGCGCAAACCAACCTAAAATTGATATAACGACACGCTCGGCTGCGGCTAATCGTATCAGTCAGCAGCTGATAGGTCAGGCGGCTCATTATCAGCAGCGCTGCTTAATCTTGCTTGATCCCTTTTTAGCACCGCTTAACGATCCCATCATCGATTATTGCGCAGGGCGAAGGCAACTTCATCCTGTGCCGATTATGCATCCGTCTATTCAAGCAAATAAAAGGCCTTTACTGCTTGAGCTTGATTTAACCGATCTATTTGGGCAGCAGGTATTAAGCTACACCGTCGATAAAGCCCTGAGCCAGTTATCTGCTGAATATTTATCGGCCGGTTGTGGCCAGCAATATTGCGCCTGGCTATTTACCCTGTCACCGGCTCTTCAGGTTGCACGTGATTTGGCTAATTTATGCATACAAAAGCGGCAACGAAAGACCCTTTTTTTGCGCTTTTATGATCCCGCTATCTTTGCTCAATTAATGAATGTGTTGGAGCCTCATCAGCAGACAAAATTAGCCGGGCAAATTAGCCATTGGGGGCGATTAAATTATACTGGCGAGCTTGAAATGCATTCCACCGCTCAGCCACTAAAACCAGTATTATCGGGTCAATTAGGGCTCAGTGATGAGCAGTTAACCCAACTATATTGTATTGGGATCAATAACCAACTGATACAAATGCAGCGCTTAAATGAGCCGACATTAAATATTGACGCGATTAGCTCATTGAGGCAAATCATGCCCTGCGTTATGCGCATGCTAAGCAAAAATATCAATGATGAATCACTATTAGTTGAATGGGCAAAATTAGCCATAACATATGGCGCAGACTTTGATTTACAGCCAGCCATTATTGAACAGACGAAAAGCTTTACCGTTCATTATGACTATTACCGCTGGTTAGAATCAATAGCAACAAAAAACTGGCAAGATATTAGTCAAATAAAGAATAGAAGAGAGGAATAACATGACCAACGCTCAAACAGAAAAAGCATGTGGTTGTCAAAGCAATGGACTGGCTATTTTACCGGTAAGATACACGGTGGTACCGACTTATCTTCAGCGGCAAAAACCGCAATGGGCTAATTTACCCTCCGTCACCAAAGTCCCTCTCGAGCAAGGTTATCAATATCATGTGCGCAGCTTGCGTGAAGGTTATCTCTATGTCTATTTACCCGCTGAAATGGGTAATAATAAATGGCAAGTTTATAGCATTGATGAAACAGGACGTCTATTTAAACAGCTATCGACTGTCGCCACTAAATCGGCGAGCGAAATAATAGAGAGTAACGATTATCTGTGCCCCAAATTAAACCGAAATAATAGCCATAACTCATTTATCACCATTGCAAATCCACAGTACCAACAAAAAATCTATATTGCTTATAGTGAATTTCCTTGGACCGAAGAGACCCTTAAACGGCACGCGCAAGCGCCAGAACAACGTATGCAAACCGTTGACCCCGCAAGTTGGCAAGCGGGGCGCAGCAGTAGCCAAAGTGCGACCATTGCCACACAGAGCAATATTGAACAGGTTTTAGATTTTGACCCTCAACTTGATACACGCTTATTGCCTTATGATGACCAGCATTTGGTTAAAATTAATGCCACATTAAATGATGAAGAAGCGGCAAAAGCCCCCAGATTTAATTACATCGATGCGCTAAGCTACGATAAACACGGTGATGATGGCGATACAAGTAAAGCATATGGTTTTAATGACCGCGTACTCAATAAAAATACCACCTGCCATCCGTGGACTAAGCAGCAAAACCAATCGCAACGTTTAGCCAGCACAATGCAAGATTACAGCCCAGGCTACACGCCCATATTGCTAGCAATCGATGACTCACTTGGCATAGCACAAGAGTTAAATGGCTATTACACCGAAATATTTGCCAAAAATGAACAATACCGCCAAGAGCGCGAGTTTGAGTTTAATGCCAAAGAGTCGTATGACTACGCGATGCAAATTTTAATTCAAAAAGAGTGGATGGATGATTTTAAACTGCCTTTTACCGAGCACCCTTATTTTAAAAGGGTAATGAAAGATAAAAAAATAACGCGTTCGGCTGAATTACCGGTATTCTCTAGTTACAATCAGTTATCCGTCTTAGTGTATGAGCAGTTATATGGTCGGCCTAAATCTTACTTTGACGTGGCCAATATCGCTGTTAATACCGATCAATTTAATGCAAGCCTTCCGGCATTTACTGGGCAAGACTTTTTCATTATTGAGCGAGAGCAGTTCTTATATGGCAGTGATATGAGCACTTCGCGCCGTGATGCGAGGGCGGCAGATTATCGTGTGCCAGGTTATCGTAATTTTAGCAGAGAAAAAAAAGCGATACAGTTCGCCCATACGACTGAACATATAGAAAAATACGCCGCCGATATGATAGCAAGGTATAAAGATAATGAAACTGCCTATCAGCGCGCGCGGGAAAGCGATATTGCGAAAATTCAACAAAAATATGCCAAGCATTTACAGACCGAACCATTTGACAAGCAATATCAACGGTTACTAACCAAAATAAGCGAGATAGCCGAAGTTAGAGTAAAGCACGTTATTCGTTGGTTAAAGCAAAGTGATTTTTATCAGCATCTGCAAGATTTAAATGGTAATGAGTGGTTAGCGGTTAACGGATTAGATGAGTACGCTAAAGAAGAGCTTGATAATCAATTAGAGATAGATTTAGCGTTAGCCGATAATGAAATTAGCGAAGCCGACGCCCAAGAGCTCCAAAAGGTCAATCTCTGCGGCATTATCTATTCATCAATCGTTGAACGAAGTACCGCAGGGCTTGAACTGACTGAAACGGGTAAAGCCCAAATGGATGAGTGGTTTTCGAACGACAAAGCCAACCAAGATAATAGTGATGGCTTAATGTGGCGAGCGGTTGCCAATAACAGTGATAAAATACTGATTGAAATTCAACAGCTATTGGCAAACGCAAAAACCACTGATGAAAACGTCACTATTGATGAAGTCTATTCATCAACCAAAGTGGGTAAACTTGCCAGTTATTATAAAAAGACCCAAGGTTTTTTAAATACCGTTGAAAATTATAAAAAAGCGCTTATCAATGCCAAAGAAGCGACTACTGCAATGCCGGGGATCTTATCTGTCGCCAAACAATTGGGTATACAACCGCCCAAAGAAGGCCGTTTACTTAAGCTATTTACCAGCAAGCCCGCGTTATCGATAAATAACGCAATTTTACGTTTATCAAATATTATCTTTTCTCCTGTTAGTGCGACGGCTCAAATTCCAAATACAGCATTATCTTATCTATTTCATTTTTCGCTTTGTGGCGTACCTAAAGCAGGATCTATTGCATTTTTACGATCACAAGACGCGCTGAATAATTTTGTATTAAAATCACCACGACAAATTCAGGTTAATTTACCCGGTGGCGTTATTGGAGAGGTCACGGGATCAGAGCGCCAAAAAATTCTAGCGCGTAATGCTAAATTTCTTAGAATACAAAAAGTCTATTACAGTAATACTAAACAAATTTTAAACAACACCTATCGTAGCAATATTCAAGAAATTTTAATCAAATCATACAATGCAGATAATAAAAAGTTATCAACAGTTGGTATGTGGAAAGAAGATACTAAAGGCATCTTTAAAGGCATTACATCAGAGCCTAAAGTAAGTAATGGCATCAAAGATACGCGCTTAGCGCTTATTATTGGCATTATTGAAGCCTATAACTGGTGGAAATTAAAACAAAAACGACAAGATTTAGCCAGTGATGAATTTTGGGATCTCGAGATGACTAAGTCAACCTTAGCCCTTTCGGCAATTACTGCTGAAGTTGTTGCTCAATATACTAAAGTGGCACGAGCTAGTGAGAGTCTGGCGGCAGGACGTACAAAAATTTTATCTGGTCTTTTAGGCGGTGCGGTCAGCGTTTGGTCTGCATGGGAAAGATCTTTAGCCGCGGGTGATGCGTTCTCGCAAGGAAATAATTGGATAGGAACATTAAATTCTATAAATATAGGATTATATGGTTTAAGTGGCTTAACAACTGGTTTCGCTTCATTTACCTACCATATTCCATGGTTAGAACATAAAATAAGACGCAAGGCTTTAGAGAAAGGTATTAGTCATGCGGTATTAAGCCGCGTATTGGCCATTAATACTGCTAAATATATGGCAAAGCGAACCCTATTATTAGGCGCTGGCTTTTGGCTTGGGGTGTTGGCCTTATGTATTGATGCCTGGATTTGGTATATCACTGATGATGAGTTTGAAAAGTGGTTACAAAAAAGCGCATTAGGGACTGAAAATAGCACCGCAACAGCCTATCAAAAAATTTATGAACAAAAAGAGGCATTTAAAACCGTGCTTGAATCAATGTTTGGCATTAATGAGCAAGTGTTACATATCGACGAACAAAACCACATCGCCGTTAAAAATGATGCCGTTATGGATAGTGATGATAGTAGCGATAGTGAATTCAATGAGTACGATGCGCTCTTACTAATTAGCCAAGATTTTGAACGGCAAAAATTGGCAAGAGCTAGCATATTGGCCAGTGAGCAAAATAAGCAACAAATTGGTAATAAGCATAATGCTGAAGCTAAATCTATTAATGTAACGGGCTACTCGGTGCCGAATATTTTTAGCTAGGCTAGCCATTGATTAATATTATATAAAAGGATACGTTATGACAGATTATTACCAAATTATCACCGGTACGCTATCTGAGCTGGAAGTGTTTGATACTCAGGCGCAATTTTTTAAATCCCGCAAATTAGCCGGTTTACCTGCAATAGGGTTACTTGCGCTGGGCGATGCAGCAGCGGCTGCTGGTCAATTAAGCCTTGCCGACAGCAACGAAGAGGCCACCGCCTATTTAAATAGCGTGCAATATTTTCGCTGTAAGGTCGGTAATATCGTAGTCGAAGGGCTATTTTGTCGCGCCTTTTTTACCGATGGCGATCAGGTTGAAGTTGTAGCTGAACCAAGGAATGACGGCAGTTATTTTGCCTATGCCCTGCGTCGTCCGATTGACCACCGTTTATGGTTGCACCCTAACTCAATGAAAGGCTCAAAGGTTGGTAATAAAGAGGCTTTAAAGTTTTCCGCCATGTTAATACTACCGACATTTATTATGATGCTAATATTTATGGCATTTACAAATTATAGTAAAGATATTTTTATTAAAATGTTTAGTATTTCTGTTTTATTTTCAATTGTATTTGGTTTATTTCTTTATTTTTTTGCTAAATCAGGCACGGCAGCAAACGCTAAAATCGCGGATAAAATTTTTGCCACCTTAGGCTACCCAAAACCGAAAGAGGTGGATATGGAGCAGGAAATTATGGAATTCTATTTGAATAATAAATCGGAAAAGGACCCTGATTTTTATGTCGATATCACCACCAAGCAGTATAAACAAGATGCTGATGGGGTAAAATGGGTTACCTTTTATCGTGAAGCGCCGCCTATTCCGGATTACATTACGGTAATTCGTACTGAGCTGCAGAATAATGAATCTAAAACAGATGCATAACCGCGCTGATTATTACCAAATTATCACCGGTACACTATCTGAGTTGGAAGTGTTTGATACACAGGCGCAATTTTTTAAATCCCGCAAATTAGCCGGTTTGCCAGCAGCTGGCTTACTTGCGCTGGGTGATGCCGCAGCGGCGGCTAGCCAGCTTAGTACTGCCGATGACAATGAAGAGGCCACTGCTTATTTAAATAGTGTACAGTATTTTCGCTGTAAGGTCGGTAATATCGTAGTCGAGGGGCTATTTTGCCGCGCCTTTTTTACCGATGGCGATCAGGTTGAAGTCGTAGCTGAACCAAGGAATGATGGTAGCTATTTTGCCTATGCCCTGCGTCGCCCGATAGACCATCGTTTATGGTTGCACCCTTTTGCAATGAAAGGGACTGCAATAGGGAAAAGAGAAGCATTTCGCTATGCTAAATATTTTTTTTTATTTTTAACAATAATTTTGAATGCGATGAGTTTATATATTTGTTGGGAAGAGGATGATTTCTTCTTTTTGTCTATTGCTATCCCTGCATTGACATTTGGTAGTTTTATTTTCAGTGCTTTTATTTATTTTTTTATGAAATCAGGTTTAAACAAAGGCTCCAAAATAGCGGATAAAATTTTTGCCACCTTAGGTTACCCAAAGCCAAAAGAGGTGGATATGGAGCAGGAGTTTATGGAATTTTATTTTAATAATAAATCGGAAAAGGACCCCGATTTCTATGTCGATATCACCACCAAGCAGTATAAGCAAGATGCTGATGGAGTAAAATGGGTTACCTTTTACCGTGAAGCGCCGCCTATTCCTGATTATATAACAGTAATTAATACTGAATCAAAAAATAATGAAGCAAAAACAGATACTTAAGTGTACTGATTATTACCAAATTATCACTGGCATACTAACTGAGCTAGAAGTGTTTGATACACAGGCGCAATTTTTTAAATCCCGCAAATTAGCGGGTCTGGCCCCAATAGGGCTACTGGCACTGGGTGATGTAGCAGCGGCTGCTAGCCAGCTTAGTACTGCCGATGACAATGAAGAAGGTATGGCTTACTTAAATAGTGTGCAGTATTTTCGTTGTAAAATAGGCGCTTGTATTATTGAAGGAACTTTTTGTCGAGTGTTTTTTACTAACGGTGATAAGGTCGAAGTTGTGGTTGAACCCGAAAAAGATGGTAGCTATTTTGCCTATGCGCTGCGTCGCCCGATTGATCACCGTTTATGGTTGCATCCTTGGGCAACTAAGGGTACCAAGTCCATTAATAAAACAGTACTAAAATTTACAGGAGTTTTCATTAGTCTCTGTTTTATTTTATCAATGGCAATATCCGTGGCCGTAACAAGTGAATATCTTTATTTATTAATTTTTTTTGTTTCGGCTATTGTATTTCATTTTTTATTTGGAGCTATTTGTTATTTTTTAGCTAAAAATATATTTGGTCAAGGCTCAAAAGAAGCGGATAAAATTTTTGCTACTTTAGGTTATCCAGATCCAAAGAGTGTCGATATGGAAAAAGAATTTTATGAATTTTATTCCTATCTGGACGAAAGTGATCCCAATTTTTATGTGGATATCACTACCGAGCAATATCAACAACAAACGCCTGAAGGGGCTAAATGGGTTACCTTTTACCGTGAAGCGCCGCCTATTCCTGATTATATAACAGTAATTAATGCAGGGTTACAAAATAATGAAGCAAAAACATATACTTAAGCGCATTGATTATTACCAAATTATCACCGGTACACTATCTGAGCTGGAAGTGTTTGATACACAGGCGCAATTTTTTAAATCCCGCAAATTAGCCGGTCTGGCCCCAATCGGGCTACTTGCGCTGGGTGATGCTGCAGCGGCTGCAGGTCAATTAAGCCTCGCCGACAGTAATGAAGAGGCCACCGCCTATTTAAATAGTGTACAATATTTTCGCGGTAAGGTCGGTAATATCGTAGTCGAGGGGCTATTTTGCCGCGCCTTTTTTACCGATGGTGATCAGGTTGAAGTCGTAGCTGAACCAAGGAATGACGGTAGTTATTTTGCCTATGCCCTGCGTCGCCCGATAGACCATCGTTTATGGTTACATCCTAACTCAATGAAAGGCTCAAAAGTTGGTAATAAAGAGGCTTTTACGTATGCTCTATTTTCTTTTCTATTTTTATCTTTCTGCGGTCTTATCACTACAATTATTGCGGTTGTAAAAGGGTATAAAACATCGACATTATTTTTTTGGGCTATCACAAGTATATTTACAATAGTTACTTTATCTACCATTTTCTTTTTTTTTATGAAATCAGGTTTAAACAAAGGCTCCAAAATAGCGGATAAAATTTTTGCCACCTTAGGTTACCCAAAGCCAAAAGAGGTGGATATGGAGCAGGAGTTTATGGAATTTTATTTTAATAATAAATCGGAAAAGGATCCCGATTTTTATGTCGATATCACCACCAAGCAGTATAAACAAGATGCTGATGGAGTAAAATGGGTTACCTTTTATCGTGAAGCGCCGCCTATTCCTGATTATATAACAGTAATTAATACTGAATCACAAAATAATGAAGCAAAAACAGATGCTTAAGTGCGCTGATTATTACCAAATTATCACGGGTACGCTATCTGATCTGGAAGTGTTTGATACTCAGGCGCAATTTTTTAAATCCCGCAAATTAACCGGTCTGGCTCCAATCGGGCTACTGGCACTGGGTGATGTAGCAGCGGCTGCTAGCCAGCTTAGTACTGCCGATGACAATGAAGAAGGCATGGCTTACTTAAATAGTGTACAGTATTTTCGTTGTAAAATAGGCGCTTGTATTATTGAAGGAACTTTTTGTCGAGTGTTTTTTACTAACGGTGATAAGGTCGAAGTTGTGGTTGAACCCAAAAAAGATGGTAGTTATTTTGCCTATGCGCTGCGTCGCCCAATTGATCATCGTTTATGGTTACACCCTTGGGCAACTAAGGGCACCAAAGCTGGTAATAAAAGTGCCTTAAAGTTTTCAGGCGCCTTTATTGCTTTTTGTTTTATTTTAGTAGCCGTAATTGTATTGTTTAATACAAGAGATGTTCATTTTTTATTATTTTTGTCTCTTATTGCAACCATAGCTTATCCCTTATTTGGAGTTTTTGTTTATTTTTTATATAAAAGTATATTTGGTCAAGGCTCAAAAGAAGCAGATAAAATTTTTGCTACTTTAGGTTATCCTGACCCCAAGCGAGTGGATATGGAACAAGAATTTTATGAATTTTATTCCTATATGGAAGAAAGTGACCCAAACTTTTATGTGGATATCTCTACCGAGCAATATCAGCAACAAACGCCTGAAGGGGCTAAATGGGTTACCTTTTATCGTGAAGCGCCGCCTATTCCTGATTATATAACAGTAATTAATGCAGAATCACAAAATAATGAAGCAAAAACAGACGCTTAAGCACACTGATTATTACCAAATTATCACCGGTACGCTATCTGATCTAGAAGTGTTTGATACTCAGGCGCAATTTTTTAAATCTCGCAAATTAGCGGGTCTGCCCTCAGTCGGGCTACTTGCGCTGGGTGATGCAGCAGCGGCTGCTGGCCAATTAAGTTTTGCCGACAGCAATGAAGAGGCCACTGCCTATTTAAATAGCGTGCAATATTTTCGCTGTAAGGTCGGTAATATCGTAGTCGAAGGGCTATTTTGTCGCGCCTTTTTTACCGATGGCGATCAGGTTGAAGTTGTAGCTGAACCAAGGAATGACGGCAGTTATTTTGCCTATGCCCTGCGTCGTCCGATTGACCACCGTTTATGGTTGCACCCTTGGGCAACTAAGGGTACCAAGTCCATTAATAAAACAGTACTAAAATTTACAGGAGTTTTCATTAGTCTCTGTTTTATTTTATCAATGGCAATATCCGTGGCCGTAACAAGTGAATATCTTTATTTATTAATTTTTTTTGCTTCGGCTATTGTATTTAATTTTTTATTTGGAGCTATTTGTTATTTTTTAGCTAAAAGTATATTTGGTCAAGGCTCAAAAGAAGCGGATAAAATTTTTGCTACTCTAGGTTATCCTGACCCCAAGCGTGTCGATATGGAAAAAGAATTTTATGAATTTTATTCCTATCTGGAAGAAAGCGATCCTAATTTTTATGTGGATATCACTACCGAGCAATATCAACAACAAACGCCTGAAGGGGCTAAATGGGTTACCTTTTATCGTGAAGCGCCGCCTATTCCTGATTATATAACAGTAATTAATGCAGACTTACCAAAATAATGAAGCAAAAACAGACACTTAAGTGCTATGATTATTACCAGGTTATCACCGGTACACTATCTGATCTGGAAGTGTTTGATACTCAGGCGCAGTTTTTTAAATCCCGCAAATTAGCCGGTCTGGCCCCAATCGGGCTACTGGCACTGGGTGATGCCGCAGCGGCGGCCAGTCAA